>NZ_KB897874.1:0-26187 GCF_000377185.1 Rhizobium sp. 42MFCr.1
GCCACGGCAAAGGAGAAACAGACGGAGAAGCCGACATAGCCGAGATAGAGCAGCGGCGGGTGGATCGCCAGACCGACGTCCTGCAGCACCGGGTTGAGGTCCTTCCCCTCGGCCGGAGCCGGATCCAGCCGCATGAAGGGATTGGAGGTCAGCAGGATGAACAGGATGAAGGCGACCGATATCCAGGCCTGCACGGCGAGCACGTTTGCCCGCAGCGTATCGGGCAAATTCCGTCCGAAGAGCGCGACCAGGGCGCTGAACAGCACCAGGATCAGCAGCCAGAGCATCATCGAGCCCTCGTGATTGCCCCAGACGCCTGACAATTTGAACAGCAGCGGCACCAGCGAGTGGGAGTTCTCCCAGACGTTGGCGACCGAAAAGTCGGAAACGACATGGGCGTAGGTCAGGACTCCGAAGGAGAACGCCACCAGCGCGAACATAGCCAGCGACCCGACCGAAGCCAGATCCATCATCGCACGGTCGAGGCGCCTTGCACCGATCACCGGCACGATGGAAACCACGAGCGCCGTCGCCAGCGCCAGGATCAGGGCATAGTGGCCGATCTCGATGATCATTGCGGTTCTCCCGCGTGTTGCCACAGTCCCTGCTCTTTCAGCTTGTCGGCAACTTCCTTCGGCATGTATTTTTCGTCGTGCTTGGCGAGTACCGTATCTGCGACGAATTCATGGCTCGCCCCTTCGAATCGGCCCTCGGTCACCACCCCCTGCCCCTCACGGAACAGATCTGGGAGAATGCCGGCGTACCTGACGCTGACGCTCTCTCCGCTGGGGTCGGTGACCGCAAATCGAACTGTCGATCCTTTCCCGCGCAGGATACTGCCTTCGCCGACGAGGCCACCGAGACGTATGCGGGTTTCCGGTGCCACCGGCATTTTCGCCAGATCGGACGGCATGTAGAAATAGGCCACCGACTGGCTGAAGGCGAACATGACGAGCAGCACGGCGGCAATGATGAAGCTCATGCCGCCACCGATCACCGCCAGGCGCTTTTGCTTGCGTGTCATTCCGTCATTCCCTCTCAATGCCAAGTTCGCGCGCCAGTGCGACCAGTTGCTTTCCTTGTTCGCCCGTCGCAGGGAAGACCGCGAGTCCACGCTGCAACGCGTCGACCGCGTGCGCCTTTTCGTTCAATACGGCATAAGAACGCACAAGCCGCATGAAGCCGTCGAAATTGTTGGGCTCAGCGCGAAGCCTGCTATCAAGGCTTTCGACCATCGCCTGTATCTTGTCCTGCGGCTCTGCCGCATCAGCGCTCTGTGTGGTCGAAAGGCCGCGTCCGCCTTTTGGTCGGTCCGACCCCTTTCTCCCTGTGGCGGCAATAGGGCCTCCATTCTTGGCAATGTGCTCGTTGACGAGCGGCAGCCAGGGGGCATCTGCCGGAGAACTCCTGGCAATCGCCTCGAAAGCACTCCTTGCTTCAGCCTGACTGCCAGCCTGTTCCTGGCCGAGTGCCAGATAGAATTTTGCGCGTGGGTTGTCAGGTTCAATAGCCAGTATCTGCAAGAGGACCACATGAAGGTCCTCGGCAACCGCCCCGCCAGACTGTGTTATCAACGCCGCCGCCAGTCCCTCGAGCCTCGAAACCTGCGGTCCGAGGAGACGAAGCGCGTTCCGGTAAGCTCGTTCCGAATCGGCTGCGCGGCCCATTCGGAGATAGACAGGTGCTATAACGTCCCATCCGCGGCCGTCATTCGGGCTGCGAGAAAGATGGTCTTCGGTCTTCCTTACGAGAATTGCGAAATCGTGTCCCGGATCTGCCAGCCTCGCTTGCAGGGGGCGTGAGGGCATGTCAGGTGATCCAAGAGAGACGTACAGTCCGACACTCAGCAAGGGAAGAAATGCGACGACGACAGGACGGAGCCAGTTACCGGGCTGCTTTAACGATGAACCGCGTTCTGCCGCTTCGCTCTCCTTGAAAAGGCGCCGCGCTGTCTCTGCCCGGGCCAACTCGTATTCAGTTGGCAGAATGTCTCCGGATGCAAGCTCGTTTTCGAGTTCCAGAAGCTGCTTTCGGTAGAGGCTGTCGGCTCCCCTTGCTTGTATCGGCCGACCGCGCCCCGAAGAAAGTGGATGCAGCAGTATGGCTGTTGTTGCGGTCGTTATCACCGCGAAGAGGATCCAGATAGTCATTTTTCCTGACGCCGTTGCTGGCCGGAAAATAGCCAAACCCGCAAGGCGCACATTGACGAAGATCAAATACTGGAAGAGTAGCTTCGCCGCCCGGTAAACACATAACCCACGCCGCGTACGGATTGTATGAGCTCCGGGCTCTTGGGATCTGTCTCGATCTTCTTGCGAAGCCGAACGATCTGGGCGTCGATCGCCCGGTCGAAGGCCTCGAGATTCCGGTTTCGGGTCAGGTCCATGAGCTTGTCCCGCGACAGCACACGACCCCGGTTGCGGACAAACACGAGCAACATGTCGAACTCGCCGGTGGTCAGGGACACGTCGGCGCCCAAAGGAGAGGTGAGCCGCCTTCGCGAGATGTCGAGCCTCCAGCCTTCGAACTCCAGGCTTTCCTCGTCGAGGGCGCCGGACTTGGAAGGCAGGCCCGAGGAGGTGCGCCTTCTCAGCACGGTCCTAAGCCTCGCAAGAAGCTCCCTGAGATGGAAGGGCTTGGCAATGTAATCGTCGGCGCCGACCTCAAGGCCAACCACCTTGTCGGTGACATCGTCCTGCCCGGTAAGCATCAGGACCGGCACGTCAGAGGTGCCACGAAGCTCACGCAGCAGTTCGAGACCGTTCTCTCCGTTCGGCAGTACCAGGTCGAGGAATATGGCCGCGTAGGATTCCCTTGCCAATTCGGAGCGCATGGCTGTGCCGTTACCGACGGCTGTCACTCGGAATCCGTTGTCCTCAAAATAGCGAACTAGCATCTGTCTTATGCGCGCGTCATCGTCGACGACCAGAATACGGTCAGCGTCCATCTGTGCCTTGTGCCCTGCTGTCATCCTTCCATCCAGATAACGTAGGATGAGAGACAATGCCACTGGTTCGAAGGCAGTTGATGCTGGTTGCGTTTTTCTGTCCGCAATACACCTGGCGCTTCATCGAAAAACTTATATTCCGTGGATCTGCAATACACTGAGAATGTTCTTCCTGCCGCGCGAGGCGATCGACCGCCTTCATGACATTAAAGGGAGGCAGGTGGAGGCCCGTTCTTCGAAGCCAGCTTCTTGGCAGGCCGTATCACCTGCCCGCTTTGCGGCCGCCTCTTTCCGCGCTCAAGCAAGTATGGCCGCCACGGGAACTGCTTTCGTAGCAGAACGGCTCCTCGACGATGAAGCGCGATGTCGGAGCCTGGATGTCGCCGGCCGAGATAGCGCGGCTTCTGTTGATGCGACGCGTGACGAGAGCCATCTCCCGAGGATACTCCGTGGCGCTTCTGTTTGCCGCTGCATGCGATCCATCTACAGGAGAACGTCGCCGATATTCTCATTGGTAGTTCTACGGATATGAAAACCGCAAATCCTGAAGACACTATTCAATTCGGTAAGGGAGCGGCGTGAGGTAATACAAAGGAATGTCGCTACTTTTCAGCATGCCTCGCAGCGGTGACGTCTGTAAAGAATGTCATTAGCCTGCACTATCCCGTTCCCGGCAAAGTGCTCGTCGATGGAAGTCCAGTATCTCCGCAACATTGGCAATTATACCGGCGCCAGATTTGGCGCAGTCACGCAAGACGATCGCCTTTTGTCCGGCTCTGGCGCGGGCTTTGTACCGGCAGCCGCAGCTTCTTCTGTTGAACGAAGGTACGGCAAATCTGGATGAACCAGCAGAAGAAGCCATAGCGGATATTTTGTCGGAGATGACCACCACCCGCACTGTGATTGCGCATAGGCCAGCACTCATGAAACGCCTCAACGTTGATCGAAGTGAACAATGTCCGGATAGCAGTGGTGCCCAAGCACCCTTAGCGACATCAGAAAATCCTACAAAAGATATGACTGAGCGATAGAATTTGGAGTTGCCATGAAGATTGACCACTCCTGCCTTGCAAACGGCCTTCAAGTTGTCTCGATCGCGTTCAGGGATTTTGAAAGCGCCGTAGTCGCAATTATGATCAGGGCTGGTTCCAGAGTGGATGGAGCCGCTCATGGAACCGCCCATTTTCTCGAACACATGGCATTCAAGGGCACACGGCACCACGCGTCCGATGAGATTACACAGCGGATTGAAAGCCTCGGGGCGACAATCAACGCGGTTACGGGCAAGGACTACACGCTCTATTATGTTGAGGGGCTGAAGGAAATGCTTCCTGAAGCGGTCGCGATCCTGACAGAGGTAGTGATATCCCCTCGACTCGACCCTGAAGATATGGATGTCGAGAGACAAATCATTCTACAAGAAATTCTGCAAGCCCAGGATGATGCTGCGCTCAGCGCGCTGGCGGGGTTGGCGCAGAGGGCCTATCCCGATCAGAGCCTCGGAAAATCAGTTCTGGGCACCCCAGAGACAGTGGCATGGCTAAGCCGCGCAGATCTGATGGACTTCGTCGTCGAGAACTATCAGCCTGAAAACATGATATTGATTGCGGCTGGCGGCATATCCCACCATGATTTGGTTGTGCTGGCCAACCGGTTTCTGGATCCTATGCAGGTCTCCAGCCGAACGCGCAAAGAACCACCCAAGGCGGCCTACTCAGGCGGACTTTTTTTGCAGACCCGATCGGAGTTAAGTCAGTCTATCGTAGCCTGCGCATTTCCAACGGCATGGGCAGGTGACCGTCATCGCTACGCGGTTCAAGTCCTTGCGGAGGCATTGGGAACGGGAATGTCGTCCCCCTTGTTCAGATCAATCCGGCGGGACCATGGTCTGGCGTATGAGGTCGGAGCGTGGTCAGAACACGGTTCCGATTTCGGTTTATTCGGCATGTATGCGGCGACATCGGCAACTCATGTTGGAGATGCCCTCCGGCTGATGGGCATTGAACTTTCGAAGATGGCAGCGGCCGACAATGACGAGGCCGTACATCGTGGAAGAAACAAATGCCTCGTCAACCTCGTCCGCGCCCGGGAAACACCGTTTGACGCGGCCCGCATGGTAGGCACGGCTATGTTGTCATTTGGCACGATCGTATCCCCGGAAGATGAGATCAATCGAATCCGAAGCGTCACGACGCGAGATGTGAGGGAGGCAGCATCGACACTGATTGATATGGCGAAACCCACAATCGCTGTTGTCGGTCAACCAGAATCCGTTGACTACGAAGAGATGATGCTGACCGCAATCAGGTCGGTGCTCGGGAGCACGTCCTCCGATCGATAAATTGGCTCTGGGGTGACGGTTGGCGACCACAGGTCGGTCGGATTGATGTCGCGTGCCTTGCGGGTCAGCAGGGGTCGGAGTTTGCGACTGACTTGAAAGGAAGGTTTGAACAAGAGCGGTTCAAGTCTACAATATCAGACCTTAGTCCGAAACAGATCGGACTCGGGTCTGATGGCTTCAGGACCTTTGTCCACTATCCAAGCCCGCCCTGTCCCGCATAACTTGTGCCGTCCAAACTCACCGGACACCGGGATGCTCCGACACGCCCCCTCGCGTGTAAACCCCTCGGAGCTTCCGGAACCGGCGCAATTTTCTACGCCGCCCGCGAGATTGTTAATTGGATATTAAGCATGACCACTCGCAGGCTAAGCGCATTCGCAGCACTCGCTGTAAGTCCATGGCTGTTGAGTCTTCAAGCAAACATCGGTCGAGAGCAAGTGAACACACCTTTTGATGAAACCTCGCTTGGAAGGGAGTTCGATCTTTTCGCAACTGAACTGACCAAGCTGCCAAGGTCACCAGAGATCACCGCGTTGGAGCTCCGCTTTGCTCTCCTGCGAGAAGCCGTGGCAATCCGCCTCGCGGGACCGAGCCGAATAACCGTTGAGTTACCGTCGTCGCTATTCGACGCCTAAGATCGAAACCGGATCGCGTTCTGTGTACGGATGATTATCGCCCCCCAAAAAGCCCCGCTCGTAAGAGGCGGGCCAATTGGGCGGCATTTGGAAAGGCGGACAACGAACTCAAGCGGCAGGGCTGCGGTGTGGAGGCGATCTCCTGCCAGGCACTCAAGCGCTGAATGGCGATGCCACGCCATAAAGCGCATCAGGTTGCGCTTGAGTTGCGGGCTCCTTTCGGCAAGCGCCCGAATTCCCGGCAAGTCGATCATGGCGATCTCCGTGAAGTCTGCCGCCCGGGCGCCTTGAGCTGAACAACGTCTCTCGGCAATTGGTGTTCGCCAAGGATGTCTCCGGGTTCGCAAAGGGAGATGTCGGTCTCACGGCGCGAGCTTTCCCAGCACGTCACGCACATCAAGCCGCTCAGAACCATAAGGACACGGGTTGCGATCTCTCCTTCCGCGACGATCTGCTCACCCGGGGCAAAACTGCGCAGTTCGACCAGGGCCAGAAGACCGTCGGCTTCCCCCCTTGTCGAGACCGCGAAACAGCTCCGACCCCAAGAGCATCGGATTGGTGACAGGCATCGGTTCCCCTTCACGGTTTCGAGCTATCGGCCTCGTCGTCGGCGAGCACTCGCCATGCAGCACCTTGTAAATCGTCATACTGGCCGCTCTTCAGCGACCAGAGAAAAGCCGCTAGCCCGATGCCCCCCATGAAGAGGGCAATCGGTATGAGGTAGATGAGCATGTTCATGCCGTCTTTATCTCCTTGGAGAGCGCAACTGGCTCCCTTGAAAGCCGCGATAAGGGACGGGTTCCAAAGGCAGTGAGACGGAGAGCGTTTGTCACGACGATGATGGAAGAGGTGGACATTGCAACCGCGGCAATCAGGGGCGTGGCGAGACCAGAGATGGCAATCGGAACCGCCAAAAGGTTATAGCCGATCGCCAGGGCGAAATTCTGCCTGATCAATGCCGCCGATTGTCGCGCGATCTGGATAGCCTCGGTAACGGCATCGAGGCGTTCGGTAAAGAACACGAGATCAGCGGCTTGGCGCCCGATATCAGAGGCCGAGGCCGGCGCCATGGAAACATGCGCAGCGGCAAGCGCCGGCGCGTCGTTGATTCCATCCCCGACCATAAAGACCCGTCGTCCACTTTCGTCCAGGGTCTCGCATTCGACGACTTTCTGCTTTGGCGACAAGGCGCCGACTGCACGACGAACGCCAAGCTTGGCCGCCGTAGCGTCGACGACAGACTGACGATCACCCGAGAGGATGAATGTTTCAAAACGTCCCGCATCAAGACTGGCGATCGTCTCTACCGCGCCCGGCCGCAACACGTCTTCGAAGAAGAAGCGAGCTTTCACGACGCCGTCGCTCGTAAGGACAACCTCCGAAAGGGGACTATCGGGCGAGGCCGAATTTGAGGTTTGCGCACAGGCGAAGGCAGCACTACCCAGTCGGTAGTGCCCGTCTCCGTGACGTGCTTCCAGACCGCCGCCCGGGATCTCGCTCACGCGGTCGAACGGCATGGGAGCTATCGGGGTGCCGCGGGCAAGGGCTTGAGAGAGCGGGTGCCTGGAGTGGAGTGCCATCCCCGCCGCGAGCGCGACGTCGGCGTCGCCGTCCGCCACGGTTTTCACAAGGCGCGGGGTTCCGAGCGTCAGTGTTCCTGTCTTGTCGAATGCGACCGTGTCAATCTCGGCCAGACGTTCCAGCGCCGAGCCATCCTTCACCATTATTCCCTTCCGGAACAATTCTCCTGCCGCAACAACCTGTACGACAGGAACAGCAAGGCCGAGTGCGCAGGGGCACGTGATGATAAGAACGGCCACCGCCACAAGCATGGCCTGCTTCCAGTCTCCGCCCAGGAACCCCCAGGCGAAAAATGAGACGAGGGCAAGCAGATGCACCGCCGGCGAGTACAAGGCCGCAGCACGATCAGCGATGCGTCGGTAGCGCGCGCGTCCTCCTTCGGCAGCTTCCATCAGGTTGATGATCTCCGCAAGCAACGAATCCTTTGCGAGCTTCGTTGCCCGAACCACCAGCGAGCCGGTCAGGTTCATCGCTCCCGAACTTACGGCGGCGCCTTCTGAAACCGCTACCGGGTTGCTTTCCCCGGTGACGATCGAAAGATCCAGGTCGCTCTCTCCCTTGGAGACGAGACCGTCGACCGGAATACGGTCGCCGGCAGCAACGGCGACTTCGTCGCCAACTGAAATGTCTTCGATCGCGACATAGCGACGCGAGCCGTCGGGGGACACCACGAGAGCGCCACGCGGAGAGAGTCTCGCGAGGCCGTTGATCGCGGCCCTCGCCTTCTCCCGCATGATGTGATCAAGCGTCCTGCCGATAAGAAGGAAAAAGAGCAGCGAGACTGTCGCGTCGAACCAGGCGTGCTCGCCGTGGTGCATCGTCTCCCATAGAGATACCGCATAAGACAGCGTCACCGCGAGCGAGATCGGAACGTCCATGTTCGTGCGGCCGTGCCGCAGTGCGTTCCATGCCGACTGGAAGAAGAAGCGACCTGCGTATACCAGCGCCGGTGCAGCGATCATCGCGGAAATCCAATGGAACATGTCGCGGGTGGCGGCATCTGCTCCTGACCAAACCGACACCGAAAGCAGCATGATGTTTGCGGCCGCGAATCCTGCGACGCCGACTGCCAGAAGAAGCTGGTTCCTGGTCTTGTCGTTTTCCGCTGCAACGGGCGCGAACAGATGAGCTCGGTAGCCCACCGAATTTACAGCGTTGATGATTTCCGCAGGGTCCGTCGGGCGCCCCTCAACCTCCTTGGCATATACGCAACTGACGCGACGGGATGTTAGATTTACTCTCGCCTTGCGAACGGAGGGCAGTTTTGCAAGTGCCCTTTCAATCGTCGCGATGCAGGCTCCGCAGTGAGCATCCGGGACGCTGAGATCGAGCTGGAAGAGACCGGAACCAAGTGGGTGACTGGCAAGGGCAACTTCCTCGGAACTGAAGGATGTCGCACTCATTGCCAGCACGCCGTCGGCGTCCATTGTGCAGCAGGTCATTGGCCGAACCCCGCAGTATCAAAACGAACGGCCTCGTGCATGACGACGGCATCGCCTTGGCGCGAGATCAGTTCGACGATCCAGTCGCCAGAAGGCACGTGACGGCTTGTCGTGAAGCTGCCTTCGCCAGCCTTTTCGAGCGAGATATTGAAATCCTCGTGATCGCCCACGGGGCGCTTGAAGTTGGCGACAACGATATCCGCCGCAGCCGGCGACCCGTCGCGGTTCTTGAGGTGGTAGTGGAACACTCCATGCGACATCGAGATGCTGCCGGAGATCCCGGTAGCCGCCAGCGCCTTTATTGCGGCCGCCTTCTTGTTGAATTCCTGGCTGGCCACATAGGTGTTTTCCACGACGAGTCCGCTCCAGCTGGACGAGGCCAACCACGCCATGGTCACGTTCACCCCGATCACGACGGCGAAGAATGCAGACGTGACGAACAACATGTGGCGGCCAGTGAAGCCATGGGTGCGAGCAGTCATCTGTTCTCTCCTGGTGCGTTGAACGCCGCGCGGTAGATCGCGCGATCGGAATGGCCTTCGTCCTCGATCGAGAACAGAAACTCGTTGACGGCGGCGCCGGTCTGCTTTCGGGTTAAGAAGACCTTGAGCGCGGTGACCGCGTCAGGCGCAGCATCTATGGTGAAGTTGCGGGCCTCCGTCTTGCTCAGTTCCGGAATGCGCATCGTCGCACCTTCCAGACCCGAGATGGAGAGGTCGATCTTCCTCGGGGCGGGAACCATGTTGAGGATTCGAAGCGTGTAGCCGTTGCGAATGGAGCCGTCGCTCTCGAGGACATACTGCGGATTGCGATCGTGGACGACGTTGAGCTCGAGGCGTTCACGCATCGACAAGTGGATCAGCATGGCCAGGCCGATCGAGGCCCAGACGACGGCGTAGAATAGCACCCGGGGTCGAGCGATGGCCCGCCAGTTGAAGTGGCGGATCCCGGCGATGAAGGTTCCATCAACATTGCGCACCTTCGCCGGCTGGACGGGCGCCCTGCCACCATCCGTGGCGATGGCCATGTTGCCCGCATATTCACTGAGCGTCGCATAGGCGATCAGCCCGCGCGGCTTTCCAATCTTGTCCATGACGCTGTCACAGGCATCGATACAAAGCGCGCAGGTGATACACTCCATCTGCTGCCCATCGCGGATGTCTATCCCCATCGGGCATACGGCCACACAGGCGTTGCAATCGACACAGTCGCCAACCGCCTGACCCCCCGCCTGGGCCTTCTTGGCGTGGCGCGATCGTTGTTCGCCGCGCCAGTCATTGTAGGTGACGACAAGGGAATTCTCGTCCAGCATGGCCCCTTGGATACGCGGCCATGGGCACATGTAGGTACAGACCTGCTCTCGCATGAGCCCGCCGAGAACATACGTCGTGAAGGTGAGAGTGGCGACCGTGGCGTATGCGACGATGGGTGCCGTGCCGGAAAACAGTGAGACGGCGAGCGACGGAGCATCAGCAAAATAGAAAATCCAGGCGCCGCCTGTCGCAATGCCGATCAAGAGCCAGACCGTGTGTTTCAGGATGCGCTTGCGCATCTTGCCGAGCGTCCAGGGACCGGCGTCCAGCTTCATTCGAGCGTTGCGGTCGCCTTCGATCGCGCGCTCGACAAGAAGAAAAAGGTCTACCCAGACGGTTTGGGGACAGGCGTATCCGCACCAGGCGCGGCCAATGGCAGACGTAACCAGGAACAATCCAAAACCTGCCATCACCAGCAGACCTGCGACGTAGTAGAATTCCTGTGGCCAGATCTCGATGAAGAAAAAGAAGAATCGTCGCGACGAGAGGTCAATCAGGATGGCCTGATCGGGCGCGTAAGGGCCACGGTCCCACCTGATCCAGGGAGACACATAGTAGATGCCGAGGGTAACCAGCATCACAAGCCATTTGAACCTGCGGAAGCGACCTTCCGCCCGCTTGGGAAATATCTTCTTTCGCGGTGCATAAAGCGGCTGGCGATTGCGGCGTGCATTGACCGGCTCGGCATTGACGCGTTCGACGTTGTCTGGATCTGGCGCGGTGTAGAGGTTCATTGGGCTCGTCCGAATTTCACCCGGCCGTTTTCCCATCTTGCCGATCCCGGTTCCTTGACGCAGATCAATAATCCGGGCGCTTCCCGAAAAAGGGAGGGCCACGCCTTGGAGAGGTGACGTGGCCCGGAGGGATCGCGGAAGGAGGTCCGCGATGTGAAACCTCCACTAGACACAGCAAACATAGCAGAGCTCGGCCCTGCTCTGTTTGAGCCAGGTCAAACGATCCACGATCTTGCTGCCTTTTGGGGCTGCCTCCACAGGCAAGCCTCAGCCGCGATGCAAAAAAAGAGGCCATACCTTCGAAGGTACGGCCTGGAGTTTACTGGGGCGGGATGTGCGCATTTACATCCCGCTGGACAGTCATGCTTCTAACGGCTGGTCGGCTTCTGGTCCTTGAGGCAGATCAAACTGACGATCGAATTGCCAATTTTTTGCGCGTCCTCCTGTTCGCTTGCAGGATTCGTCGTCTTGCTGGTGCGTGCGGAGACACGGGAATGGATCACCGCGCGAGGGGTACCATAAAGGCCAAGCAATGGATTGTGGTCGTGCGTCGTCATTGTGATCTCCTCTATTGACCGCCACCCAGCGAGTGGACGAATACCGTGAGTTCCTTGACCGCAGTGTCACCCAGTCGGCCCGCCCATGCCGGCATCACGCCGTGCCTGGGTGCCATTACCTGACGGACGATGGCATCTTCACCGCTTCCTTTGAGCCAGATCGCGTCCGCGAGATTCGGGGCTCCCATCTCAAGTTTGCCCTTGGCATCTTCCCCGTGACATGCAGCACAATTATCGAGGAATATCTGCTTGCCAGCCTCCGCGCCGGACGCGTCGGAAGGCGTGTTCGTCAGGCTCCAGACATAGGCCGCAACCTGCTTGGTCTGTACGGGATCCAGCATGTCACGGAATGCCGGCATTTCGGACACATGGGTGTCGGCGTCCGCTTCGTAGCGCACGCCATGGGCGATGGTTGCCTGAATTGAATCGAGGTCTCCGCCCCAGAGCCAGTCGTCGTCATTGAGGTTGGGGAATCCCGGTCCGCCGCTTGCGCCGGATCCATGGCAGGGAGCACAGTTGACCTTGAATGCCGAGGCGCCGCCCGCGATCGCGAATTCGCGAAGCGAAGGATCGGCATCGATCTCCTGGACCGTCTTTGACGCGATCATGTCGTGGAACTTCGTCTGCGCGACCTTTGCCTGATCAAGATCCTGCTGAAGCTCCGCGCGGCTGGAAAATCCCAGATAGCCTTTCGTCGCCGAGGTGATCATCGGAATGGCAGGATAGGCGACAGCGTATGCGACCGCCCACAGGATCGTGACATAGAATGTCCACACCCACCATCTCGGCATCGGATTGTTGAGTTCGCGGATGCCGTCCCATTCGTGTCCGGTCGTTTCGACGCCACTGATTTCATCAATATGTTTTTCCGACATCTCAATCGTCCTTTAGGGGAATGCTGGCGGCATCCTTCGCAGTCCGGCCGCTGCCAGGGCGAAGGGTGAAGATCACGGCCCCAACGAAGAACGCTGCCATCGCCAGGAGGCCCCAACTGTCGGCGAAGTGCCGCATAGCGGTATAGGTTTCCATCAGTTCACCTCATCGATAACCGGTGGCGTCGTCGTAGGTCGAGAAGTCGACGAGCGTGCCAAGCATCTGCAGATAAGCCACAAGGGCGTCCATTTCGGTCAGCTTCGACGGATCGCCGTCGAAGTCGCCAACCTTCGCCTTCGGATATCGTTCGAGGAGTGCTGTGGTATCGCCGTTCGGGTCGGCCTGGACTTTCATGTCGGCTTCGGCGTTGGCGAGCATGTCCTGCGTGTAGGGTACGCCGACATCCTCGTTTGCCTTGAGGTCCATGCCGACGTCCTTCACCGTGACCTCCTGCTCCTTCAGGAAGGAGTAGCTCGGCATGATCGATTCTGGCACGACCGCTCGCGGATTTGCGAGGTGCTGGACGTGCCATTCGTTCGAATAGCGGCCGCCAACGCGGGCAAGGTCCGGACCGGTGCGCTTCGAGCCCCACTGGAACGGGTGGTCGTACATGGATTCCGCAGCGAGCGAATAGTGGCCATATCGTTCGACTTCGTCGCGGAATGGCCGGATCATCTGGCTGTGGCAAAGGTAGCAGCCTTCGCGGATGTAGATGTTGCGACCCGCAAGCTCGAGCGGTGTGTAGGGGCGCATCCCTTCAACCTTCTCGATCGTGTTCTGCAGGTAAAACAGTGGCGCGATCTCGACGATGCCGCCGATGCTGACCACGAGGAGCGAACCGACGAGAAGAAGCGTCGCGTTCTTCTCGAGGATCTGATGTTTGTCCAGTATCGATGCCATGTTTCACCTCACTCGGCAGGCTGTGCCTGGGGCACGTAGGCGGTGGGAATTGCTGCTTCGTTTCGCAGGTGGCCGCGGATGGTCATGTAGATATTCCAGGCCATAACCAGACCGCCAGCCAGATAGAGAGCACCTCCGGCGACACGCAGGACATAGTAGGGGAACATCGCTGCGACGGTTTCGGCGAACGAATACACCAGGAAGCCCTGCGAATTGTACTCACGCCACATCAGACCCTGCTGGATGCCGGCGACCCAAAGGACGGCCGCGTAAACGACAATGCCAAGGGTCGCGAGCCAGAAGTGCCAGTTGACCATGCGCAGGCTGTAAAGCCGCTCGCGGCCCCAGAGCTTTGGCGTCAGATAGTAGACCGCGCCGAACGTGATCATCCCAACCCATCCAAGCGCGCCCGAATGGACGTGACCGATGGTCCATTCCGTGTAGTGGCTGAGCGAATTGACTGTCTTCACCGACATCATCGGACCCTCGAAGGTCGACATGCCATAGAAGGCGATTGCAACGATCATCATGCGGATGATGGGATCTGTCCGGATCTTGTCCCAAGCGCCCGACAGGGTCATGAGGCCGTTGATCATGCCACCCCAGGAAGGCATCCAGAGCATGACCGAAAACACCATGCCGAGTGTCTGTGCCCAGTCGGGAAGTGCCGTGTAGTGCAGGTGATGCGGTCCAGCCCAGATGTACATGAAGATCAGGGCCCAGAAGTGGATGATCGACAAGCGATACGAATAGATCGGACGGTTTGCCTGCTTTGGAACAAAGTAATACATCATCCCGAGGAAACCGGCGGTAAGGAAGAAGCCCACGGCGTTGTGCCCGTACCACCACTGGGTCAGTGCGTCCTGCACGCCCGAGAAGGCGGAATAGCTCTTCGAGCCGAGGAAAGACGCCGGAACAGCGAGGTTGTTCACGACGTGGAGCATCGCGATCGTCACGATAAAGCCGAGATAGAACCAGTTCGCCACATAGATATGTGGTTCCTTGCGCCTCAGGATCGTCCCCAGGTAAACCACGAGATACGCCACCCAGACGATCGTCAGCCAGATGTCCACATACCATTCCGGTTCTGCGTATTCGCGTGCCTGGGTGATGCCCAGGACGTATCCGATCGCGGCCATGACAATGAAGAGCTGGTAGCCCCAGAAGACGAACCAGGCCAGGCTTCCTCCGAAGAGCCGCGCCTGACAGGTGCGTTGAACAACATAGAACGACGTCATGATGAGGGCGTTACCGCCGAACGCGAAAATGACCGCCGACGTGTGTACAGGACGAAGCCGCCCGAAGTTCAGATACGGCGCGATGTTCAGATCCGGGAACGCCAATTGCGCGGCGACAACGACGCCGACGAGAAAACCGACCACTCCCCAGAAGACAGTGGCGATCAGCCCATACCGGATGACCTCGTCGAAATAACCCGAGGTGTCCGGCTTGGCAATTCGTGCCGCAGGAGAGAAGTCGATCCTCCTGATCAGGAGCACGGTGCCCGCCAATAAGCAGAAGGACAGGATGCTCATATGGACAGCAAAAAGGTGGTCATGCGCGAATGCAGCGGCCAGCAGTGCCAGAAATGCTGCAACCGCGACCGCCATCGTTTCCGTAGAGTAGTTCATGGTGTCGTCCCCAGTGCGCAGACGACCGCTCCGCGACCGCCTTTCTCGTACTTTCGGGAACGACTGTCATGGCGGGGACCCACGCTCCTTGATCTATGTCAACGACTCGCGACTTTGCTGCCGGCCAGGCGTTGCTGTTACAGACTGTTACAAAGTCGCACCAACTCTCACAGTCCGATCATTTCCGTGTGACAGGACCAACGTCTTATGCCCTCACATCAACGAGGGGCACGAACATGCTGATGCAGGGCAACACCGCTTTCGAAAACGTAGAGGCCACAAGCAAGTTGAGCTGTGACCAGCCGCTGGCATCGGTATTTCAGATGTCGGCCACAGAGACGGTCGAGGCTGGCGAGGCGATCTGCTGGGAGGGAGACGCCGCCAAGCACCTCTTCCAGATTGTGGAAGGCGTGGTCCGGCTCCACCGCATTATTGGTGAAGGCCGCCGGGTCATTACAGCATTCCAGTTCGCTGGCGACGTGGTCGGCGCTTTTCTGCAGGGCGACCTCCTGTTCACCGCCGAGGCTGTTACAGACTGTAAGATCCGTCGGGTTTCGCGCAAGACCTTCCACGATGAGGTTTCGCGCTCGGACGCCTTGAGACCAGCCTACATCAACCTGCTCTGCAAGGAGACGGCTGCTGCCCACGACCAGATGGTGCTTCTCTCGAAGAAGAACGCCGAGGAACGCCTTTGCAGCTTCATCTTGAAGCTGGCGTTACGCAGCGACTCGCAACTCAAGAAGGGTCTCCTGCGCCTCCCCATGAACCGGCAGGACATCGCCGACTATCTCGGCCTCACGATCGAAACCGTCTCGCGGACCATCTCGAAGCTCGCCGCCAAAAATATCGTCATCCCGGAAGGCAGGCATGACCTCAGGATCGTCAGTCAATCCCGCCTCGTCCAGCTGTCCGGCAATTCTGATGATTTTTCGGAGAAGACCTGTCATAGGGGTAGCGTTCATTGATGTCTTGAAAGAGCCGACATGCCCCATCGATTGATAGCGCCACGCACCGCATCACCCCACGAGCTGGATGCGCTCGTGCACGTGCTGGACGGGGCCGACATCATCGTGCATCGCCTTGAAGGTACGATCACCCACTGGTCGATCGGTTGCGAAAGCATGTACGGATGGGCGCGGGAGGAAGCCGTCGGAGAAAGTGTCGACGAGCTGCTCGACACCCGGTTCCCTGAAGCCGTGGAAGATATAAGGACGCATCTGAAGTCGCGCGGCTTCTGGCAAGGCGAGGTCGTTCACCGCCACAAGAGCGGCTATTACATCAACGTCGCGACCCGCTGCGTCCTGGTCAACCTTCCCGACGGCGAGCCGGCGGTCATCCAGGCCAACAGCGACGTGAGCGCGCTGCGCAAGGCCGAAGAGGTCGTGCGATCGCGAGAGGCCCACCTGACTTCGATCCTGGATACCGTTCCCGATGCAATGATCGTCATCGACCAGAAGGGTATCGTTCTTTCATTCAGCAAGGCCGCTGAAACGTTGTTCGGAATGGCCGCGGAGGATATCTGCGGTCGCAATGTCAGCAATCTCATGCCAAACCCCTACCGTGACGCACATGACGGCTACATCGACCGATATCTCCACACCGGCGACAAGCGCATCATTGGTTACGGACGGGTCGTCACCGGCCGGCGCGCTGACGGCTCGCAGTTTCCCATGGAGCTTCATGTCGGGGAAGCGACCGCCGATGGCGAGCGCATCTTCACGGGTTTCGTGCGCGATCTGACCAGCCGCTTCAAGATCGAGGAAGATCTACGCCAAGCGCAGAAGATGGAAGCCGTTGGCCAGTTGACCGGAGGTCTCGCACACGACTTCAACAACCTTCTGACTGTCATCAGTGGAAATCTGGAAATGATCGAGGACAAGCTGCCGCCAGGGCGGCTGCGCGACATCCTGCGCGAGGCGCAGGATGCGGCAGCCGACGGCGCCAAGCTGACAGGGCAGTTGCTGGCGTTTGGCAGACGCCAGCCCCTCAGCCCCAAACAGGCAGACCTCGGCCAACTCGTCACCGGCTTCTCTGATCTCCTTCGCAGAACGTTGGGCGAGAACATCAAGCTGTCCACGGTTCTCTCGGGGTCCGACTTCAATGTGCTGGTCGACAGCTCCCAGCTTCAGAACGCCATCCTCAACATCGCCCTCAATGCGCGGGACGCAATGCCCAAGGGCGGAAGCCTGACAACAGAAATCTCGCGCGCTCACCTCGATGCCGACTATGCGAAGATGTATCCGGAGGTGCGCAGCGGCAATTTCGTGCTCATTGCCATGACCGACACGGGTGACGGCATGACGGAGGACGTGAAGAAACGGGCCATCGAACCCTTCTTCACCACCAAGGAGGTGGGCTCGGGAACAGGCCTTGGACTGAGCATGGTCTACGGCTTCGTCAAACAGTCCGGCGGGCACCTTCAGATTTACAGCGAGGTCGGACGCGGCACCACGATCCGGATCTACCTGCCCGCAATAAGCGGCGCCAGGCCGGACGCCGGAAGCCAGGATCGAGGCACGGTCGAAAGCGCCCTGCCCCGCGGAACCGAGCGGATCCTGGTCGTCGAAGACGATCCACGGGTGAGACGGGTGGCGTTGGCGAGGCTTGCCGACATGGGGTACCAGGTGCTCGAAGCCGAGAATGGACGCCGCGCGCTTGAACTGCTCTATGAGAACGATGACGTCGCGCTGCTGTTCACGGACATCGTGATGCCAGGCGGGATGACCGGAGACGAGCTCGCCCGAGAGGTTCGCGACCTCAGGCCCGACATCGCCATTCTTTTCACATCCGGGTACTCGGAGCCGGCACTGGCGACGAACGAGGTCATTCCCGGCGCCGAGTGGCTGCGCAAACCGTACACGGCCCGCGATCTCGCCTTCAAGGTTAGAGACATGCTGGATAAGGCTCAGCAGCAGGGACTATCGTAACAGGTATTCGCACTTCTAGCCGAATCTGTCGTCTTGCCTCGAGAGGGCTGGAAGACTGGCCTTCCTCAGGCGTCAAGCCGGCGGGTTGGCCGACGGGCTGGCGAGTGATGTGGCCTCAATGAATTGCTCCGATATCGTGATCCCGAACGAAGTGAACGCGGCCAAGGCGGTCGTCGAGCACGAGACCCGCCCTTCCAGTCGCTCCGTCTTATCACCGATCGACTGAACGGTTCATCACCGGTGCGAATATATGCAACCGATGTTGCCCAAATTTGACGAGCGTCAAAGAAGACAGCAACCGCATGTCCTAGAACCGTTCCCGAGGCCAACGTTTCGGCCCCGTAGAAAAGGAGATATGCAATGCGTTTGAAATTCGGCCTGATCGCGGCAACGGTAGCCCTTGTCGCCTCTGCAGCACCGCTCATGGCAGCAGACCATCAGGTGCAAATGCTCAACAAGGGCACCGAAGGCGCAATGGTGTTCGAACCTGGCTTCGTCAAGATCGCTCCCGGCGACACCGTCACTTTCGTGCCCACGGACAAGAGCCACAATGTCGAGACGTTCAAGGGTCTTATCCCCGATGGTGCGGCTGAGTTCAAATCCAAGCCAAGCGAACAGTTTCAGACCAAGTTCGACGTTCCGGGCGCTTACGTTATCAAGTGCACGCCGCATGCCGGCATGGGCATGGTGGCACTGATCCAGGTCGGCGACAAGCCGGCAAACCTGGATGCGATCAAGACCGCGAAGGTACCGAACATGGTACGCAAGCGTCTCGATGCGGACCTCGCGCAAGTTACCCAATAACCCAGAATCTGCAGGGGCTGGCGCACTGCGCCAGTCCGCGCAGGGAGACCACTTTCATGATCAGACAGGTAGCAGCAACCCTCCTACTGAGCGTCTTCGCAGTGGGCGCTGCACACGCACATGCAACGCTTGAGCAGGCTCAAGGCATCTCTGGCAAAGCCTACAAGGCGGTGGTCCGGATTGGCCACGGTTGCGAGGGAAAGCCCACCCTCAAGGTTCGCGTAAAAATCCCCGAGGGGTTGTTGTCAGCCAAGCCGATGCCGAAGGCGGGCTGGACCGTCGAGAAGATAAAGGGAAGCTACGAAAAGAGCTATGATCTGTACGGCAAGCCGGTGAAGGAAGGTCTCACCGAGATCGTCTGGAGCGGTGGAAATCTCGCCGACGACGAATATGACGAGTTCGTGTTCCGCGGGACGGTGGCCAAGGAACTGCCGCTCGGCACGCGGGTCTACGTCCCGATCGTGCAGGAATGCACCGACGGAGCGTCCGAACGCTGGATCGAGATTCCCGCGGCGGGCAAGTCGTCCGACGACTACGAGAAGCCGGCTCCCTATTTCGACGTTGTGGAACAGCCGCGCTCCTGATCCAAGGTGATCGTCCATGTGGCTTGGAAATCGTAACTGGGCGACACCTCTATCATTCAAAAAAGCGGCTTGCGCGCTGCTTGTGGCAGGCATGGGCTTTCTTGCGCCTTCCGGCGCATATGCCCATGCCGTCTTGTTGAACGCCTCACCTGCCAATGACACTGTCGTGGAAGCAGCGCCAGCCAATGTCCAGCTTCGGTTCAGCGAACCGGTCAGCGTTGTCCGGGCAAGCATCAAGATCGGCGAAGGAACCTCGATCGACCTTCCCGCGACATCAGGCTCCGAAGTCGACCTGGCGATCCCGCAGTCGATCTCGAACGGCACCGCCATTGTCAGTTATCGCGTGGTTTCCGAGGATGGACATCCGGTCGGGGGCTCGATCGTATTTCACGTCGGCGCACCATCTGCCATTTCCGCACCGGCTGTTGCGGACACCTCCGTACTGCTACAGGGTGCGATATGGTCGATACACACAGTCTCGATTCTATACCTCGCCGTCCTGATCGGCGGAACGCTCTTCACTCGATGGCTTTATCCGACGATGTCGCTCATAAGGCGACCTGATCTTGTCATCGTTCTGGGCGTCCTTCTCTTCTCGTCGGGTGTCTATCTGCAGGGGTTGGACGAAATGGGCCTCGGTCTGGCCTTCGCTGGCCTGGAGCCGCTGCTTGTCGCCTCCAGGAGCGGCGCTGCGATCGCCGCAGGCATGGCGTCAGTCGCCGTTCTTCTTGTTTCGATACCCGTCTGTCGAGCCAGCCCCGCCTACCTTCCGCTTGCGGTTCTTGCGATGGGTGCGGCCTCCGCGTCCTTCGCCTTCACAGGTCATTGCAACGTCGTAGCCACACCCTGGCTCGCCCGGGCATGCATTGTTCTTCATGGCGCGACGCTCCTCTTCTGGATCGGTAGCCTGCCTCCCCTTTGGCGGTTAAGTCGAACGGGGCCCACGGATCCGCTTGCGGGTTTCTCGCGTGTCATTCCACTGCCGTTCTTCGTGCTGTTGACGGCAGGCGCGGCGCTCGCGTGGCTTGAGCTGCCCGGTGTCCAGACCATTCCGCTGTCGCTTTACGGCCGGCTGCTCGTATTGAAGGTGGCCCTGGTTGGAATTCTCTGCGTTCTCGCAATATACAATCGATTCTGGCTGACGAGGCCGGCTGCTGCAGGAGATCAGACTGCTCGCCGAAAGCTCCGCCGATCAATCGTCGCTGAAGTTGCGCTTGCTGTTGCAATCGTAGCCACGGCGTCACTCTGGCGCTTCGCCGGGCCGGATCAACTGCAATATGCCGCAGGGCCGCAGGCTTTCTCCATTCATCTTCATTCCGGTGAAGTCATGGCTCAGCTGAAACTTGTGCCCGACCTGGCCGCCGGCACGGCGAAGGCGGAGGTTGACTTCCTGACCCCGGACTTCGATCCGATCGATCCGCAGGGCGCAACGCTGCGTGCGTGGAATCCAGACGCCGGCGTGGAGCCGATCAAGTACGATCTCAAAAAATCGTCCAAAGGTGGATGGGAGGCAAGCGGCCTGCCAACATTCGATCCTACCGGTTGGAAGGTCGACATCGAAGTGCTGATCGACGACTTCACCATGAAGCACCTCGAAGGCGAGCTGCGGCCGTAGCCGGGCCGTCACTCCAAACGTACAAAACTCGCGGATCATCCGGATCTCGGGCGGCGTGGTTAGAGGATTGGCGGGGGCAAACCTTGCCCGACATCTGTCGGCCCGCAAAGGACTTTTAAACTGCCTGTTCGCCCCAGAAGGCTTCAACGTCGCTGGCTAATGCTCTATCGAAGTCAGACGTTGACTGCCTAATGTCGGGCGCGAGATTGAACTGGCCTGCCGGTCGGATTTGCGCGTCCCGCGGTGGGCCGCTGCCGGGCCTGAGCACGACGAGGCGCTGGTGCAAAGCGAGAATACGACGCTCGCTGGATGTTCGTTCGTCTGACGGGAAACCGACAGCTTCCCTGCCGTATCGGTATCCCCGTCGCCCGCAACGGGTTACCAACAGAGGACGTCTTCCATGAAACTGAAACTTATCGCCGCCATCGCTATCGCATCCGCAACGCCTGCCCTGGCGCTCGCCAGCCCGAGCTGCACCGGTGAACCAAAGTCCAAATGGATGTCCGAAGAGGCCATGAAGGCGAAGATCGACGCCATGGGCTACAAGGTCAAGACGTTCGAGGTCACGGGCAACTGCTACGAAATCTACGGCAAGGACAAGGATGGAGATCGGGCCGAGGTCTATTTCAATCCCGTTTCTGGTGCCATTGTCCAGAAGGGGGACTGAGATGACGATGGTCTCATCGCGGAAGGAGGGCCCAGCGCCCTACAACACGGCCCAGCGGATGATCAAGGTGTGGGATCCTGTTGTCCGGTTGTTTCACTGGACGGTGGTTGTGGCCTGCACGCTCAATCTCTTCGTGCTTGAGGAGGGAAAGTATTGGCACCGCGTCACAGGATACGTCGTTACAACCGCAATCCTCGTCCGCATCATCTGGGGATTCATTGGCACGAAGCACTCCCGTTTCGTTGATTTCTTGCCGACGCCTTCGAAGGTGATGGGGCAGATCCTGGACATCCTCGATCGGAACGAAAAGCGCTACGTTGGCCATAATCCGTTAGCTTCAGTGATGATGCTTTGCCTGATGGCATTGCTGGCCGCAACGACACTGACGGGCTGGATGACGACGCTCGACGCCTTCTGGGGAGAAAAGTGGCTGGAGGAATTGCACGGCGCAATCGCCAACAGCATCATGGTCCTAGCGTTCGTCCACGCCGGCGCTGCCGTCATCGAAAGCTGGAGGCATAAGGAAAATCTCGTCTGGTCCATGGTTACTGGTCGGAAGAAGGCATGAGAATTCTGCTCATCGAGGACAGCTTGCGGCTTCGAGAACTGCTTTGCGAAGCCATCAGAAGCGTCGGTTGGAAAATCGACGCCTTCGCGACCGCGCAGGAGGGACGGCTCGCTGTTGAGGGAGCGGACTACGATCTTCTCCTTCTTGATCTCGGCCTGCCTGACGAGGACGGAATTGATGTCTTGAGATCACTGAGAGGCGCAAAGGTTCAGACGCCCGTTCTCGTGCTAACGGCCCGCGGCGCGATCGATGAGCGTATCGTTGGCCTGGATGCAGGCGCGGATGACTATCTTGCGAAGCCTTTCCACAACGGTGAACTGATCGCGCGCATTCGTGCTCTCATGCGCCGGGCGCCAGTCACCTCGATGCCGACATTGGAATTTGCGAACATCCAACTTGATATCGCTTCACGACGAGTGACCTGCGCCGGCGCCGAGATTGCACTCGCACCATCGGAGAAGGATCTGCTCGAACTTCTCATGCGCAATGGCGGCAAGGTGATCTCCAAGGTTAAGATGGAGCATGCATTTTCAGAGTACGGCGACGAAAGAAGCAGCAATGCGGTCGAGCTCGCGATTTCGAGGTTACGCAGGAAGCTCGAAGGGCATCGGACGGGCTCGTCGATCGAAACCGTAAGAGGCGTCGGCTACATGATACGAGAGAAGAGCGCGTGAGCCACTCACATCCTACACTCGGCGCA
The DNA here is from genome assembly GCF_000377185.1 of Rhizobium sp. 42MFCr.1. Lineage (NCBI taxonomy): Bacteria > Pseudomonadati > Pseudomonadota > Alphaproteobacteria > Hyphomicrobiales > Rhizobiaceae > Rhizobium > Rhizobium sp. 42MFCr.1. Next base: position 22,820 of record NZ_KB897874.1, read on the forward strand.
ATCCTTACCAGACGGATTGCGTTCTTTGCGGTGCTCGCGATGTTCCTGCAACTCTGCGTGATCTTCTCCGACTACTATTGGAACGTCGGCGAGCTATCGCGCCTGTTTGTCGAGCAGGAAACCGAGCGTCTGGCCTCCGGCATAACCGTGGATGAGAAAGGCGCCCGATACCAGCTTCCTGATAATGTCAAGCAGCGCTATCAGGAGCGATCGTCCGGCTATGTTGCCAGAATACGCAATGCTACTGGCGCAATTGTGTTCGAGTCCTGCGACGACGCCTGCGAAAACCGGTTTCTTCCAGCGGATGTGAATCCGCCGGATTTTTGGCAGAGGTCGCTAAAGCCAGGCAAACCCCTGGCCTTGGTCGGCGGTCGCGCATTCGTGGTCGGAAATCAACGATTCGTTATCGACGTCGCAACAATCGACGATCCGCAAAACGTGGTCTCCTCCGTCTTCTGGAAGGAAGTCATAGAACATATGCTGGTGCCGATGAGCATCTTGCTAGTCCTGGTTCTCGGTGCCACTTTGCTGTCCGTACGGCACGCATTAAACCCGGTGCGCGCTGCAGCCGACGCGGCTGATAACATTGATCCGATGGATGCACGGTCACACCTGAATTTCGAAGGGATGCCACGCGAGGTCGCCCATCTCGCTATTGCCGTCAATCGTGCTTTCGAACGCGTGGGCGAACTGATGACGTCGCAAAAAATTCTTACATCAGGCATAGCTCATGAAATCCGCACGCCACTTGCAGCCATAAAGCTTGAGCTGGGAAACATCAACCATCCGCGTGCCCGCAAAGCGGAAGCCGATCTGGATGACCTCGTGCGCTTCGTCGCAGAACTGACGACCCTGGCCCGACTTGACGGCTTCGACCACGGCACCTTTGAGACCGTTGACCTTGTCGCGCTCTCATCCTCAGTCGTCGAGCAGCTTGCGCCGTGGGTCTATGACAACAGCCACACTCTGGAGTTCTGTCCTCAAGTCGAAACCGCCCTTGTTCAGGGGGCGCCGGCGCTATTGAAGGATGCCTTGCGTAATCTTGTCGAAAACGCCGTGCGCCACACGCCGGCCGGCACCGGCATTCGTGTGTATGCAGGGAGGAATATGGTTCGAGTCCAGGACAGACATCCGGGTGGCATACGACGAGAGGCCGGCACCGATCGCACCGACAGCCTCGGCATCGGTTTGAAGATCGTAAGACGGATAGCCGAATTGCACAGGGGCTCGTTTCGCCAGTCCACCTCGAAGCTGGGGCATGTCTGCGAGATAAGTTTCGCCGATCAACACCCGAAACTCGTTCCCTCCATCACGAGTGAATGATTTCGCCGATCAAACGACCTGGGATTCCAAATTATACCCAGATCGCCAAATGCTTGCACACAGTTTAGACTTCCGTCCGGGGGAATGCGGCGTCGCGAGCGGCATTCTCATGGAGTTGGCCGTGAAATGGCGACCGCCCAGTCCTGGCGTCGGCCTCATGATGGCAACCTCAACTCTGTCAGCGCAGCCCGTTGCCGATGCTCAATCTCCAGTCGTCGGTGATGTCTGCAACTTGCGCTTAAATTAATGCGCCCGAATTCCTTCCCCTCAATCTGGTCTCCCCACTCGGATGCGGGAGATAGGGCATGACTGGCGGCTACTTCCTTCACAGATTGAGGAGCATGACATTTGTGATCGGCGCACTGCGACTCACCATCGGGTCGCTCGAGACCGCCGACGCTGGGCAGTCAGCAACCCCGTCGCTGGCGCCGATGCTCAGTCGTGTCAATCCAACGGTCGCCAGCATTTTTGTGCGCGGAAAGTCAAATGAGGAGCAGGATGACACCCTTATCGGACGAACTTGACAGGCCTCGGCTTCACAGCGAGAAAATCAACAAAAGGTAGACTTTGGAGCCTGTCATGTCCCTGAACATCAAAAACCCGGCCACCGTCGCGCTTGCCGACGAGCTTGCCCGCCGCCAGGGTATCAGCAAGACCGCCGCCATTCATCAGGCCCTCAGCGAACGCCTGCATCGCCTGGGCTACGGCGTCGGCACCCGGCAACGTCTCCTTAACGAACTGCGCCGGATCCGCGAAAGAGTGGCGCAATTGCCGGAATTGGACAATCGCAGCGACGAGGAGATCGTCGGCTTTGACGAGCACGGAATTCCGGACTGATAATGATCGACACGTCTGCCATCGTCCATCCTGTGCAATGAGCCCGACGCCCTCCGGCTTGGGTAGGCCCTGGTTTTCCATCCCGTTCGCCTGGTTCCCGACCTGTGTCCTCGAGGCGAGCATGGTGTGCTCGGCTGCGAGCAGCGCGTCGCCTACGAAGTGTTGCGAATAACCCTGCACACGGTGCGTGACAGGCTTTCGGTGGATGACAATGCCAGGGTTGGCAACGATCTGCCACTGCTGCTTCGAGGCCTCTACTTCGAGGTGTGGGACCCGATGCAAACCCACGGGCGTGATGACCTTCGCGATGTAGCGACCTTGCTACTCGCGACCTTGCCACTTACCGCTGCGTCGGACGGAGACGTGTTCGCGAAGATCATGACATGGTTCGAAACCCGACGCGGTCACAAGAAATCGACCAATCTCGCCCTTGCGCTAAAGCTTTGCGCCACGTCTGCCCAAAACAGTGATCCCCCTGCGCTGTTCCTCAGGGCGAGCCAATTTGTCGTGACACTCCTGAAGGGAAATCGGCGTGGGCATGCTGGCCATTGAAGCGTCAATCGCTGTCGGGATCTCCGCCGGGAGGTCTATTCGTCCTTTTCGTCCTCGACGCCTTTCTTGAAGGCCCGAATGCCCTGCGCCACATCTCCCATCAGTTCCGGGATCTTTCCACGGCCAAATAGAAGCAGCACTATTGCAAGCACTATGAGCCAGTGCCACGCGCTGAAGGAACCCATCAGTAAACTCCTGCCGCCACATTCTTGTTCAGGAGGCTTCCGTGCGGCTTCGAAAGCTGAATTACTCTATCGACCCCTCCGCAGCGCATCATTGGCCTTGAGCAAAGAGAGGCGCTTTGAAACGATCCTTCCAGGGCCTCAGTGTTCCTTGTTTGCGTAGACGGAGCGCTTGGTCAGGTAGATCAGTCCGGAGAAGATGACCAGGAAGACCATGACCATGAAGCCGGTGCGCGTGCGCTCCTCGAGATGCGGCTCGGCGGCCCACATCAGGAAGGAGGAGACGTCCTTGGCGTACTGGTCGACCGTCGCCGGCGATCCGTCGTCATAGGTGACCTGGCCGTCGGAGAGCGGCTTTGGCATGGCGAGAGCAGCAGCACCGGCGAAGTACGGGTTGTAGTGCGTGCCCTCGGCCACCTGGACGCCGGCCGGCGGCTGCTGGTCGTAGCCGGTCAGCAGCGAGTAGATGTAGTC
>NZ_KB897875.1:0-25259 GCF_000377185.1 Rhizobium sp. 42MFCr.1
TGGATGCGGACATCGGGATACTTGCGGGCGATCTTGGCAAGGAAGGTTGGCAGCATGCCCATGGTGGCCGGGTAGATGCTGCCGATCCTGATCTGGCGGATGCGGCTGCCGCCGGCAGCCCGCGTCAGTTCGGTGGTCAGGTCGATGTCGCTTAAGATCCGCACACAGCGATCGTAGAAGGTCTCGCCTGCCCTGGTCAGTTCCACCCTTCTCGTCGAGCGGATGAACAGCGGACAGCCAAGCTCCCTTTCCAGCGACATCACATGATTGCTGAGTGCCGGCTGGGCAATGTGCATCCTGGCTGCCGCCCGGCCGAAGTGCAGCTCCTCGGCCACCGCTTTGAAATAGGAGAGTTGGCGCAGTTCCATTCCGTTCTCACCGAGATTTAGTTCAAGCGCTTTTCGGGCGTAGATGTTCCACAGGGCGCACTACGCCCAGCAATCTGCGTTGATGACACTACGGATACAGTGTATTTATATCGAGACTTGGTATTCGTCAATACCCTGTATCGAAATAAATACGAGGTCGTATTTTTGGATCCCACTCAAGCGCGTGCTGCTCGCGCAATTCTGAAGCTTGGTGTACGCGAAGTCGCCGAACTTGCCAAAGTAACCGCCAACACGGTGAGCCGAGTTGAACAGGATGATCCCGGCCCCCGTGGGCCGCAACCTGTTACAATCGAGGCAATAAGACGAGTATACGAATCGCGAGGAATAATATTCTTCGATGAAGGGCCCGCTCCAAACGGAGGATCGGGTGTCCGCCTCGCCAGATGACACCCTGAACCCAAGCCTTGAGCCCCTAATCCTTCAGGTTCAAGGCTTGTTGCCGACAGCTACCAAATCCAGGCCCGCAGGATTCCCGCCCGGTGGCCGTGCACTTGCCCGGTTAGGATTTCGCCGAAACATATTCGGCGATCACCATATTTGCCGCAACGGTCACAGACCAACCGCTCTTCACGACCATGTCGGTTGTGAAGGCACCCTCATGAATTAGTCGTCTGGAAATCTCGTTCGCGACTGCATCGACAGGGAGGATGAGTGTCGATGACCAAAGCAAAGGGTCGAGGTCGCGTCATGGTGGAGCGACCATAACTGCCGGCGCAAACTGCAATCGTTGTGCCCATAGCATGTGTTTATTGAGCGTCCGAGACGCAGGCTCAAAAGTGCGCGTCCTCAAGGCCGCAGAATGGATCCACGGGGTTCGTTCCCATGAAGGGCTTGCGACCAAGCATGCAATCAACGACGGCTTCCTGGACGCTGTCCATTGTGGAATACGCGTTGATGTAGGCCGGTACTCTTGGCGCATCGTAGAGATGATATGGATGCCCGAAGGAGATCATTATTGACGGAATATTCGTCCAAGGCCGATACATCGCCTTGAAGAGACCCCCGCCCCCCATGCGATGCCAGTCGACAAATATCCTGCCCCGCACGAGCAGCGACTCATCGCCCAGCGCATAGATCACGAGATCGAAATCATCAGGTGTTGGCACAATGTCGGGTCGGTCAATCGTGACTTCGAAACCCTCCTTCTCCAAAAGCTCGGGTAGCACGAATTTCAGAGGCTGCGGGATAAGCGGATGGATGATACCTCCGTCGACCAGCAACACGCGCTTCGTCTCGGCCGGGTCGAGCGGAAAGATGCCTTGGACGTCCTTCACAAGCGTCGGCGATCGTCCGATGAACTCCTTCGATGCGGCTATGCTGTCCGGATGCGCAAGCACGTGGCGCGCTTCGGCGGCCTCAGGTAGAACATCCGACGGCTTAAAAAGCCTGAGGTGCGCCTTGAGCGCCAGCACGCGCAGTACAGCTGCCTCGAGCCGCTCAGAGGTAATTCGGCCGTCTTCAACGGCGGCCTTAACCGCAGCCATATCCTTCTCAGGCGCATCGCTGAAGAGGATCATATCACAGCCATTGGCAATGATGTCGGGCATTGTCTCTGTATGGTGGCCCCAAGCTGAAAGACCTCCCATGGGTGTCGCGTCGGAGACGATGATGCCGTTGAAGCCGAGCTCGTTCCGCAGGAGGTCAACGTTCAATAACCTGGAAACCGAGGCCGGTCGGAAGGCTTCGAGATCGGCACCCGGCACCTTCGACCGGACATAGGCCGGAAACGAAATATGCCCGCTCATTACAGCCAGCACGCCTTCGTTGATCATCGTTTTGTAGAGGCGACCGAAGGTTTTCTTCCACGCCTCCACCGAAAGCGGATTTGTCGTGGTAACAAGGTGCTGATCGCGGTCGTCGTATCCCTCGCCAGGCCAATGCTTCGCGGTGGCTGCCACACCATTTCGCTGCAGACTACGAACATGGGCAACCGCATGACGCTCGATCTTGTCGACATCGGAGCCATAAGAACGGGTACCGACGATCGGTGATCGGAAGGCGGCATTAATGTCAATAACTGGCGTGAACGACCAACGAACACCCATTGCGCGCCCTTCGCGTGCCAGGATTTCCGAAGTTCTCTCTGTTGCCTCGACATCGTCAACGGCCGCAAGCCCAAGTTGGCCGAGCACCGGGGTGCCGAATGCAAATGAATGTCGGCTGCCTTCAAGGTCAGCGCTGATGACAGGGGGAACTTTGCTCCTTGACACGAGGTCGGAAATGACCCGCCGCTCGAAGTCAAGATCGGGCGTAAAGAAGCGGGTTACGCCTCCAGGTTTTAGCGTACCAATGCGTTTGAACTCCACCTCATCGGTCCCGATCATGATCAAGATGAAGAGTTGTCCTATCTTATCATCGAGGTCGAGCGAGGCATAAACGTCACGAACCCACAGGATCGCAGGCTCATCGAGGTTGAAAGGCGCTTTGCGAAGTTCGTCGTAGGCCGTCATGATTCTCTCCCCCAAGGTGGCCGGCAAATGGACGATCGTCGCCATCCCACTACTACCCTCGACCATACCATACACATAGGTATCGGTGCCGATGCTTTCTGCGTATTCGACGTCCTCGGATCGGATAGCCGTCTGCGCCGTCGCCTTTGTTGAGTTCGAAACGACGCGCGTTAGCGCTCCATTTTGAGCCTTTGATCGAAGGCCTCAATAACCACATTTACCAGTTCCTGATGGATTTCGCGGCGTGAGTGTCCATCGCCGTCCGAGCAAATGGGCTCGTCGATGTCTGCGGATTTGGCCATCTCGGCCGCATCCGGCTTACACACTCCGAACATGCTATAATGGCTTGCATCCTTTAGCGTGAAATACCCGCCTTCGGGAATGACCCTTGCGATTCCCGAGGCGAGCAACGTCCGCGGGATCGTTCCAGGTTGGCCAATGTTTATGATCTCGACGGGGATCGAAACCTTCAAAAAAGATTCGATCTGAAAGACATCTACCGGAGCAGGGTCGATTGCCATTGCAAACGCAATGCGCCTGTCCCGATTGTCGCGATCAGCAAATTTCATGTCCATCACATGAAGGTCAACGCCACTTTGTTTTACCCATCCGCAAAGCGACGGATTGAGAGCATCGTTGTCACAGTAACTCCCCAGACGGATTGGATCGATACGACCACCAGCCAAAGCCAAGGCTGTATTCCCGCCCATCGAAAGCCCAAGCACACCGACCCTTTCCGGCTCAAGGTGATCTTCGAAAAGCGGCTGCTTTTCCAACGCGTCTAACGTTGCGCTGATATCCGCAGGTCTCAGCCAAAGCTTCATCGTTTCGGCTGCCGACCTGTTGCCCCCTCCGTTTCCGAAGTGAAGAGGAGCTGCCACGATGAACCCGTGCTTTGCCAGTGGCGTCGCTATCCAACTCATGGCTTGGGGAGTTCCCCCTAAACCAGCGCCATGAGATAGCAAAATCACAGGATATCTTCCGTGCGAGATAGGGGCGTCGAGCATGGCGTCCGTTCCGTAAAAGAACTGACTTTCGCCGAACGTGACAGGCTTGCCACCAGCGTCGGCCGGATACCAAACGGTCACCGGAAGTTCAGTGCCTCGCTCCTTGGAGGGCGCTGTGATCTGCCGGACGCCCACGAGTGCACTGTCTGCGGCTGAGCGCTGCGCTATCGCCATTGAAAGGACGCTGGCGCAGAACATTGCAGCGATTTTGATCAGCATTTTCCTCGAAGCTCCTCATAGCCATGGGTTATGTCGGAACTTGTCGCGGATCGAAGGGCGACGCGCCCAAGATCACGATTTCGAACGTCCAAGATCACGTTTTAGGACGTATCGCGCATCGGCGTTTGAACTCATGCGGGGGCTATCGAATGGAAGCTTGTTTGGGCAGACCGGGCGCGGCAGAACTCTGACCTCCAGAGCTCCGATAGCCGCTCGGGGTCATGCCCGTGACCCTAAGAAATTCTCGATTGAAGTTTGATTTTGTACCGAACCCCGCCTCCAGCATGATTGCCGTTATCTGATCGCTTGTCGTCACCAGCCGCTGTTTGGCATCGCTCACTCGATATTCGTTCACGACCTGGGAGACGTTGCGGCCGTAGATTCTGTTCAAAGCGCCGGAAATCTGGCGTGCTGGAATACCTGAGCGCCTTGCGAGACGCTGTAAGGTCAGGTCTGGGTCACGATAAAGATGTTGCTCCCGCATCAATGTATCGATGTGATTTGCTATCGCTTTATCCTCCATAGGATCCGAAGGAACCTGCTGTGCGGATGAGGGATGGTCGAATTCCTCCGAAAGCGCATTCCCCTCATCACCGGGACGGGCATTGTCCGCAACAGTGGCGGCGTAACCGGCAATGGCCAGCCATAAAACGCCCGCAATCGTAAGAACCATTCGGCCCTGCTCGCCCTTTCCAAGGAAAAAATCAACCGCCACTATGGCGTCGATGAAGGACGTCACGACCAGCATAACCGCCACTGCGACAAGCGCCTTGTGAGCAGGCCACTGATCAGCGATGCGTACAGAGGAAAGCGCGTCCGGCCCCTCTTTGGCAATCTTGAGAAGTGCAAGGCCGTAGCCGAGGTAGGTGGCAAAAAGAACGATATCGATTGGAGCACGCCATAGGGTGACCAGAATGGCAACGAGGATCGCGGGCAGCAGGTGTGGCAGGATATCATTGGACGTTGCGAGCCTATCGCGTCGCAGCTGGTTGAACGCGGCAAAGCATAGAGCTGGGAGGATCGCCGCCACGACCGGCTGAATGAGACGCGCGGGATACCAACCCAGGTTCCAATTCAACCCCGACAGGATCGCCTGAGCGGCAAACGTTGCAATGAGCAGAGAAAACAGACCGAGTTTATATTCCGCCTGCCGCATCGTCCGAAGGAGGATGAGGCAAAGAAGAAGGGATATAACAAATGGCAAAGGTATCGAAGGCATCGCTGAAAGTGACACTTTTTCCTGTACCAGCGACGATACAGGATAGATTGTTTTCTTCAATGACCGCAAAGGCGCATTGTTGCCATCTCTGTCACGGCGGTATTACTCGAAACAGCAAGACGCGCGTGTGCGAGGCAAACGGCGCTTACGATCGACTTCACTTTTCTCGATGACGAGAAGGTATAGGCGATGTCGCGCGGTCAAGATCAATCTATCATCCCTTCACCCTGAAGGTAGCCTTTTTCCCGGGGATCGGGCATGAGAATGGCGGCGACGAGCGCAATGACCATCATTGCGGTCACGTACCAGAAGAACCAACTCTCGTGACCGATTGACTTGAACCAAAGCGCGAAATACTCCGCCGTTCCGCCGAAGAGCGCATTGCCGATCGCATAGGCGAAGCCGACACCTAGTGCTCTCACCTGTGCCGGGAACATTTCCGATTTCACGATACCGCTGATGGACGTGTAGAGACTGACGACTGCAAGGGCGCCCGTGACGAGGAAAAAGGCACTGTATGCGCTTGTGGTGCGTCCTATGACGGTGAGAAATGGAACGGTCGTCAGAATGGAAAGACCGGCCCATAAAAGCATGGAATTGCGCCTGCCGATCCTGTCAGACATGGCGCCAAAGAGCGGCTGCATCAGCATGTAGACGAAAAGGACCGTCGTCATCGTCAGGCTTGCGACCTCCTTGTCGAAGCCGGCGGTATTGACGAGGTATTTTTGCATGTACGTGGTGAACGTGTAGAAAATCAGCGATCCTCCGGCAGTGTAGCCGACGACGATGAGAAACGCGCGCAAATGGTTGCGCAGGAGGCCACTCAGCGTCCCCGCCTCCTGCATCGTGCGGGTCTCTTCAGTCGACGTCTCCTGGAGCGAGCTTCGCAGATAGAGCGCGATCACGGCTGCCACACCGCCGATGGCGAAGGGAATGCGCCAACCCCACGCACGCAGCTGCGCCTCGTCAAGGAACTGCTGTAGGATGACAAGGACGAGCACGGCGAGCAGCTGGCCGCCGATCAGGGTGACATATTGAAATGAGCCGAAGAAACCGCGGCGACCGGCAAGCGCTACCTCGCTCATATAGGTCGCGGTCGTGCCATACTCGCCGCCCACAGAAAGCCCCTGGATGAGGCGCATGAGAAGGAGCAGAAGCGGCGCGAAGACGCCGATCGAGCTGTAGGTTGGCAAAATGGCGATAACAAAGGATCCGCCGCACATCATCGTAACCGAAATCAGCATCGCACGCTTGCGGCCCACCCGGTCGGCAATGCGACCAAACAACCACCCCCCGATCGGTCGCATGAGAAAGCCCGCAGCAAAGATAGCAGCAGCATTCAGCAACTGACTGGTCGCGTCGCCTTCCGGGAAAAACTCCGACGCGAAATAGAGTGCTAGGAACGAGTAGACATAGAAATCATACCATTCAACAAGGTTGCCCGAAGCACTCGCCATGATTGCAAAGACGCGTCGCCTTGTATCTGTTGCGTCAGGCGAAAGGGGAACTGAAGTCATGGCCTCTCCGAGTTCGAAATATGTTGCCGAAGCGGGCTTCTCAACCACTCGTTGATTAATTATTATCAGTTGCACAATGCCACACGTCAGGGGAGAGCGAAACCATTATTTTGCCCGGTACCTGGTGCTGACACAGACTACTACTCCAAGTAATCGCTCTGATCTTCCTCCGGTCGCTCCTCGCGCCAACGGCAACGCGGGCTTCGGTCCGGCATCGCCTTTCTCAAGGGTGACATTCCTCCACCCCGCACGAGCGCGTCCACCAACGGAACGACAATTGACGCCGCGGCTGACTGACGCGGAAAGTTTGCCACAGGGCCGAAATTCTTGGACGTAGCGCGTTCGGCGACAACATCAACGCACACCGTGAATGCCTTAGAGTGTCACCAGCTCGGGAGATTCCTAGACGACCGATATAATTGTCACCGCCAAGTTCTGAAGAACCAGGCGATGGCCGCGACAACCGAAGAACGTTGTTAAATGGGGGACGGAAATCGTCCCTTTTAACGTAAGAGCTGATCATCTCGTAGGCACCTCGCGTCCCGAACCGACGGCGCGTCCGAAATACGGCCGCCGCTCCGTTTCGCTTGCTCTTAGGGAATGACGGAGCCTCAACAGGTCCTTGCGGGCTACGAGGCCGACGAGCTGGCCGTTATCGGGATCGACGATTGGAATGCGGCCGGCATCGGTTGCCAGCATCAGATCGGCAACGTAACCGACCGTGTCATCGGGGTGAGCAAGCGGCACGGAGCTATCGGACACCAGATCGGCGAGCGGCTGACTGCGCTCCACACGTTCCTGCTGCCAGCGCAGAGCGTCACCGCGCGACATCCGACCCTTGAGGATGCCTAGGTCATCGACTACCGGATAGACCCGGTGCGTCTTCGATCGCGTGGTTAAGAAATCGATCGCCTCCCCGGCGGTCATATCGGCCCTGAGGCTATCGACCTTGGAGATCATGATGTCACGCGCGCGGGCAAATTCGAAGGGATCAATGCCATATTCACGGGTGATGTGCTGGCCACGGCGGGCGATCTTTTCCGTCAGGATCGAGCGGCGCAGCAGGAGAACGGTGACCGCGTAGGCCGCCACCGTTGCCGCCAGCAGCGGCAGCAGCGCCTGGACATCGCCGGTCAGTTCGACGGCAAAGAAAGTGCCGGTCAGCGGCGCCCGCATCGTGCCGCCCATCATCGCCGCCATGCCGAGCAACGCCCAGAAGCCCGGATCGCCCGGCAGAACAAGTCCGACAAGCCAGCCGAGCGCACCGCCGAAAATCAGGAGCGGCGCCAGCACGCCGCCTGAGGTGCCCGATGACAGCGCCACGAGCCAGATCGCCGCCTTGACCAGCAGGATGGTCAGCACCGCTTGTGGCAGCAGGCTGCTGTTCAGGAGACCATCGATGATATCGTAGCCGACGCCGAGAACTCGCGGTTCTATGAGCCCGCCAAGCCCGATGATCAGCCCGCCCAGCGCCGGGCACCACATCCAATGGATGGGCAGCGCTTCGAACAGCTCTTCAATCTTGTAAAGAAGCGTTGTCAGGATGCCCGACTGCAGGCCGGAGAGGATGCCCATTCCGGCGCAGAGCAGCATACCCCACCAGGGCAGATCCATGTGGAATTGTCTTGGAAAGAGAGGACCGGCTTCGAACAGGAAAGGGCGCCAGCAGATCGACACACAGGCGGCGACGGCGACAGGAATGAAGCTGCGCGGCTTCCATTCGAACAGCAGCAGTTCAACGGCCAGCATGATCGCGGCGATCGGCGAACCAAAGATCGCAGTCATGCCTGCCGCGGCACCGGCGACCAGCAGCGTCTTGCGCTCGGCCGAACTCAGGTGAAAGCATTGGGCAAAGAGCGAACCAATCGCGCCGCCGGTCATGATGATCGGGCCTTCAGCGCCGAAAGGGCCGCCCGTTCCGATCGAGATTGCCGAGGAAATCGGCTTCAAGATCGCCACCTTTGGCGACATCCGGCTGCCACCGATCAGGATCGCCTCGATTGCTTCAGGAATGCCGTGGCCGCGGATCTTCTCCGAGCAAAAACGAGCCATCAAGCCAATGACAAGACCGCCGAGAACCGGGATTACCACCATCCAGACCGAGCGCGGTACCGCTGCCAACGAGACGGCATGGGTACTAAGGCGGCCGAACCAGACGAGGTTGGTCACCAGCGAAATGAGGCTGACCAGGACCCAGGCGGCAAAAGCGCCGCCGGTGCCAACGATCAGCGCCATGCCGATCAGAGCGATGACGCGCTTGTCGGTGGTGAAGTCTCCGGCTTCGCGCCGCGAAAGGCCGCCCATGAAATCATGCGGCCGGTGGGTATTTTGTGGGGACATGGGGGTTCCTGTTGACAGGCTGGCAATGAAGCGCCAGATATATCGTATTACGATCTAATGCAAGTCATGCTTTGAGGAGCAGGCCGATGCCCAAGGAAGCCCTGTCAGAGATCGAATATGAGGCACTTGCCAATCTGAGATACCGGATCCGCAAATTCCGCCAGTTCAGCGCCGGGGCGGCCAGCCGTCTCGGCCTTTCACCACCGGAGCATCAGGCGCTTCTCGCCATCAAGGGGTTGGGGATCCGTGGCGAAATGAGCGTTTCCAGCCTCGCGGAAAAGCTGTTTCTGGCGCGTGCCGCGGCCACGGAACTGACGGAAGGATTGAAAGCCCGCGGCTTTCTGACCGTCGTCATCAAGCCGAAGCGCCGCATCGTTGTTCGATTGACAGATCAGGCGGAAGAGCTATTGCGTCGACTGACGCCTGCCCATCTTTATGAGATCCGGGAAATGGCGCCGGAGTTGATGCAGGCGCTGCGCGCGCTGCAGGATCACCGGCGGATGGAGATGGCGGCATGGATGCAGTGATCTTGCCGGTAGCAAGCCAATGACGGCAGGGGATTGATGGCCAGGAAGCAGATAGACGATCTGACGGATGCCGATTACGAGGCGCTGTCCAACCTGCGCCATGCACTGCGCCAGTTCATGGATTTCAGCGCCTCGGCTGCCCACGAAGAAGGATTGCCGGCGCAGCAGCATCAGTCCCTGCTCGCCATCAAGGGCCACCACGGCGAGGAAGCGATGTCGGTCGGCCTGCTTGCCGAGCGGCTGCTGATCGCGCCGCATTCGGCAACCGAACTCGTCGGCCGGCTGGTTGCGGCGGGATATGTGTCGCGCACCGTCGATCCCAACGACAAGCGCCGCCACACGCTTGCGCTGACCCAGAAGGCCGAAGCGGTCCTCAAACGGCTGACGGCTATTCATCTGAGCGAGATTCGCGAGATGGCGCCACGGCTGATCGCCATCCTCCACGGCCTCCAGGATGGAGTTGAGCTAAATGGTCGCGCGAACATAGGTAGTGAGAAAGGCAATCCGTTTGAAACATGGATGTCGAACGTAAAGAGTCGATAGCCGTACTTCTTACCAGGGGATGCGATGCGAGAAGCCTCACACATCAGGGCGGCACATATATACCGCGATGTCTGTCTCCGAGGTCTTTGCATGGAGGCCGCTGTCGACCTGGTTGTCTAATCGCATCCCGTTAGTCAAGGTGGCCTGGGCAAGCGAGATCGTCCGATCGTGTCCGCCAGGAGGTGTGTAGCTCGGTGGTAGCGAAGCCGCTCGCGATCGCGCCCCCAAAAGCGCCGTAGGGAGCGGGCGGCGTAGCGGGCGGTCATATGGCGCGTTCTCGGTGTTCGCTCAGTGCTTCATTTTGACGTGAGGCAATCGTATGTCGGGAACATGGTTGTCTCCGCGGTCGGTACAAGCCCGCCGCATCATGGTCCTCGCAGGCAAGGTCTTCCTATGTTTTATGCGCAGTCTCTGGGAGCTGCCGCCACGTGAACGGAATGACCCGACCTACGTCCACGACAGGGACGCCTCGTCGCGTCAGAAGGATGACGCGCTGAGAGAGTCATCGGCTGTCAGAGCTTCATTATACGATGGCGCTGGCCGATGGGTTGAAGATTTCCCCTGTCTTGAGCATGGTATGCATGATGACCGCGAGTTTCCTGGCGACAGCCACTGCGGCGCGCTTGAAGCCAAGCCGTTCGCGCAACTTGAGCCCCCAGTCTTTGAGTCGGCTTTCAGTCCTGGCGCCGGTTCGTGTCAGCATCACGGTCGCGGCTTCGTAAAGCAGCGCGCGCAAATGGTTGTCGCCTCTCCGTGAGATATGACCATCATAATCGACCTCGCCCGACTGATAGCGGCGTGTGGTCAGCCCGAGCCAGGCGCCGATTGAACGCGAAGTCCGGAAGTTTTGCGGATGCTCGATGGCAGCGACGTAAGAGATCGCCGTGATGGCACCTATGCCGGGAATTGTCGTCAACAGCATCGTCGACTGGCTCTGCCGCGCCGCTGCGAGCAGTTGGCGATCAAGAATTGCAGCACGCTTGCGGATGTCGCGCCACGCATCGAGCAGCGGCAAAATGATCCGTGCAAGGTTGTCATTCCCAGCGAGAAGCTCTCTCACATTGCCATCGAATATCCGACCTTTTCCTTCGGGGACAATGAGACCGAACGTCTTCATGACACCCCGGATCTGATTGCCGAGTTGCGTTGAGATGTGCACGAGCTTATCGCGGGCCGCCACCAAGGCGCGGGTCGTCATGGCGTCGAACGACTTGACGCGAACCGCTTTGTAGAAGCCGGCTTCGGCCATCTGGGCCAGGCCATCCGCATCATTGGCATCCGTCTTGTTGAGCGTCTCGTGCAATATCTTTTGCGCGTGCCGCGCTTCTATGCAGATCGCCGGAAACCCCTCGTTCGTTAGCGCATGATAGAACCAAGTCGACAACGGCCCTGTTTCGAAGACGACACGCCTGGCATGCGGCGCATGCTTGCGGATCGTCTCTGCCAGGAGCTTCGGGTCCGAAGGACACTTTCCTCGCCAGATCCGCTTTCCGTCCTCTCGGATCGAAATCGCGGTATCTTTCAATGAAACATCAAGCCCGATATATTGATTCATGGTTGCTCTCCGTTTGATGTTGGGCCCGGTTCGAATCGAGAGCCCGTTTTTCCATCTTATCGGGGGCAACCACCCCAGCCAGCCATCATCTATAGAAATAGCCTGGGACGATCGCGCCGCGATTACCCCATGTTTTATCATGGCGTGATGGCCGAAGGCGCTCCGGCGACCTGCATCGAAGCATAGCAAGCGCAAAAGGTATTGAACGAGACTTCGCTTTAGAGGGACGTATTCACTGAGCCCGGATACCTTGTCTTCAGCGCGTTGCTCACCTCAGATCGTTCACGATCCGCGTTTCGACGACCGCGCGTCATTCACACACCGAACGGGAACGTTTCCGCCACCCGTCGAGCGCGCGCGGCCGGCGGCGCCTCGACTTCGCGGTCTGCACCGCCTGCCGGAAGACAGGCCCGCATATCGAGACCAGTCTACAGGCGGACGAAATCATCACCGCAATCAATGTTCCCTTGAAGCGGCGGTTCGCGCGCTCGAAATATCTGAAGATCAGAGATCGCGAATCCTACGGCTTTGCCAGATGTGGTCGTATCGGGAGTATTGCCAATCCTGGCTGGAATACCAACGCTAGGAGCCGCTCGGGAAGTCCTCATTGATTTCATCCATCTCCAGGACGATGTCATATGGTGCCTTGGCTTCGGCCAGCAACACGTTCATATGACCGGGTAGACGGCCCGCGACTGAGTGAATGGCAAAGCGACATTCTTCCCAGCCGCCCGAAGCTTGCGTGTCAACTCTGACACGGCCCGCTGTGCTTGAGCAACAGCCATACCGTAGCCCGGTACGATAACAACGCTCTCCGCATCATTGAGTGCTGATGCCACACCTTCGGCATCAATCGCAACCTGCTCGCCTTCTATTGCCATCGTAGGTCCGGCGTTAGCACCAAAGCCACCCAATGATCACTGAGATGAAGGAGCGGTTCATCGCCTTGCACATGATGTAGGAAAGAAAAGCGCCCGATGAACCGACCCCTGCGCCGGTGACGATCAGGAGATCGTTACCGAGCGTGAAGCCGATCGCTGCAGCGGCCCATCCGGAGTAGCTGTTCAGCATGGAGACCACGACCGGCATGTCAGCGCCGCCAATGCCCCATGATCAGATGATACCCGATGAAGAAGGCCGCAAGGGTCATGACGACGAGCGTCCAGGCTTCGGCGCCGTTGACGTACTTCAAGAGCAGCATGATTGAGAGGATCGCGGCGCCTGCATTGAGGAAGTGGCCGCCAGGAAGCTTCGTCGCCTTCCCATCGACCTTCCCGCGTGGACGACCATAACTGCCCGCGCGAGCCCTGCCACTGCAATCATTGTGCCGATAGCATGTGTTTATTGAGCGTCCGGAACGCAGGCTCAAAAGTGCGCGTCCTCAAGGCCGCAGAGTGGATCCACCGGATTCGTGCCCACGAAGGGCTTGCGACCAAGCATGCAATCAACGACGATGTAGGCCGGTACCCGTGGCGCATCGTAGAGATGATATGGATGCCCGAAGGAGATCATTATTGACCGATACATCGCCTTGAAGAGACCCCCGCCCCCATACGATGCCAGTCGACCCGCACCAACAGCGACTCATCGCCCACCTCATAGATCACGAAATCGAAATCATTACGGGTTGGCGCAATGTCGGGTCGGTCAATTGTGACTTCGAAACCCTCCTTCTCCAAAAGCTCGGGAAGTACAAATTTCAGCGGGATAAGCGGATGGATGATTCCTCCGTCGACCAGCAACACGGGCTTTGTCTTGGCCGGGTCGAGCGGAAAGATGCCTTGGACGTCCTCCACTATGGATTTTACTAGCAAATTTGTCGATCACCGCCCTCCCTAGTGTCTACCGACACTACGCTAAGCTCCTAGGTTGATGTTTCCTATTTCGCGCTGTTCCGATCAGCCGCGTTCAGCGCCTTGACGGTGACCGCTGCAATGAGACCAGTCAGCACAATCCCGGCAAAACCGATTACCAATGCCAGCACCCGAGCCGAGAAATGTTTGGGCGTGAAATCGCCGTAGCCGATGGTAAGTCCTGTTACGAAGGTGAAGTAGAGCGCTTCACCGATCCCCCAATCCTCAATGCGCCAAATTGCAATGCCGCATACAACCATAACGGTGATGATCCCGGACAAAATTGGCCACACCACGCCAATCTGCTCGATGAGGGCGTTGAAGAACATGCGCCTCATTTGCTTTGCGTTCTGCCCATCGCCTGTTTTTGCTGTCACGACCTTCGACCTTTCTACGGTTAGTGCCATAGGAGCCGCGACGGAGGGCGCACGGCCCGTCCCACCTCCTTTTTGCCTGGAGCGCTTGATCGTCTGCACAGCGGACACTCGGGCAGCGTCGAGGGCAAGTCGATCGGAGCATCCCGAGCAGCACCGATCATTGTTGCCACATCCGCATCATCACCAGACGTGGCAGATACTGTTCTACACCATGTCTTTCCTGGTCAGGCTCCTAGCAGTTATACACACCGGCTGCGCACCGCCGCGACGAGCGTCTCGCCACGCCGGCCACACTGACCGGGGTCAGGGGACGCCCGACTCTTGCCTCCGCAGGCGAGACAAAACTATGAACACTTGGGATCGAAAGCCCTTCGCCCAACTCGAGCCCCGCAAGTCCCATGACGGCGGCGATCAAAAGAACGCCCAGTTTCCTGAACACTGTCATTTTTTTCCTCCTACGGCAAAATGTGCCGGTAGTTCATCGATATCGTTGAGTTCCTTGAGATCGGCCTTTTTGGCGCCGGTTGTGTTGTTGAAGGAAAAATCGTCAGCGGCAACGTCAGCGTCGCTTGCTTTCCAATCTCTGATCTGGATGCTGTACTGTGGTGCTCGGTCAACCTTCACTGCGGTGACCACATATCGGCAGGGATAAGGGTGCCCGCCTTGGGCGATCCATATCTGCCAATCGACGTCCTTGTTGCGAAACGCGAGATGATCGCATTCCGTACCGCCGATCACGCCGCTGCCGAGATCCTTCACATCGACCACGTCGGCGATCAATTCATCGAAAACATGGGGAAGCAGCAGGTCAGCGCCGGGAATGGGCTTATCAAGCTTCTCCCTCAATTCATCGACTAGATGTTCGACCGTACCGGGCACATCCACCTGAGTGTAGAGATTCAGGTTCTTTCCCAAAACGGTGAGAGTCTTTCCGTCGAAGACCATTTCGACATCGGCAAAGCCCCCGGTCCGGGCGACGCGGATCTTGTCGGGCCGGCCGAGCTCGATCTTGCCCGAACTCGCAAGCAGCAACTTCTGGTGTTGCTTGGTGACAACCTCGAGATTGCTGTCATATGCAAATGAAATGGCCTTCTGCGCATCCAAATAGTCCGACATCGACTTCAGCAGGGCCTTGGCTTCCGCCTCGCCGGCGGTTGCGCCCGATGGTGATCCCAACACAAAGATCAGTAATAACGCTGATGGAAGCGCAACCACACTCGGCCACATGACGTTTCGCGTTATCCTCTTCATAGAAGTTCGCCTCCCTTGCTGTTTGAAACGATGCCCTGTCTGCCTCGGCTGTTGTAAATCGGACTCGGCCGCCCATTTCCAGCCGCAGGCTCCCAGCCCGAACGACGCAAAAGCATACAGGCAACACGGTCTCGGAACGGAACTCCGGACCAGTGCCTCATGCGCAGACCGCCGACCGCGGTGCCAATCTCTCGCTTCTTTGGCGCGGTTCTCGACGCCTCGAATGCGTCCCTGTAGCCGCGGGAAATCGTGCGCAAGCCGCGCCCAATGTCGTCGCAGGCTTCGTCGGGCAGGTTCGAGTTGGGCGCCCGAGGCGGCTCCCATTCAAAAGCACGATAGCGTGTGGCTCGGCCACTTCCTTGGCGTCGAGGTACGCGATCAACGGCCGCAGCACTAGCGCATCCTGCCCTGAGAAGAATTGGCTAATCCGGCTAGATTTTTGCATCGGATCACGCAACATAATTACCTCCGCCGAAAAATATTCGCTGGAAAAGTAAACCTGCCTGCCGAAACTCTACATTGACCTCAGATCAGTAACCACTACTCGCTATATTAGTAAAAATCTATGTATATCTGGGCCGCTGGAAGTCTTTTCACGATTGGAAAACACTGGCGACCACTCTCGCGGGATCGCGATCAGCGGTTTGCACGGACCGATACTTTGGCGTCAGCGCCCCACAGGACATCACCCACTCGATGCCTTCGTACTTGGATCGACGCGCTATTGACCCGACAACACGAGGGTCTGCACGGGAAGCAGCATCGCTTGCATCCGTAGAATCATCGCATAGGCCGACGGTATCCACAACATGTAAGAACGGCCATCGGAACGAACCGATATTCTTGTCGGCAAGCGCATCATGATTGTTTGTATAGGCAATCGCGATGCTACTGCTGCCTGCCGGTACGCTGACGGTCTTCCTGCAGCCGCTGTTCGAAGGAGGGCTCGATGAACGGTCCCTGGCGTCGCGATTTGTTGAACGTCGATGAGTTGGTCTGAAGGTCGTAGCTGCCCGGCGGCGATCACATCCTGGACCTTAGTCACGACCAATAGAATGATGGCAAACGGCTTTCCGATACGCCTCGGCAATCATTCCATTCCTCATGACCTGCGCTCGATCTGACCGAAACCCGCAATCAGCGTGCCCTTCCCCGCGCCTGTGGGAACAAGGATGCCAGCCGGTCGTATCATGGTGTTGACCACGTCGCCCTTTCGCAGCGTGAATTGTTGGCCAGCACCAGAAACACCGGCTCGCACGAGCGTCTTGTCCAGCTCCACTATCGATCATACTGGCCAGACGTTCGACCTCGCGCCGAGCAACGGCATCGGTTTTCAGGAGTTGGGACTTCATCTCGTACTCGTCAACCGCCACCTGAAGAAGACCCTCCGCCTCACGGATCTGCGCGTCTGCTGTCGTGAGCTCCGTCCGAGCCACCTTTGCTTCTCTGCAATCTGCCGACGCGCCGTCTACACGGCTGCTTTCTGCTGTGAGCCATCCAGCCGGAAAAGCGGCGCGCCAGCCGCAACCTTTCGTTAACCCCGACCCAAACCTCATCAACGCGTACCACCGTCTCCGGCAGGATTGTCACCGTGCGGAAGATCGCCATCGCGCTCTTGGCAGACGGGTGGAAGTAAAAGATCATTATGATCAGCGAAATTGTGATTACCAAGTAGGCTGAGATACCCCAGCGCAATTCGCACTACATCGTGCAGAGGGTGATTTCCTGACCGATTCGATTTCCTGCACAAAGATAGTCAGCAACGAGCAAAGCATAAACTCGAACACGGATAGATTCCTTCGCCCTTATTGTCACTCTTCATTTCGCTCTCGGCGCACCTTACGACATCAATTGGGTTCCAACGCCATATCGCCGGTCGCTTCACGATCGCGCCCGTAACGCTTTACTAGCGATTGCGCGATCGAATAGAGCGGTGTCGAAAAGTCGGGTGTTTGGATGAAGGCGAGAGAAGACCCGCGGTCCAGAAAAGATGATGTGAGTGAACAGAGAGATCAGCGCCAGAACTGCACCGACTTCCATCTGCACCTTGCTGGTGCGATGTGCCATACGCTCAGGAATGGCGTGAAGCTGAAAGTAGAGATTGCCAAGTCGGGTTGTCCGGGCTCTACGACCCGGAATATGTTCGAGAGCGGCTGGATGGACAGATCGAGCCGTCGAAGTTTCCTCCCTCTGAAAGCTGACGCATCCGCTAGTCCTCAATTTACCCTGTCTGGCTTATAGTAGGTCACTGCGATGCAATACATGTAATGGTCGTATTTCGGTATAAACCGCTACCGCCGCCGCTCGTCAGCGGTGCGCGTTGTCGTTCAATCCCGCGCGCGTGACCGACCCGGCGCACGTATTCGTCGCTCTCTCAGCAACGTCTGGAGAGAGCTAGCCCGGGGCAGAACCGCCAAGCCCTTGCGTATCTGCGATCCGCGCAAGTGCTGCGTCCTCAGGCAACAGATAAACCCTTTCAATCATCTTATCGAGTAGATCCCGTTCCAGTCGCAACGCCGGCTTCCGGGTTTCCGGCAGGACCGCATCCAGATTTTCGATCATAGCGCGTAGGCGCCGTGCGATTTGAAGATTCTCCGTCCCGTAGATCCTGATTTCGCGGCAAGTCAGTTGTACGAAATCCTCCCAATAGGGCGTCGGAAATACGACGCGTAGGCGCCCCTCGGCATCACGTATGTAGTCGTTGCCGAGTTGGCGCCGGCCGACGCTGCGCAGGAGTCGATGGAGCTGATCGATAGCAAGCACGGCTGTGGTCGGGTCGTTTATCGCCTTCGAAAGGGCTTTAGTGGCGATGTCGACAATCACCCTGAAGGCAAAGGTTGGGTCCTGCTCTATCGTCCGCTCCCGCCCGAAAGCGACGGTCCGGCGAAGCTCGTGGTCGGCAACCGTGGCCGCACCCCCATGGAGGCGAAACAGCGGTTGGCGTTGCGACACGAAATCACCGATGCGCGCTCCGAGCTCGATGATGCCGTCTGCCCGCTTCGCTTGGGCTACCAGCGACTTCACGTCAACAGCAAGGATGATGGCGGAGGAAGCGGTATGGGCGACGATCCGCTCAGGCGCTCCAAGCGGATGGTGCGGCGGTGACTCTCCCTCGTCCTTTGATAGGGGAGCAGGGTAGATGAGGTTTAGCACCTCGAAGCCCTGCTCAGCAACGCGATGAATGATGCTGACAGGTCGAAGCAGCCGGGCCGAATAGTCAATGAAATAAAGAAAGGCCGCCAGCGATGCCACGCCAAGAATGCCTGAAAACCAAACAATGAATGACGGAGCGGATGTGTTTACGCGACTTATCACGCCAATCGCAAAGAGCAGCGTGAAAATAAACAAGCCGACCGTGAAGCGGATGACATTGTCGCGCAGGAGTGTCGTGGCGATGATCCGGGGAGTAAGCTGCCCGCTTGCGATCTGTATGGCCACAAGGAGCGAGCCGAAGGTGAAGACAATGAAAGATAGCGCCAAGCTGATGATGGCTTGCATCGCAGCGACCGTGCCTTCGGTACCGAGCGGCCAACGCGGGACCCACGTCGTCCACTCCTCGAGCCCCAGCGCCGCGCGAAAGAGTATCTGCTGAAGAACAAGCGCGAAGAAGGGCACGATCCACAACGATGATCGCAGATAACTCCTGAGCGCGTAAAGCTTGTTCCAGCTCATTTAATCCTATTCCTCTCGGATCTCACCCAGCGTTCAAAGCCCGGCAGTGCTGTTATTTTCGCATGCCAACGCCCCGTCAACGCGTTTAAGCGCCCGACCTAAAGGCACCGACACGACGATCACGTTCCTCCCCTTCCGCCTCATGAACAATACGGTCCTTTGGTGAACCACTAAGGCTGGCAATTAACCCGCCGCATCTTTCGCCGGCAGTACGCCGCCGACACCGCATTGACCAATTGTGGCCACTGTCGGCACTGCAAATCGCAAAACTCAGGGCCCGTCGAGCAAGGTTTGCACTCGCTCGCACGACGTTAGAAGGTCACACAGCATAACAAACTCATTCGGGTCGTGCGGCGCAGCCGCCAGACCGAACCAGTCCGACGCCTCAGGTCTTGGCGCCCACACCAACCGCTCCTCGAGAAGATAGACGCCGTAGACGACGTCAATGCCCCCTCGGGTGCTCAAATTCAGGCCCGGACGCATGCCGTAGGCAGTCAATGCCGCATTCAGCACGATCGCCACCTCAATCAGCGTGGCTCGATAGCCCGGCTGGCGTATGACCTCCGTCCCATGCACGCGCTCTAGCCAAGTTGCGCCCAGTTGAACCACGACCAGCGTGCGGTCCACGATCTGACGTAGGTCCTTCTGAGTCATGATTTTCATGTACTTGGCCGGTTCCAGATGGATATCGACCGCTGCCGAAACCGCACCGCACCGACTGTGGCCGAGAACAACGATGGTGCGCAGGCTGTCCCTCAGATGGTCGACTGCATAGCTGAGGCTGCCCATGACATCGTCGCCCAAACCGTTGCCGGCAACCCTGACAACGAAGAGGTCATTCGGCCCTTCTGAAAAGATAAGCTCCACCGGAACACGCGCATCAGCGCAGCCGACGACAGCAGCAAATGGTTGCTGTTTGGGTGCTGCGCTGTGTCGATGAAGAAGGCCGACATCATGCGGATCGACACGAATGCTCAATTTTGCCGGTTTGGAGTGGGCCGCCCGATCAAGGAGTTCAGCGAAGGCGCGATTTCCGCCCTCTAGTCGTAGCCGGGCAGCATTTGCATCCGACGGGAGCGGCCTATGAGCTGCGTCAAAGGAAAAGCGGTAAGTCACCTCGGCCAACCAGGTCGGATCTCCCGCCGAAGGGGTTTCAGGCAGTTTGCTTACCATGCTGGAGTGCCCTCCCAACAGCGATCGGCTCGTGTGCTGGTACGTGACTTTTCGATCGCTACACCTACGTTATTGCGATTCATGTAGGCATCGATAAAGAAGCGGCTGCGCTATGCCATGGGTCGCCTACCGCGCGGCTGGCATCTCCTCGCCCGGTATCCCTCGCACGACGTCCTGGTCGTTATCTGCCATCCATGCGCTCAGCAAAGTGTAAGCAATAGCGAGAACGGTGGGTCCGATAAAAATTCCCAGGACCCCAAAGGCAATCAGACCGCCGATGACGCCCGCAAGGATAAGCAGTATTGGCAGATCGGCGCCTCTGCGTATCAAGACTGGACGGATGAACTGATCCATCGTTCCAGCCACAACGGTGAATACTAGCATTACGGTCGCCCACACCGCATCGCCCGAATAATACATCCAAACCACCACCGGCACCATTACCAGGCCAGGGCCGATCTGAATTAGACAGAGGATGAAGATCCCTGCGGTCAGCAACCCCGCGAAGGGTACGCCGACCACCAGGAGACCGATTCCTCCGACCGCGGTCTGAGCCACTGCCGTCACCACAACACCGAGCGCGACACTCCGGATCGCTTGTCCGGCCAAACGTATAGCCATTTCGCCCCGATCGCCGCCGAGGCGACCACCGAATCGAACCGCGGTGGCCGCCGCTTTTTCGCCGCCTGTATACATGATGGCTGCTATGACAGTCGTCAGCAGGAAATGTAGAAGCATCGTGCCCAAACTGCCCGCAGCTGAAGCAAACCATTGCGTCAGCGCTCCAGCATAGGGCGCAAGCATGGGGGCGAACTCCTGCAGCCGCGTCGACGCCAGTTTTGCCCAGGCCTCGGTGGCGCGTGCGCCAACCAACGGCACATCGGCTAGCCAAATCGGCGGCTGCGGCAGCTGCATGGAGAGGAGAGTGCGAACGAAGCCGCCGAATTCATCGATGTTTGTGACGATAATGCTGACGGCAAGCCAAAATGGCACGATCAGCACGAGCAGCAGGACCAGTGTCATGATGCACGTGGCGAGGCCCCGGCTACCGCCGACGTGGCGTTGCACCCAAAGCATCAGTGGCCAAGTGGCGATGACCAACGTCATAGCCCAGACGATTGCCGGAAGGAACGGCTGCATCACCCAAAAACTTGCGACAAGGAGGCTGCCGATGAACAGCACCGCTAGCGTCCTGCGAGTAAGGTCATCTCGACGATCTGGAATCATTTTTGTCCCCACACCCGACAGCCGTTGTAACACGTTCTCCCCCGTTTCAGGAGCACAATTAGCGTACGCGTACCGGCGCCCTCGATACACCCCGCGCGCTCGATAGAAGTTACAGCTGCCATCCAACAGACAGGGTAAAAAGCAAGTCAAAGCACCACACTCAATCCGATACCGGGTGGACCAAGCAGAACTCACGTCGCTTCGATGGAGCTAATCCGGTTTGCAGCGCTTGATTGAAGCTCCTTTCCTCTCTTTTATCTAGCCTTACACCGCCGGATCTCGCAAAACGATTTTTAATCGAGAAAGGAGCTCGATACGCCGATGGTTTCGAATGTTGGTCCTGCCACGATGATGTCCTTCCGTGCTTATGCCACCCAATGTCAGCTGGTTTCATTGCGACGGTCATCATCAACGCTGCGTCCGTCAATGCGATTTACAACGCCTTGCTTCGCGCAACCTGACTTACGTCTCGGGGCGGGTTCATTGTTCTCGCGTCAATTTTATAAAAATACGTGTATCCCTTACCTTCTCATGCTATTATTAGTAGTTACTAATTCTCACTTTGCCAGGTCGTCCTGATCGTGGGTTGGTGGGGTTGGTGAACTTAGCGCCATCCGCAAGCAACAAGCACTCGTTCTGATGAGCGGGGCTTAGGGAGGAAGTCATGACACGCTGTGTTTCAATCGCAATAGCACTTGCCTGCATGGGTGTTACAAGTCAGGTATTGGCCGCGGAGGTGGACATGTCGAAACTCACCTGCAAGGAAGTGGGTGCCATGCCTGCCGCAAAAACTATTGGCGTGGCGATGTGGGTAAACGGATACGTCCACGGCAAAGCTGGGAATGCCATGATCGACGGCGACAAAGCCCACGCCAATGCGGAGAAGGTCGTCGCCTACTGCAAGAGCAACAGCAGTTCCACGCTAGTGGACGCGATCGAAGCGGTCTCCAAGTCGTAGCTGGGACAGTGGCGGCACAAATGCCGCCATCTTGGGCAGAGAGACCACGAGCCTCTTCAAACGGGAGATGGACAATGTTTCGATTCAAGCCTCTATTCGCGGGCCTGGTGGCTGGTATATTCCTTGCGGGACTGCCATCCATATCTTTGGCAACAGAGCAGGGACAACAGCGCAGGGCTGCCCGCGATGTCCGCCAAGACACACGACAGGGCGCACGAGCTACGAAGCAGGCATGCCGCTCGGCTAACGACAAAAGTAACGCCGCGTGCCGGCAGGATAAGCGGAACACGAAGCAGACGGGCCGCCAGACGGGCAGAGATATCAAATATTGAACCCGTCGACTTGCAGCCCAAAGCAAGCCCGTAAGGCGCTGCAAAGGCGGTGACTTCGAACCGACGGATCGGTTTGAGGTCGGCGAGCCTGACAGCGCGCGCCACCTCGCACGCAGATAGGAGTGCGGATCGCATCAGCACGCAGTCTCCGAGGGTTGGCGTCTCCACCTGCCGCGAGTGCTTCTCGCGCTCCCCGTCGAAGTGGGTCACTATCGGTGGTGAAATTCTCTGGCATCCATCTCTACGGAAATATGCCGGCAGCTTTGCTGCCAGCACTGCCGACGTCGTTGCTGTAGCGATGGTCGACTTCATCCTCGTTTTCCTACGTTGGTCCTTCAACGTTGATGCGCAGGAAAAAGCGAATTCAATCGGTGAAACGCGGCCGATGACAGCACCAGCTATATGCGGAAAACTCGCCACCGGTGTGAAGGTGACGGGGCTGAGGTGGTCGGGCCTATTTCGCCCTATCGAGCACAACCCTTCCTTCGCACATCGGCGAGCCGCACGGCTTTCCCGATTTCGGATTGATGCCGGGCTATCGGGCCTGCGTAGTTAGTGAAGATCGGTGGGCGTCTCTTCGCTTTCGTTTGCCCTGCGATCCGCAAGCAGCCGATCTAAAGCCCTATGCTCTGGCCCAAACGGGCGCTGGTTCAAAAATGAAGTGACAAGGGTTTTCGTTTCGTGACCGCCCGACGAGGGGTTCCCACGATGAACGACGACCTCTGTATTAGTCACGTCATCGATCCCCAAAAACCACCGATCGCCATTCGCGCTCGAGGCAAATTCTCTTAGATTTTCCAAGTTGAAACTCCTTCCTTGAAGAAGAAACTAGGACTCTACAGCGGGATTGCGACAAAATACTTGGGAGCGTCTATTTTCAGGCCGAGAAATAACGTTCGGTCTCCTTAGACGAGTTGCTGGAGCAGACCTGTGGGAATATCTCGATCGACGGCGCAGCGCCTTAAGATGCTGTGCTCTATGCCGCAAGCCTCGCCTTCGCTCGACCTTTGATCCAAACAGAACACCCCATAACGCGCACACTCAATTAGGAGACCGTAGTGCCAAAGACCGCGGACGCGGCAAGGCTGATCCAAGGTGCTCAGGGCGCGAACCGTGCCCCGTTGCAGCGTTTGCAAAGAAGCACGAAAACGCAACTTCCGATGCAAAACGGATTATCAATCACCATGGCTGTGATCGGGATTCTTGCGATAAACTCGACGCCGAAGCCGCGGTCACTCAGACCGAGCTTGCATCGGCGGACGGGCAGATCCAGGAGGCGCAGGGCGCGCTTCAGGTGGCCGTGGACGAATACGAGATGAAGGCCCAAACTCCTGACAAAGGACTATAGAAAGCCGCAAGGGCTTCGGTGGGAGCCGCGATCGCGAAGCAACAGACCCTTGAAGCCAAGATCAGCGCCCTTTGCCTGCGCAAAAGGCAAAGCTGCTCTTGCCCAGGCACAGGTGGAGCTGGACAAGACGCCGGTACGGGCGGGCCTCGCGGGCACGGTCCAGCACTCCACGCCCCGGCCGGGCGGCGTTGTCAATACGATGATTCGCCCCGCGGGCATTCTCGGGCCGACGGGTGCCGGCAAAGGCACCCTGATTGCAGGCTTCGACCAGATTCGAGGCGCAGGTGATGAAGCCGGGCATGATTGCCGAAGCCACGTGCATCGGGAAGCCCTTCACCGTCATTCCGCTGGTCGTGACCCAGGTTCAGGACGTAATCGCCGCCCAAAATTCGCATCTCAGTCTTGACTGGTAACGCCCAAGACTGAGTTTGAATTCGCCGGTAAGAGTGCAGTCGAGCGGGCGAGGCCAGATAGAGGACATAGTGCTCGGCTGCGTCCGCCAGTGCCAATGCAGCCTCCGACTCCCGCCAGCCGGCATTTATCGCTGAGATCACAGTGTTCCGGGCGATCTTGTCAAATACACGAGAACACTGTGCCTCGCGGCGCAAATCATTAACGTGGAAAGTAGGTGCCGGGAGGTCGGAAGACATGATGTCCTCATTTCGGTCGGGGCAAGGGGTTGAGGACCCAAAACGGCAGCGCCCTGATAATTGCTGCCGAAGTTGAGAAGATGCGCCTTCGAAAGATACGAAGCAAGCTTATTAACGCATGTCGTCTCACATACCTATGAAAGCTCAGCTCCCCGAAGACAGTCGCACCTTTACCAAGCTGCCATCAGCCTCGCCATATGGGCCCGAAGCTCTATCTCGTCCAGAATGCGACCGGCGGCTTAAAGATCTGCCAGGATGAAGAGGCCTGAAACAAAGAAAATGAAATATAAAGACGGAATTTATTGCGTGCCATCAAAAAAGTATTTCAAGAATTCCAAATAAAATGGATGGAAAAATAATATATTAGTCATTAATTACTTTTTGGGTTATTGTAGTTCTGCGCAATATTGCGCGTTTTCATTCAGATTGGATATGGACATGCTAGACATGACCTGGCTTCGCCCCGGCCTATGGGGAGCGGCATGCGGCGCGGCCGCACTTGCCATCGTCGGCTTCACATGGGGAGGTTGGGTGACCAATGGCAGTGCTCAAAAAGCCGCCGGGATCGAGCGAACCTCGGCCATCGCGGCTGCGCTGACGCCCTATTGCCTCGAGAGGGCCAAATCGGATCCAGCTTCGGCAGAGATCTTGG
>NZ_KB897876.1:0-24185 GCF_000377185.1 Rhizobium sp. 42MFCr.1
CGCATCGTCACCGGCAGCTTCAGCGCCCAAGCGCGATACAAATCACAGTAGCGGCTGTAGCGATATCCATCGGGATGAAGGCCGATATACTCGTCCCAGAGGATCTGCAGCGTCACATGCTTGCGCTTCAGCTCCCGGTGAACATGCCCACAATCCGGCTCGGCACTGCGACGGTGACCGGTCTTCGTGCCGGCAGCCTTATAGAGAGCCGCCTCCAGCACCGCATCGCTGACATCGTTGCCCAAAGGCCAGGAAAGTCCGGCACGCTCCAAACGGCGCAACGTCTCGCGCACCGTCGAGGGGGCCGCACCAACGCGCGCCGCAATCGACTTGTGGCCAAGACCTTCCGCAAATCTGTATCTCAGAATCTCGCGGACACGCCGCATCTTTAGTCTCTCCGCTGGCATCGCGTTCCTTCCTCTCAGGCAACTGAAAGGACGAACGTCTCACCAGCAGGACACCCCGACAAACAGCCCCAATCAGGGGGCGGCATCATCTCGGAACAAGGGGGCGGTTAATTCTCGGAATTGGGGGGCGGCATCATTTCGGAATGCGGGGGCGGATTGCCTCGGAATTCGCACCCAGAAACATCTTCTTGAAATTCAATCGCCGCTCGCATCGCTTCCACCGGGCTCGCAAACTCCGCGAGAAAGCTGTCACCGGCTACAGCGAATATTCGACCAGAGTGCTTTGAGACCAAGCCCGCAATCGCAGTATTGCACGTATTAAAGGCCGCGTGGGTCCGTTCCTCGTCCACCTCCATGAGGCGACTGAACCCAACAACATCGGCAGCAAGAATGACGGCCAATTTGCGTTCCATGGAAAGCAAGATAGCTGACTACGCACTGGAAAACCATTACGGGAAAAATACGAGAATTGTGAATGCTGAGGAACCCACCTCGTGTCAGCACCCCTTCCGCTCAGCGGCGCTCGTAAACTCGACTCAGCCTTTGTTGGTCATCAGTTCAAGGCCGAATACTCGATGGCGGGCTGCCACCAACTCAAGTACTGAAAATCGAGATGCGTTTCTTCCGATCTGTTACGTCGCATATGCAACGAAAAGTCGGCGAATGTCTTTCGGGAGGCGTCCCAGGATGCGTTTGGGAAAAAGCTACCGTTTCTCCCAAATCGCGGGACAAGCCCGATAAGCGACATCTTTGCGGGTTCCCCTTGAGGCAGGCTCACTTTGATGTCAGCTGAGGAACGGTAAGTAAGCGGGCCTTTGATAGCGCCTGGCGGGCCATCTCGGCAACCTCGCGGTCGCGTTCTTCCGCAGCTTGCTTTTGATCCTTGTGTTCATTGTACGCTTGGTCAGGAGATGGTGTGCTTCTCTCCAACCGCGTCTCGATGCCAACTTCCTCCGCAGAGGTCTGAGAAGCGATCAAAGACGACGCAATCAACAGAACGACACTCGCGAAACTCGACATGCGCCCTCTCCGCTGCCAGTTGCCACTCCGTAACAGTATCGACGTGTGATCTTGGCTAAATTAGGATCTTGAGATGCGACTGACGTACTTCCATGATTGTCCGCGTTTGTAGGTCAGGTCTGGTTCTGTCTGGACCGAGTTGCAAAACCATAACGGGTCAATCTGTCAAGGCTTGTGCGGGGCAGACGGACGTGTCCCGCATTGGCTGAAACAGCGTGATTTCGTCCTGATTGGGCTATCCCGCAGACGATGCATCTTGCGGCGACTAGTTGTCCGCCGCCGTTGAACCGTACGCAAGTGCCCGAAGATTAAAAACGCCGTAAAGGGACTGAAAGCGTCGTCGGCCAGAACGTTCCCGGTTCTCAAGTCGCTCTTGCTCAACCCGCATCATAGCGGGAAAGCATTCGCCTTAGCTGATCGTTTTGCAAACGCAACTTTTGAGCCAATTCCTGTCTCAGCTGATTGATTTCGCTGTTTAGCACTACGCTTTCGGAAGCGAATGCTGCTTCAGGCGATACCTGCACTGTTTCGATCTCGGCAATCGGCAAAGAGCGCCGTTTCACCTTCGCCCGTTCAACGCCGGAAGCGCTTTGCGCCGACCTTACCTTACGAATACGCTCGACCCCGGCTTTCTGGCCCATTGCGATTGGCGCGGTGGCTGCGCTGGCATCGCTCGTCAACAATGTGGCCGGTTCGGTCGACTTTCCGCCGCCGTTAGCATTCGCGCTGATAGCATTTCTGGCATTGGCTTCAGGTGCATTCGGCACTGCAGTTGAATGTGAGAGTTCCGCTCGCAGGCTCAACCTGTCCTTCGTCACAAGCCTTATTGTCGTTGCCAGCACGGGCTCGGCGTCGTTGGCCAGAGCAAGGCGAGAAGGCGCCACAATCCTCTCTTGCGGCTCCGGTCGTTGGACGCTGCCATCGAAAGGAGCGGCCGACGGCTCAATGGAAGCCTCTTCAATGAGTTGGGGAGAATCCTGGAGTTCAGATTCCTCGGTGTCAGGAAGCGTTATGGCTTCGACGTCTTTAGCGCCCGGATGCGGTATCTTCGAAGTCTCGTCCTCGAGCTCACCACGTCCTTCTGAGTTACCACGGGATACCAACCCAGTAATCAGTTTCCACGCTGATCTCATCGATCCGCCTCCTCCGACTCGGTGTTGCAAGAACATAGTACCGGGCCGGAGACCGGGCTTGCAATGCTTGCCCGGTCATCAGTCTCATCGTTGTGGAAAACCCGTGATCCTGTTCACTCAAGCCATGCCAAGCTTCTTCCGAAGGTCAGCGTTCTCTGTGCGAAGCTTCTCGGACAATGCCCTTCGGAGCTTCTGGTTCTCTTCCTCGAGCTTCAGAAGATCCGCAAAGTCGTCCGACGCTGGCGCAGGCGCCTCGGCTTTCCGCCGCCCACGCTTCTGAGGTTGCACGGTTTGCTTTGATTTGGTCGGGGCGATTTTATTTCCCGAAACGGGCGTCGCCGAAGCAATGGCCTCACCCTTTTCCGTGTTCTTCCGGCGGCCGCCACGTGTCTTCTTCGCGGGCGTACTCACCGACGTGGCTACAGCCGCTTCAGCGACGGTCTTCGACTTTCGCGGTGCGCGGGACTTCTTCATTTTAGGTTCATTCGCGGCTGCCGTGTCGTTAGTGACAGTGGCTTTGATTTCGTCAGTCATGTGAAACTCCTTGATGGGCGAAATGTTTGACTGTGCAAAGTCACCGCAATCATATGCGCAATTTTCTTTAAAACTTGTTGATCATGACATTCGGGTACCGATCGCGAAACAGCCCCAATTCCACTACCTAAGCACAACCAGTTCGCTCGACAGAAAAAGAGCCACACAATTCCTGCATTTACAATTGGATACTTCCAAGAGCGAATTGCAAAAAAACGTCGCTACTTTTTCGTCAGCGACTCGCCGAAGGCTGAAGGCCCGCCCCCCGGCGCGCCAGAATCTTGTTTCAAACCTCTCCTCGCTCGCTCATAGTCCCTTCATGGCAATCGATTGGTGCGGCGCTGGGGCAAAGTCGAGACGAGCATTTGGGCATGGACGAAATCTCGAATGCCAGTCGGACTTGAGACTCTACGGACGCAAACTTTCCTTCGGATGAGTTGGGCGATCGGGTGCCTAAACGCGACGTCAATGGTGGAGGATGGAAATGAGCGATCACGTCTATAAAAAGGTGGAGCTTGTCGGAAGCTCGAAAGTCTCGGTGACGGAGGCAATTGAGACCGCTATATCACGAGCGTCAAAGACAATGCGAAACCTCGATTGGTTTGAGGTTGATCAGATCCGGGGCCACATTAAGAACGGCTCGGTGGAATACTATCAGGTGGTCATGAAGGTCGGCTTTCGAATAGACGACTAGGCATTGGCTATAGTCACGTTCCCGCTGCAAACGGATGCAATTCACTCATGGCTGCGCTGGTTGCGGCTCAATATGCGACGCCGTTCCACATAACAAAAAACCGATTTTCCCTGAACAGTATCGACGATGGCGCGCCAATGTACGTTGGTAAGGGAAAAGAAGCACATCGTGGTTGCGTTTTAGCCTGGCGCCCGTTTGAAGGGTGGCCGGGCTGTGGTGGACGGTGGGAAACATCGTTACACAGTACGATGCCAGGTTGATGATATGACTTTGGCTTGCACCATGGAACTGGTGCGCGCCAGACCACCTCCCGCGGCACATTCCACCGGGCTCTGTCTACGGCGAGAGAACCGGCTTACATGCACTGGCGGCCGAGCCTCAATCCTCGAACTTTTCCGTCGTGTCGGCCTTGCCCTCCACCCAGTAACCGGATGCGCGCAACCAGTTGGCTGGATGCTTGCGTTCATCGGTGAGATAACTGCGAATGCGCCGCGTAACCGAGCCTTCCGCGGCGATCCAGACAAAAGTTCCAGGTTCGACGGCTATGTCGCTTAGGCGGTCGATCAGACGGGCAGGATCAGCCGCATTCTCTCGATAAATCCAATGGGCAGTAAGATTCGCTTTCGTCTCGAAGACCTGCTCGTCCTCAGAGCCCGGCACGGCCACGACGGCGGTCACCAACGTACCCAATGGCAGCTCCTCGATACGGCGGCCGATCGAAGGAAGGGCCGTTTCGTCTCCGATCAGCAGCCAGGAGCGGATTGGTCCTGATATGATCTGGGAGCCGCGGGGGCCGCCGATCTGTATCATGTCGCCCGGACGAGCGGTGAGTGCCCATTGCGTCGCCGGACCGGCATCGTGAACGGCAAAGTCAATTGCGAGCGTGCGTGTCGCCACATCATATCGCCGGGGCGTATAATCCCGCATTGTCGTTCCGCCGGCACCGTCGGGCACGAAGATCTTGATGTGATCACCCGCCGACAGCGAGGTGAAGTCCTCAAGCTCCTCGCCTCCGAGGGTGATGCGGATCATATGCGGAGTCAGCCGCTCGGTGGATAGGACGTTCAGCTGCCGCCGTTTCAGCTCGTGGCGCACGCGCTCTATGCGCGGGCTGTTTGCGACTTCGGTCAGCCGGTCGCCTTGCAATATATTCATGTATTCGTTCCTTTGCTGTCTGTCGTCGTACGACAGTGGAAAAAGACGGCGAGCCGGCAAAGCATTTCCATCGGGAAGTTCTCGAGAAGCATTTCGAGCTCCGCCTAGTCCGGCTCGAAACGGCTGACTTCAAGGCCAGCACCCACCGGAAGCAATATGCTCGTCATCCCCGGCTTCGCGCGCACGGCCCTCCCATACATCTTCACGTTCTCGTCGCCAGGCCGCAGCATATTGTCCGCGACGACGATCGCGCCGGGGTTGAGTTTGGGATAGAAGGCTTCCAGGCACGGAATGTAGAGATCCTTCCACAGGTCGAGCAGCACGAAGTCGACGCCAAAAGGCAGTGCGCTGATCATCTCCACTGCATCTCCGACCTTGAAATCGATGTAGTCAGAGAGACCGGCAGCCACCGCGCGTTCCTGAGCGTACAGTGACTTGTATTCGTGAATTTCCATGGTGATCAGGCGCCCGCCGCTCGCCCTGGCAGCCTCGGCAAGCCAAATGCCGGAATAACCGAAGGAGGTCCCGATCTCCAAGATCGCGGGGGACTTCTGGCTTTTGGCGACGATGTTGAGAAACCTTCCTGTCTCCGGACCCACAGCCCTCATACGGCGGTCCTGTCCACCATCACGACCGCCTGGCGGCATTTCCCGTGGCCGCGCCTGCTCCTCGCGGATGAGAGCATGATACGCTTCAAGAACAGCTTCGATCTTCTGGTCCATTGTCTTTACCTTTTGAACGCCTGGTGCCTCCCAGCATCACTCAACGGCGTTCGATTGCCCGCGCCGCCTCGTCCAGGATGTTGGCGATATCACCTGTCGTCGCCTCATCCGGCGGCCCCTTTCGAAGCCGCAGCCGCAAGGCGAGCTTCAGGTTTTCCATCGCTCGGATGATCGCGTCTGGAACCTCATCGTGCCCCCGCTCGCCCGGTACGGCCCGGGTCAGCAGTTCCTCCACGAGCGATCTGTTGGCATCTATAAAGGCTCTCCCCTGCTCCGTGACATGATAGAGCTTGCGCCCCCCCTCCTCGAGTTCGATTGAGGCGTAACCCATGTCGTCGAGCCATGCGAGCGTCGGATAAATGACGCCTGGACTGGGTGTATAGTTGCCTCCGAGGCGCTGCTCGATTGCCTTCATCAACTCATAGCCGTGGAAGGGACGCTGAAAGATCATCGCGAGGATTAGCAGGCGTAGCTCGCCATAGTCGAACATCCGCTTGCCGCCCCTGCCCCGATGGGGCCGTCCATGGTGATCATCAGAAGCGTCTAAAGGTCCGTGTTTCATGCTTACTGAATATATCTCGATATATCGCAAATCAAGATATATCGAGATATATGACGAAAATGTAATCTCCTGTTGACAGGGGGCTCGGTTGTCCAAACCGTCCTGCTCATCCAGCACCGGGGACATCTGCGGTGACCGGCTAACCAGGCGAGCTAAAACGGGCGCCTGGGCGCCCCGAGAGAGTATTTCTACCGGCGTTCTCGCTCCTTGCGTCCATCGCGTCGGTGGTCGTGCCCAAATTTCGAACTACATCGTTGGAACAATGGGTGGACCAGCATGCACCTTGGAACACGAGTAAGGACCCGATGCCCCGCGTCATAATCATCGAATGGAAGTCGATAGATGGTACCCTTTTCGTTCATTTTCCCGAGCCGTTTCCAATGGCACCCTTGGAATGGAAAGCCTTTGCCGCCCTCTTCGATCGGATCGGTTTCCAGCCGGGGCAGAAAGATATTCGCACGATGCCTCCTTCCACAGACGCGCCACGGCGTCTAGCAGATGGCTTGATGGCGCTCGGGTACTCGCTGGAGCATCGAGGTGACGTCCCAGAGTCAATCATCAAATAGGCGCGGTTACGCCCCGTTCCCCCATCAACTGAGAAATGCCAATCTGGCTTCAGCTCCCTTTGGCACGTGACGATTGTGCAGCAATCATAAGCAAACATCTGCGTGCATTTTCGATAGACTTTCGCTTGTCGTCTGTCAGGAT
The DNA here is from genome assembly GCF_000377185.1 of Rhizobium sp. 42MFCr.1. Lineage (NCBI taxonomy): Bacteria > Pseudomonadati > Pseudomonadota > Alphaproteobacteria > Hyphomicrobiales > Rhizobiaceae > Rhizobium > Rhizobium sp. 42MFCr.1. The sequence continues at coordinate 6,936 of NZ_KB897876.1, forward strand.
GGCCGGCAATGGAACTCTTTATTCGCAACATGATGGCCGCTCCGTGCCGGCAACTTTGTGGTCGTGACCCAAATTGCCGGATCGATGCCGCAGTTCGGCTTGCTCCTGATCCTCGTGCTGCTGCCGCTTCAGGTACTGTCAGGCGCCATGACGACGCGCGAGAGCATGCCTGATATTATCCAGAATATCAGGCTGCTGGCACCGAACACGCACTTCGTCATTCTGGCGCAGGCGGTCCTGTTTCGAGGAGCACAGCTCGACGTGGTCTGGCCACAGCTTCTGGCGCTTCTCGTCATCGCGAGCGTGTTTTTCTGGCTGGCGCTGCGCCGTTTCAGACTTTTCCTGCGTTAGGTCATGGCGTGCGACCTAAGGTGTGCCGTGCAGCCAAGAAGCTGGGCGTTCAAGCCCGCGGCGTGGTCTGCCTTACTTTCTATCCAGCGCGGAGTGCAAAGTTGCCCGCATCTCGTTGGCAGCCTCGGTCAGGACCGAGAGGAACCTCTCAATGACCGTCGATCGCGTCCTTCGAACCGGGCGCCATACGGCAAGCGTGTACGGGACGCTGACGCTTAGCCTACGCAATACCACCCCCTTGTCGACATGGGTTGCAGCAGTCAGCGGATTGATGATTGACACACCTACACCGGCGGCAACCATCGAACATACGCTGGTGGCCGTCGTCGTCTCGACAGCATAACTGCGCGAAATGCCTGCAGCCAGGAATATGTCGTCAAGTTTTCTTCGATAGGGATCGTCCTGCGAGAAATAGACAAACGGTACGCCATCGAAATCTGCGGGTTCGAGGAGGCCCTTTTGCGAAAGCCTGTGACCGATCGGCACGACGCATACTTGATCGCCAACGTCGATCCGCTGAGAGGCTACGCCAGCATATTCGAACCGGCCTTCGGTCACCCCCAAGTCGAAGACCGTTGTTGCCATTTCATGTTGCAGCGAAACCTCCTCCAACGAATGCAGGGAGAGATGAACCGCCGGGCGATGCTTCAGAAGCTTTTGCGCCACGCGTGGGATGATGGAATCCGCATAGGCCGGGATCGTGGCGATCCTTAGGTTGGAAGCGTTGTGCATGCGGATCGCCGACGCAGCACGGCTGATTTCTTCCATGCCGAGGAAGGACCGGCGAACGACTTCATGTAGCAAAAGTGCCTGGTTCGTGGGTGTCAAACGCTTGCCGAAGCGCACGAAAAGGTCGAAGCCGATCCGCTGCTCCATTTCTCTGAGCTCTCGGCTGATGGTCGGCTGTGACGTTCCCAGTGCCGCGGCCGCCGCGGTCACGCTTTTGCTGATCATGATGCTGTTAAAGACCTCAATCTGGCGTTGGTTGAGCCTCATCGGTCTGAGCCTTTCGCTTCGGTGCCTTTCCCCTCCTGACGAGAGCGCAGGTGAAGGCTCTCATATATCAGAAATGAATAAGAGCGCCCTATCAATTATTTCCCTCAGGATTCAGGGTCTGAAACTATCGCTGCCGGAACCCAAACAAGCGTGACGGGCGATGACAAAATACGTCGAAGAAGAAACCTGGCAGGATGACGACCGGCGCTGGCTCGCCTATCGAGCAGGCGCTCTGCATATCGAGGACGTGCGGCTGGGCGCGGTTGCCGCCGCCATTCCAACGCCTTTTTACTGCTACTCGGCCGGCGCCATCCGATCGGCGTACAGGACACTTTCGCGAGCCCTCACCCCCATCGACGTCGCGATCTGCTACGCCGTCAAAGCCAATAGCAACATCGCCGTCCTTCGCCTGCTTGCAGAACTCGGATGCGGGATGGACATCGTTTCCGGAGGAGAGCTGGAGCGTGCACTGGCAGCGGACGTACCTGCGTCAAGGATCATCTTCTCCGGCGTCGGAAAGACCCGCGCGGAGATCGCCCGCGCAATTGAGGTCGGCATTCACCAGATCAATGTCGAGTCAGCGGCCGAAATCAGCGTGGTCGCCGAGGTCGCCCGTGCACTCGGCAAGCGCGCGCCGGTCGCATTGCGAGTCAATCCCGACGTCGATGCCAAGACGCACGCGAAAATCACCACCGCTACGAAGGACAGCAAGTTTGGAATCGCGATCGGCCAGGTGGCCGACCTCTACGCCCAGGTTGCTGCGGCGCCTGATTTGGAAGCGGTTGGCGTCGCCGTTCACATCGGATCGCAAATACATGACATGGAGCCGTTCCGGCGCGCCTTTTCGGCAATGGCCGAGCTGGTAACGGAGATGCGCGGCAGGGGATTGTCCGTGCCGCGCCTCGACCTCGGCGGCGGCATTGGGATTGCCTCCGGCGATAAGCCGGGCCCGGACATTGGGCGCTATGCCGCGATCATCGCCGAGACAGTTGGCCATCTCGGCTGCAAACTTGCCGTCGAGCCGGGCCGCTGGCTCGTCGGGCGGGCCGGGTTGCTGGTGAGCGAGTTGCTTTACCTCAAGGACATGCAGGACGGATGCATGGGCATCCTGGACGCGGGAATGAACGACCTTATGCGCACGGCGCTCTACGACGCCCACCATCCGGTTCTTCCCCTTCAGGAACCGCAACTCAACGATGCGGCGTGCACCTATAGCCTCGTCGGGCCAATTTGCGAAAGCTCCGACAAATTTGGACGCTACGATGGGCTCGGTGAACTGCGGGCCGGTGAGCTTTTGGCTTTCGATCTCGCCGGCGCCTACGGCGCGTCGATGTCATCGACCTATAACTCACGCGATCTTCTTGCCGAGGTACTTGTGGACGGCGATCGGTTCAGGACAATCCGGCGCAGGCAGGGCATTCAAGAAATGCTACAACTCGAGCATGGGGGAGCCTGGGAGCGTCCTGCACCGGGCGGAGGAGTGATGGGCGAACCTGTTTTGCACGGGGGCACAAAAGGCACCGGGAGGGAATTGGCAGACGCTGAACAATAATTGGACCGGGAACCGGACAAAACCGGGGAAGCGACAAGCGCTGCCCCGGATGGGGAAATAAGAAAAAGAGGGAATTTCAAATGCTGAACAAAGCCAAGTTTATGATGGCGACGGGCCTCATTACGCTTGCGATGGCTTCGACCAGTCTTGCGGCCGACCATGTCTTGAAGATCGCCTATCAGGAGGATCCGAAGACCGTTGACGTCCAGATGACGCAGGATTTCTACACACTGCCGCTCAACGTTTACGACCGGCTCGTAGAGGCCGAAACGAGCGGGCCGGGCCAGTCGCAGCTCACCCCCGGGCTTGCCGAGAGCTGGGAAGTTTCGCAGGACGGCAAGACCTACATATTCCACCTGCGCAAAGGCGTTCTGTTTCACAACGGCGAGGAGCTGACTGCGGATGACGTCGTCTACACCTTCGACCGCATGCTCGACCCCAAGACCAAGGCGCTGAGCACCGATATTCTCAATTTCGTCGATGGTGCCACCGAGCGCCTGGACGGATCCGCCACCACGGTCCCCGGTCTGCAGGCGGTGGACAAATATACTGTCAAGATTGTCCTGAAGGAGCCTTACGCGGCCTTCATCGCCCTTTTGGCGAGCCCCGGTGCGTCGATCTACAATCGCAAATTCACCGAACCGCTCGGCGACAAGTACGGCCTTACGCCGGAAACGACCAACGGAACCGGGCCGTTCAAACTGACGGAATACACCCTCAACGACAGTCAGGTCCTTGAGGCCAACGACAAGTATTTCAAGGGTCGCCCGAAGCTCGACCAGATCGTCATCCGCGTGGTCGCCGATGCCGAAACACTGCGACTTCTCTTCGAGTCGGGCGAGCTGGATGTGTTCGATATCGACTACGCATCGTCGCAGCTGCCCTATTTCGCCGGCAGTGACCAATGGAAGGACCAGATTCGATCCGGTCCACGCGTCGGCATCTATTACTACCACATCAATCAGGCGCTGAAGCCCTTCGACGACGTGCGCGTCCGCAAGGCGTTCCAGATGGCCATCAACCGCCAGGAAATTCTCGACAAGAATTTCTATGGCAAGGGCAAGTTGGAAAACGGCGTCATGCCGCGTGGACTGACCTGCTATGCCGAGGCCAAGCCGATCGAGTACAACCCGCAGAAGGCCAAGGCGCTGCTGGCAGAGGCTGGCTACCCCAACGGCGTAGACATCAAGCTGACCCAGGCCAGCAATTGGTCCTCGCGTTGGTCCGATATGAACCAGATTATCCAGGCCCAGATCAAGGAATCTGGCTTCAACGCCGAGATCAACACGATGGACGAATCCGCATATTTTGCGGCCCGCAAGGCGGGGACCGTCGACAACTACACGCAAAACTGGTCGGCGGACTTTAATGATCCGGACAATTTCTTCTACACGTTCTTCAGCAAGAGCGGCACGTCGGTTCGCGGTTACAACAACAACGACGAGGAGGTCTTTGCGGCGCTCGACAAGGCGCGCTCGATGACCAACCCTGAGGAACGCTGCGCGCTGTACCAGAAGATGACGGATCGGATCGTGCAGGACGATGCAGCCTGGGTGCCGCTATTCAGCCTTGACCACAACTATGTCGTTCAGCCCCGGGTGAAGAACTTCGTGGTGCCGTGGAACGGCTGGAGCGACATGAGCTACTACAAGATGGAAGTCGAATAGGACTTAACCGGCGTGGCGGGCCTCGAAAGGGGCCCGCCATCCTCTTGTTTCCCTGCGGTTTCGCAGGATCCATTTGCCGGCGATCCTTGTTCCGGCGAGATTCGATGAAAGACCACTTTCGATGCTGACCTTCGTGATAAAGCGCATCGCGATGTCGATCCCAGTTCTGATCGGCATCACGGCGCTGCTCTTCATCATGCTCAACGTGATACCCGGTGATCCCATAGCGCTTCTGATGAAGGAGCATGCCAGCGCCGATGTCATCAACCGCGTGCGCGCCCAGATGCACCTCGACGATCCGTTGATCACGCGATACTTCAGGTTCCTTTTCGCCGCCCTTCAAGGCGATCTCGGAGTGTCGATCAAGCTCAATCGCGACGTGACGACGCTCATCCTCAATGCATTCCCGAGCACGCTCATCTTGACGATCTGTGCGGCACTCGTGTCCTGGGTGATCGGCATTCCAGTGGGCGTGCTGTCGGCGGTCAGGCGGGATTCGCTGCTCGATCACCTGTTCATGGGCTTCTCGCTTCTTGGGGTTTCGATGCCGATCTTCTGGTCAGCCCTGCTGATGCAATATGTCTTCGCTCTGAAGCTGAAATGGCTGCCTGTGTCCGGTTTTTACGGATACCAGTATGTGATCATGCCAGCGATCGTGCTCGGATGGAGTTCGGCTGGCGTCATCGCCCGCCTCACCCGCTCCAGCCTGCTTGAGGTCATGCGCCACGATTATATCCGCACGGCTCGCGCCAAGGGCCTTCGCGAATTGATGGTGATCCGCCGACATGCGCTGAAGAACGCGCTTATCCCGGTCGTGACCATCATGGCGATCCAGGTCGCGGGGCTGCTGTCGGGCGCAGTCATCACCGAAGCGATCTTCGGCATCCCCGGCGTAGGCCGCATTTCGGTCAGCGCCATCCAGGCGCGCGACATGCCGCTTCTGCAGGGCTCGGTGCTATTCGCCACCGTCCTCGTCATCTTCGGCAATCTCGTTGCCGATATCCTCTATTCGGTTCTCGACCCCCGCATTCGCTCCGAAATGAAGGGAGGTTCGAAATGACTGAGATCGCCGAAACCATCCCGGACATTGCGGATGATGCGGGCAACGACAGTTTCCTGCGCGACGGCATCAGGATCTTTTGCAGGAACCGAATGGCGATGGCCGGTCTGATCATGGTCGGGTGTCTTGTCTTCGTGGCGCTGTTCGTTTCCTTCATCAGTCCGCATGATCCCTACCGCGTGGCGCTGAACGAGCAGTTCCGACCGCCGTCCACCACCTATTGGCTCGGTACGGACAACTTCGGCCGGGATCTCCTGACCCGCATTCTTTATGGCGCCCGGATATCTCTGGTCGTCGGTATCGTGCCGAGCTTCATCTCCCTGATGATTGGAGCAGTCCTTGGTGTTGTCAGCGGCTACTACGGCGGTCGGGTCGACTTCATGATCATGCGGCTGGCCGATATGATGATCGCCTTCCCGTCGCTCCTGCTGGCGATGGTGGTGATGTACACGCTTGGGGCGAACCTCTTTAACATCTTCATCGCGCTCAGCCTCGTTGGCTGGGCCGGAGTGGCCCGCGTGGTGCGCGCACAGACACTCGCCGTCAAGGAGAAGGAGTTCATCGAGGCGGCGCGCGCGAACGGTACGAAGAAGGTGGCGATCATGGTCGGCCACATCTTCCCCAACGTCGTTCCGACACTGATTGTTCTCTTTTCGCTCAGCATTCCCGACGCGATCATGTGGGAATCGAGCCTCAGCTTCCTCGGCGTCGGCGTCCAGCCTCCCGAAGCCAGCTGGGGTCTCCTGGTGGCCAAGGGCAAGGAATATCTCTTCTCCGCACCCCTGGTTGCGATCATGCCCGGCGTTGCGATCCTGATCACGGTGCTGGCGTTCAATTTTGTCGGCGACGGACTGCGTGACGCGCTCGATCCCTACATGAAGGACTGAGGGGCGCGACGATGACAAACCGAGACAAATTGCTCAGCGTGCGCAACCTGCGCACGGAATTCAAGACGCAGAACGGCCCCGTCCGGGTTGTTGACGGTGTGTCGTTCGACGTCGGGCGCGGCCGGATCGTCGGTCTGGTCGGGGAATCCGGCTCCGGCAAGAGCATCACGGCGCTGTCGCTGATGGGATTGGTGCCTTCGCCGCCGGGAACGGTGAGTGCCGATAGCATTATCCTTGACGGGACCGATCTGGCGCGGCTGAACAGCGACGAGATGCGGCGCAAGCGCGGCCGCGAGGTTTCAATGGTATTTCAGGAGCCAATGACCTCGCTGAATCCGGTGAAGACCATGGTTCAGCAGGTTGGCGAGCCCCTTGCCATTCACACCGGCCTCAACAAGCGCGCCATCCGTGAAAAGGTGCTGCAGATGTTCGAGACGGTGGGCATTCCAGAGCCAAAGGCACGCCTCGACGTTTATCCGCATCAACTTTCGGGGGGGTTGCGCCAGAGGGCGATGATCGCCATGGGGCTGATCTGCGAACCGAAGCTCCTGATCGCCGACGAACCGACGACGGCGCTCGACGTAACCACGCAGGCGCAGATCCTCAGGCTGATGATGGCACTGCGCGACCGAGCCGGCACTGCAATCATCATGATCACCCACGATCTCGGTATCATCGCCGAGATGTGCGACGAGGTGAACGTGATGTATGCCGGCCAGATCGTCGAACAGGCCGGTGTCTTCGACCTCTTCGACCGACCGTCGCATCCCTATACGCGCGGCCTGCTCGCTTCGATCCCGAAAGCGACGGAAAAACGCACGGCGGAACGCCTGAACAGCATTCCAGGTGTGGTGCCGAATCTTGCGAAACTTCCAGCGGGCTGTCGTTTCCACCCCCGCTGCGGCGATGCGATGCCAATCTGCAAGCTGAAGCAGCCTGAACTGACGGATCTCGGCAATGGCCACAAGGCGCGCTGCTGGTTGCATGACAAAGAGGGAGCAAAGGCGTGAGCGACGTTCTGATTTCCACCGCAGGGCTGAGCAAGCACTACCCTGTCGGCACGGGCTTCTTCCGCTCTCAGCATAAGGTGATCCGCGCCGTGGACGGCATCGATCTCGAGATCCGCGAAAGGGAAACCTTCGCGCTTGTGGGGGAGTCGGGCTGCGGCAAGACGACGCTCGGCCGCGTGATGCTTCGGCTGATCGAGCGCACGGAAGGGACCGTGCACTATCGCGGTCAGGATTTGCACGCGCTCGACGAGGCTGCAATGCGGGCCATGCGCAAGAAGCTGCAGATCGTCTTTCAGGATCCATTCGCCTCCCTAAATCCGCGCAAGCGCGTCAAGGATATTTTGGCCGAGCCTTTGCGCGCACACGCATATGGTACCCGAGCCGAAATCGAAGAACGCTGCGGCGAGCTGCTCGATATGGTCGGGCTGCGCCGACAGCTCCTGCGCCGCTATCCCCACCAGTTCAGCGGCGGGCAGCGGCAGCGCATAGGCATTGCAAGGGCGCTTGCCAACAATCCCGAATTCGTTGTCTGCGACGAGGCCGTCTCGGCACTCGATGTCTCGATCCAGGCGCAGGTCTTGAACCTCTTGCGCGATCTCCAGGAGCAACTGAAGCTAACCTATCTCTTCATCACCCACGATCTGAGCGTGGTACGCCAGTTTGCCGATCGGGTCGGTGTGATGTTCCTCGGGCGGATGGTGGAAGTCGGGACGACAGAGGAAATTTTTGCCAGGCCGCGCCATCCCTATACGATGTTCCTGATGTCGGCGGTTCCGCGTCCCGATCCGCATCAGCGAAACCGCGAACGGCCGCTGCTCACCGGCGACATTCCGAGCCCGATGAACCTGCCGTCCGGATGCCGCTTCCATACGCGCTGTCCCTTTGCGCAGGCGATCTGCCGGAGCGAGGAGCCTGCGCTGTCGGACCGCGGCGGCCACACGGTCGCATGCCATTTTCCACTGGACCAGTGATTTCACGTCAAGAAAGGTGTTCGACTTTGGATCTGATCGTATCGCGCAACGGCGACGGCTGGCAGGCCGCCTATGGAGATAAGCGCTGGCGCTGTGCCATTGGCCGCGGCGGCATGCGTCCCGCCAACGAAAAGGTCGAAGGTGACGGTGCGAGCCCGATCGGGCGCTGGCCGATCCGCCAGCTATTCTACCGCGCCGACCGGATCGGCAAGCCCGTATCGCCTTTTCCCTGCCGCGCCATCGACCGCCTCGACGGCTGGTGCGACGACCCCGTGCACCCGGACTACAACCGCCAGGTCAAGCTACCCTTCGCCGCGAGCCACGAGGAGATGTGGATGGAGGACGACGTCTATGACATCGTCGTCGTCCTGGGGCATAATGACGACCCGCCGGTGGCGGGGGCAGGCAGTGCGGTTTTCCTGCACATCGCCCGGCCAAACTACTCTCCGACGGCGGGCTGCGCGGCGCTCTCGCGTGAGGATCTGCTTTCCTTCCTTGCCGCCGCTGAGCCCTCCACGCATCTGCGTTTTTCCGAGGCGAGCTGACGTCTTGCCGATGGCGGTTTAGCCTTCATCGACCCATCCTGAAAAGACGCGCCCGTTTCGGGCGCCCTACCCTCCGCTTCCATAGATCGCGATAATTCAAGGCACGCGTCATGACCAGCATCGACACCACCGCGCTAGAGCGGATGCTCAACCTCCTGCCGGGCCGCTACAAGGGACCCGGCGGCGTTGCAGGGGTGGTGAAGGATGGAAAGGTGATCGCCCGGCGCGCCTGGGGGTTCGCCGACATGTACCGCAAGGTACAGATGACGGCCGAGACGCGCATGCCGATCTGCTCGCTCTCCAAACAGTTCACCTGCGCGCTGCTGCTTGATCAGTTTGGCGATCCCGCAGTGCTGGACCACAGGGTCAGCGCATATCTTCCGCGCTATCGCGACAGGCTGCCAAGCGTTGCGGAACTCTGCCACAACCAGTCGGGCTTGCGCGACTACTGGGCGCTGACGGTTCTGCAGGGTGCCAAACCGGAGGCGGAGTTTACGCGCGAGCACGCACTCCCGCTGCTTGGGCGCTCGAAGACCGGCCACTTCCCGGCAGGCGAGCTCTACTCCTACAACAACGGCAATTTCCGCATCCTCGGCGAGATGATCGAGGACGGCACGGGCCGCTCCTTCGGCGAGCTTTTGCGGGAGAGGATTTTCGCACGCGCCGGCATGAAGACGGCCGAGCTCGCGCCAGACACCCGCTACCCCCCCGACGGGGTGGTCGGCTATGAGGGTAGCGACGACGTCGGCTTTCTTCCGGCGGAAAACGGCGTCTACTGGTTTGGCGACGCCGGGATTGTTGCCTCGCTCGACGACCTGCTGGCCTGGGAATGCCATATCGACGAGACGCGTGACGAGCCTGACAGCCTCTATAATCGCATATCGGGTCCGGTGACCTACCGAAACGGGACGCCGGCAAGCTACGGCTTTGGGCTGCGCCGCGATACCTGGCGCGGCGCCAGGATCACTGGCCACGGCGGCGGCCTGCGCGGTTTCAGCTCGTTTCGGCTTCACGCAGCAGAGGAGCGCATTTCGGTGGTTGTGATGTTCAACCACGATGCAAGCTCGTTTACAGCTGCCACCGCAATTCTCGACGCTGCGCTCGGGCGCGAAGCTTCGAACGAAACCGTTCACCCCGAAGACTGGGACGGGTTGTGGTTCGACGATGACCAGGGTCTCATACTTAGAACCGTTCAAGACACCACTGGCATCAAGCTCCACTACGCCCCCTCCGCGGCGCGGCTTACCGTCTCCCCGGACGGTGTCGCCCGCGGCCACGCGCTCGCCCTGAAGAAACAAGGTGAGATGCTCGTCATGCGTCGTGAGAGTGAAAACCTTGAGGTGACGGCCCGTCCTCTCACCCCTGTCGAATGGGCCGACGGCGTAGGCATCGCTGGACGCTACTGGTCGGAAGAACTCGAAGCTCACCTCGATATCGAAGCGCGCGGCGGTGCCGCTTATGCCAGCTTCGAAGGCATGTTCGGAACCGGCCCGGTGGAGCGCATGTATGCTCTCGCCGTGGATGTCTGGATCATCACCACCAGACGGTCGATGGACGCCGCTCCACCCGGCGACTGGACGGTCCAGGTCCACCGTGACGCCGATGGTAGCGTATCGGGCCTCACCGTCGGCTGTTGGCTTGCCAGAAAGATTGCATATCTGCCCTGTGGATGAGGTCCGATCGACATGCGGCTTTCGCTTCGAGGGTCTTTGAGCCGCCGTCCCTCGGAACTTTGCAGAACTCAGCTCTCTACCCTCGATCGCCCTCGAACAGCTTGAGCGCCTCGGGTTTGAGATTGCCCAGTAGATCAACATCCGTCTTGTGTACGAGTATGGTCTTGGCGTGACCGGAAGGTGGTTCGACAATCCCGGTTTTCATCCACCGCTGGATAGAGCGCCCGAGTGGGACACAAGCTTCTCGAGCGTTGGCAAGGGCTAGCAAAAACTGTGAATCCATTTCGTGCATTCCAATTTTAAAATAGCCTGGATCGAGACTACGCGCGATTTGTGACCGCAGTTGCCCCAATTCGAGAGTTTCCGCATCGGTAATCCATAACTCGGCAATCTGCATGGACGTATCAAGTTTCTCATAGGCAATTGGGACCTGACTAAGTCGGTCGTCGTTACCTTCAAAAAGGTTTTTGGGTAGATCGTCCTCAATGATGAAGTATCCCTTGAAGTCGATGCCTTCGAAACCCTTTATTATCAAGGATGGCCTGACGAATGGCATCGGCACTCTCTTCAAAGCGGCGCAGAGAGAAAAGGTATCTTCGATGACTGTCTGAAATGATCGGTTTCGATCTGCAGCGGTCAGTTGTTGTCGCGTTAAATATGATTGATAACAGGCCGCAATCGCGGCAATGCCGGTAACTATAACCGCAACGTGGTCTAACGACCCGTCTCCCTAGTGCCAATAGCGGTCATTGCGTCCCAATCGAATTCGACTAAGCCTTTACTGCTATCTCAAGAGGGGACGCTTTTGAATTTGCTTCGACTCTCTCACACCTTCGCCGAGTTCTCTGCGAGGCCGAGTCGAGCTCGATGACCCCGTGGGTTCCACCGCTCCAGCTCCTCTGGAGCGAATGGATACGGCGAGTTTTTGTCGGTGAGAAGCGTGAAGCCCACCCACATGATCAACACAGCGCTAAAGAAGGCGAAGTAGCCAAAGCCGGCGGCCCAGTTCCAGAGCAGCACGGTCTGGTGGGAATACACCTCGACGAGGTACCACGTGCTGAGAGGCAGGTATAATAATAGCACCGTGACCATGCCGGGGTTGTAGAAGTACTTGAGCTTGATGTTGAAGGCGATGGCGTGAACGATCACCTGTCCGAACCCGAATAGCACGATCCCGAAGCCCATCCAGATGGCGTCTGGGAAAAGGACCGGTAGGAGCGTGATCGGGTACGCCGCCCAAACGTTGATGAACAGGTTGTTGTTCTGGTTGAGCGGATTCCGGTCGAAGGGGCCGCCTTTTGGCCTGATTATTTCGTTGTAGTACCATGGAAAGCCGCCAGGCCAGCCGAGTTCCTCGAACTGGTGCAGCGTAAGAGCCGCGAAGAAGAGCAGCAGGATAATCTGCACCGTCTGGAGATTGCCAAGGAGAGCGACCGCGATCGCGATGGCTCCAAACGCGAGTCCCAGGTTGTACCAATGCCTGCGAAGGAAATTCATTCTGCACACCTCTGATTTCTGCAGCCGCGCCTTGTTATAATCAAAGACTTTCCAAGCAAGCAACGTGGCTTTCATGCACTGGTACTTGGCGCTGAATTGACCGGGCTACAGCGTGGGGACTCGCACCGCCTCAACTTAGAAAGTGATCAGGGCTGACCCGTTGCCTACCGCCAGGCAGTGCCGCGTCATACTGGCAGGCTTGCCAAGCACCGTCTCCCGAGAAGTTATTACCTGTCCTGTACGTCGACCACACCATGCGGGGTGGTTCCGAGTGTCCTGATGGGGGCCCAATAACTGACTTGTACACAGTTTCAATTAATGTAGCACAACCGCGACCCATTCAAGCCACCGCATTTCGCCTCCCCTTGACTGAGGTCATGTTCTAAATCGGAGCTTCGACAGGCCGGCGCTACAGCACCCAGTCAAGTCCTGGCAGTTAAAGAGTATAAGTCGCACCCGTTAGCTGCAATGCCGCCATTTTGTGGTACGAACCACGCGTGGCACCCTGACGTTGGGCTGCGCACATGGTTCCCTCGACGTCGGTTCTGAGGCAGCGACGGTAGACCGCCCTCTTTTATGACATTGTCGGCTTATTCTGGCCAAACCGCGACCCGACCAGCAGTCCCCGCTGGCGAATTTTAATCAGAAGCTGTGGAAATCAGTCGTTTAACCCTCTTTTACTGCGGTGCGCCGATGACAGCGCGAGAAGCGGATGGCAGGGATTCTCAATTGACGAAAGGGGAAACAATGACAACCACCAACGAAATCGCTGACAAGATCGCCGCCGAACATGGCCTGACCAAAGTTCAGGGCAAGGCAATCGTTGAAGCCGTGATCGCCTCCATCACCAGCGCAGCCGTCGCCGGCAACGAAACGTCCCTGCCGGGCTTTGGCAAGTTCAAGGTGAAGACAACACCGGAGCGCGAGGCCCGCAATCCATCCACCGGTGCAACCATCAAGGTGGCCGCTGCCAGAAAGCTGAGCTTCCAGCCGGCAAAGGCGCTGAAGGATGCATTGAACAAGTAAATGGGAAGGACCCCGCTCGGATTGGGCGGGGTCCTGCTTTCCATGTGGCGTTGTCAGGTGTGAAAGGGCGGCTCACGCCGCCCCCTCGTCTGCGATGTGCGGTTGCAGGTGGTGCAGGTAATCGACGGCACGCTGTGCCTGTGAGGCCGCCGCAAAGATCGCGCGCCTGTCGCCGCGGAGCACCGTCAGTTATCCGCAGCAGCCCATAATGTGAAGGAATGCGACCAGATTGGCTGAAGGCCAGGGTTTCTGACCACATTCCTCCGCATTATTTCAGAGCGTGTCGAGCCAGGCGAGAACGCTCGCATCGCGCTTCCACGAGGGCTGATGGCCGGGTGTTTCGGGAGCGCTGACCTGCTCCAATGCCTTGCGCTTCGTTTCAAGGTTGGCTCTGGCATAGTGGTTCGTGGTATCGAGGCTCACATGACCGAGCCAGCTACGGATAACCGTGACGTCGATGCCCGCCGATATGAGGTGCACAGCGGTTGCGTGCCGGAAGGCGTGAGGTGTCACATGCTTGTCGCGTAGTGTTGGCGTGGTCTCGGCCGCCGCCCTCACATAGGCGGCAAGTTTGAACCGGACCCCCGACGCGCTGAGCGGTTCGCCATAGCGGTTGACGAACAGTTGCTGGTCTGGCGCCCGCGGTTGACGTTCGAGCAGCTTCTTCAACAACATTACGGTTTCCGGCCAGAGTGGGCAGATACGTTCTTTTCGACCCTTACCGGTCAGCCGCACGCAGCTTGGACTTTCGAACCGGATCGCATCGGGGCACAGGTCGAGCGCTTCCTGTATTCGCGCGCCGCTGTTGTAGAGCAACGAGAGCAAAGCGTGATCGCGCATCCCTTCGAGTGTCGAACGATCAGGCTGAGCCAGGATCGCCGTCACTTCGATGGGGTCCAGATAACAGGGTTCCGACACCGGTCCGCGCTTTATTGGGATGTTGAGGATTTCGACGCACTGCGCGATCAATCCGGGATCCCTGGTCGCAACGAAGTTGAAGAAGCTGCGTATCGCTGCAAGCCGGCAGTTGCGCGTGCCGATCGTGCCGCCGCGTTCGTGTTCGGCGTGACCGAGGAACGCGATGACCTCTCCAGCGGTCAGATCGATCAGCGTGATCATCGCCACCTTCTTGCCTGAGCGCTGTGCAACGAACCGGAGGAAGAGCCGCCAGGCATCGCGATACGAACGCACCGTATGGATGGAGGCGTTGCGCTGTTCGGCCAGCCATTCGTAGAAGAACGCGCGCAGCAGGTGTGGGAACCGATTGTTCTTGGTCATGCCCGTACCTCCGGCCCGATATTGAGGCATGGCGCGCCAAGCACGCGGAACCGCTCATTGGCTTGATGCAGAAGGTCCTGCGTAACGGTGATGTAGACTAGGGTCGAGTTGATGTCCCGGTGGCCAAGATAGGTAGCGAGGAACGGGAGACGATCCTGAGGGTTGATCCCCGCCTTGTACCATTCGAGGATCCGGTTCACGACCATCGAGTGCCTCAGGTCGTGCAGGCGAGGCCCTGTTCGTCCCTGAGGCGGTTTCAACCCGGCCCGGCGTATGACGTCGACGAGCAACCAGGCGACTGTTTCTTTAGTGTAGCGGTCACCACGCTGCTCGTGCCAGAACAGGCCGGAGCGCGGATCATGAGATCCATCGGCGCGGCGTCGCGCGTCGATATATGCTCGAAGCTCCGCCATCACGCTGTCGGGAAGTGGCAGTATCCTGGTCTTGTAGAACTTGGTCTGGCGGATCGTGATCGTGCCGCTCTGGAAGTCAACGTCACCAAGATCGAGGCGGGCCAGTTCGCTTCGCCGCAGCCCCGCGCAATAGGCGACCAGCAGCATCGTGTAGATGCTCAATGGCCGAAGCGGCGCCCGTGGCGAGGGGTAAGAACGGGCGATATCGAGCATACGCCTCACGTCGGCCGGGGTGTAAATATGCGGTTTGCGCCATTGCTTGGCCACTTCCTTTTCCGGGCGTGGGTCGGGTCGGCGGGGTGGGATTGATGGATCCTGGTGGCGGAGGATTCTCGCAAGGACCCGCTTCAGCATTTCGCACTCGTTCGGATGATTGCGCGTTGTTTTTGCCGCAGACCAGTACTGGAGCATCACCGCGATTGGCTGCCCCTGAAGCGCAGGGTTCAACTGCAGGAACCGGTCGAACCGCGAGAGCCACACCGTTTGAGAGGTGTATTTGTAACCGCGGTTGCGCATCAGCGTGACGTGATCGGCCATCATTTCGCCGAGCACACTGCCGAATGACCTGGGCTGGTATAGTTCGGCAAGCGCGCTATCCGGATCGCGGGAGGCCAGCGCCCGCCACACCGGCATGCACTGCTTGATATTGCAAGCTTCACGCAGCACGGCGACGGGATTGCGTTCGATCGCTCCGGTTTCCTCAAGGTGATCGAGGAACCGATCGATAATCCGGGTGCGGTGCAGCCGTGTCGTCGAGGCCCACCGGCCCGACGATACCTGCAACCATGCCACCAGCATGTCTTTGTCGAGTTTGGCGTGAAGTTCGGCGACATCCTGGAAGATGTTGAGCGCCTGCCTGTAGTAAATGCGGCTATTCGTGGTGCGCAGGTTGAGGCTTGCAATGTAGCGCGCGATCAACTGGCGCTTAGGGTCGGGCCACATCGTCATGAACGCACCTCCTGTCCCGGCACGTCGAGCGCGATGGCCCGGAGATCCTCGGTGGCAAGCTTCAGATAGGGAGCCGTGGATTCGGCAGAGCGATGCCCGAGCAGGTCGCCGATCACTTTCTGGGGCACAGCGGCGCGCAGCATTTCGACTGCACGTGCGTGGCGGAAGATATGGGAACCGCTCTTGCCAGCCGGCTTAATTCCGGCATCCTCAAGTCGCCGCCGCACCATGCTGGCCAGCAAGCCGAGCTTGCGATAGGGCGCACGTGTGCGGACGAAGATTTCTCGGGCATCGGTCACAGGCCGCCCCGCCTGCAGATAAGCGAGCACCGCTTCACCTACCGGCGCCATCAAGGGAAGGAATGAGTATGCCCGGGTCTTGGTGTGCCTGATGCGGATGGCTTCCGTACGCCAGTCGATGTCCTCGATCCGTAAATTGCAGATTTCGCCCGATCTCAGGCCATAGGTCGCAAGCAGTTGCAGGATGGCAAGATCGCGCAGCCCCACCGGCGTCTTGTCCTCCCCCGAGACCTGCAGAACCGCAGCGACCTGATCCGGCGTAAGGATCGAAGGCACTCCCTCATAGGCATAGAGCAAGGGGGCGACGACGTGCGGCGACAAGTCGATCGCAGTGCGCCCCGTCCGATGGAGATAGCGCAGCATCGAACGAAGTCGCTCCGCCACATCCTTCACCGACTTGCGCGTCTGGTGACGGCTGCGCGTGTCCATGTAGCAGTCGATGTCGCCCACGGTCATTGTCATCAGACTGTCGGGGCCGTGTCGATCGAGCTGCCAGGCCAGAAAGTTCCGGCCCTCCCACATCAACGCGTCGATGCTGGCCGCAGCAAGACCTCGTTCCTCGCGCAGCCAGGTCTCGTATTCCTCACAGATCGCAAAGCGCAGTGCGTCGGCAGCGCAGGTCGCTTTCGGCGCGGATGGCCACTGCCCCTGTGCGAGTCGCAGCAATGCATGGATTCCAGAACGCGGAATCGAGTGCCAGTTCTTCCCCGGTGAACAGCCACGGCGTTCGCGGAACATCGCAATCGCATATTGCAGGTACTGAGCCACCAGATCTTCCGACACATCCATGATTGGAAGGTCACGCTGGGCAAGATAGTCGAGAAACCCACGTGCGTACGCGCAGTAGTTCCCGATCACTACAGGGCTGTATCGTTGCTCGGTCAGCAAAATCCTGAGCTTGGAGATAGGTTCGTAATCGGCATTCAACATTATTTTTTCCTTTGCTGGTCAAAATGACAGCAAAGGTTCGACCGAAAATAATGCTGAGCAAATCCCGTCTACGAAAGCTGGATCCCGCGGATTTCAAGCGTTGTAGCCGCGTTCCTTCACATTATGGGCTGCTGCGGATAACTGACG
>NZ_KB897877.1:0-23860 GCF_000377185.1 Rhizobium sp. 42MFCr.1
CCTTGAACATCAAGGTCGGATCGAGCGGCGGGCGGCCGTTGTCGGCGCAATAAAGCCCCGCAACACGATCATGGATGAAGGAAAAGTCGATCACCGCGTCGATCTTGCGCAGCAGGTGATCCTTCGGCACCAGACTGTCGAGCGTCACCATCTCAAGAGCCGTCTGGGTGGGGGCAGGTTTCTTCAACATGTCCCAATGAATCACAAACCCCCAGACGGTGCCAGGGGTTTGTCAGCAATCTGACGGCGCGGAGATCGTCCGCGCCGTTTTTCTTTGTGCAAGCCAACGCTTACGGCATCAGCTGGCCGCCATTGACCTCGATGATCTGGCCGGTGATGTAGCCGGAAAGCGTCGGCGATGCCAGGAAGAGATAGGCGCCGACGCAATCCTCCGGCGTTCCGACGAAACCCATCGGAATCGTCTTGCGCTGCAACTCCATCTGTTCGTCGTTCGTGTAGCGCTCATGGAACGGCGTGCCGATGACGCCCGGCGCCACCGCGTTGACCCGAATGCGGTCAGGAACGAACTCCTTGGCATGGCCGCGCGTAATCGTCGAGACGAAGCCCTTCGATGCCGCATAGAGCACGGCACCATTGCCGCCACCGTTGCGGGCGGCGATCGATGTCGTGTTGATGATGAAGCCGCCCTGCTTCTTCAGCCACGGATGGGCAGCGCGGGTTGCAGCGAGAACCGAGCGGGCATTCAGATCCATGACCTTCATGTAGTGCTCGTCGGTATATTCGGCGGTTGGCTTGCGGCCGAGCATGCCGCCGGCATTGTTTACCAGCCCGTCGAGATGCCCAAAGGTTCTGGCCGTTTCTTCGACGACACGCTCCGTCTCGCCCTCTTTCGACACGTCGCCATGAACGAGGTGCACCGTTGCGCCGGCTGCCCGGATTTCGTCGGCAAGCGCTTCGGCGGGCTCCCGGCTCGCATTGTAATGAATGCCAACCTTCATGTCCTGCGCGGCAAAGGCGCGGGCGAGCGCTGCACCGATACCGGTCGAGGCGCCGGTGATCAGCACCGCCTTGCCGGCGAGGTCCGGGATTTTGATGGATGCAAGCAATTGAGCAAGATTTGCCATGGCAGCGATAGCCTCCGGGAACGTGACGGGACGGTTTGGGGCGAGTTGCAGGGAGCTTATCAGCCTCCCTCAACCCGGGGCAATGCCATATCCGCTATGGCGCGAGATCAAGCTCTGGATAGTGCCGAAAAATTCCGTCCTCGTTGAAGGCAAGCCGGCGGTCCGACTGGAGGTAGGCGGTAATGTTCGGGCGCCTGGTGACGGCATCGTGCAACGCGATCAGCCCCGGATAGTCGGCCGCACAGGCTTTCATCGCTTTTGGAAAGGCATATCGCAAGCCCTCGATGACCTGAAACAGCGACAAGTCGACATAGCTCAGAGCATCGCCAACGATATGGTGCGGCCCCCGAGGGTTCTGTTGCAGCACCTGCTCGAAGTAGCCGAGGAACTTTGGAATGCGCTCGCTGATAAAGGCAGCGGAGCGGGCTTTCGCCGCCTCCTTCTGATCCTCATAGTAAAGGGAGGTGGCAATCGGGTGGTGCGTATCGTGCACCTCAGCCACCAGGTCCGTGATGGTCAGTTGCAGCCCGTTGCCGACGCAGCGCAGTTTCTCATCTTCCGGCGCGAGGCCAAGCTTTGGGCCAAGATAGGCGAGAATATTGGCGACATGCGAGACGATGAGCTCCCCGTCCTTCAGAAACGGCGGCGCAAAGGGAATGTGGGGCTCGCGCTTGCTCCTCATCAGGTCCAGCATCGCTCCGGTTCCCATCGCGGGCCCGGATTGCCTGGCGACATCGACATAGTCCGCCTGTGCTTCTTCCAGCGCCAGGCGGACAAACTCTCCGCGGCCTTGAATGCCATCCCAATAGTACAGTTCATATGCCATGAGGTCCCTCCCGGTGGCGTGCTCGAGATCAGTGATGCGCGTGCTGCGCGTTGCGTTTGCGCGTCGCTGCTGCTTTCTTGGCCGAAGCCGAGCGCTCGGCCGCAGAACGCGATGCGGAGGCGGCGCCGCCCTTGCGCCCACCCTTTTCCGATGCCTCGTGGGTATCTTGCTTGCCACGACCGGAGCCGGACTTGTTGCCGCCACCGCTTTCCTTGTTGACCGTCGCCCAGGCCCGCCGTTCGGCCTCCTTGGCGGAAACGCCACGGTCTTCGTAGCCTTCCTCGATATGTTCGGCTTTTCTTTTCTGCTTGTCCGTGTAAGCGGATTTGTCGCCTCTTGGCATGTCTGGCTCCTTTTCTGACGGAGAAAAGGCCAACCAACTGATGCTCGAAAAGTTCCAAGGTTCTCGCAAACCCAAAGGGGCAGACGCTGACGGAAAGTGCGCCGACGAGGTCACTTACTTGCGATAATATTTGCGCGACAACGCCATCATCTTCTCAAAGGTGGGAAAATGCAGCGGTAGGGCAGAATGCGCATCCGGAAAGAACAGTGCAACGAGATTGTCGATCGCATAGACAAGGATCAAGGCGAGGGCCAGATAGGCTAACGCGGCGATGACAAGAGCGGTCATTTTACCCTCAAGGCGCGATGCGGAGGCAGCAATCCGCTACGACAAATCTATCAACTTCCAAATTCGATTTTGGTTCCAGCGCCGATTGTCGCCGCAGCATTTTTTCCGCGAGGTCGGCGTCATGCGCAGTCATGCATACTCTTCCTCTGACGCACCTTTCGTGCCCGTTGGAAATCAATAGGGCAGAAGCAATGCAATCATGTGACGAAGGGCGTCATGGTGATGCCCTTCGCAACATGGAAGCAAGCGATCAGGCCGATTTGCGGCCAGCTGTCTTTCTTGGGGCGGAGCCCTTTATGGCGCCATTTGCGTTGGAAGCAGTGGCGGTGCGTTTGCGCGTCTTCACTTCCTTGCCATCAGGGGATGCAGCAGACCCTTCGAGTGCTTGGCGTTCGGCACGGGCCTGTTCCCAATGTTTGAAATCTCGTCCCGTTGGACGCCCTTCCTCTTCCCACAGCGCATAGGCACGCTTCCTGATCCACTCTTCGCGAGTTTCTGTCATCGCCGATCTCCAGTCAGTGAGGCCCGTGGTCTAACGCGATACTGGCCTTAGAGTTCCAGAGTAATCGTGCGGTTTCAAGCAATTTTTGACACACTGCAAAAATAGATCCCGCATCGCAGCATTCGGCTGCTGCGCAGCGCGTGCTTTTTGCTTGCCGACGACAGGTTTTGCGCCGGCAAGACCGGACGCTTCATGCCCTTGAGTTCGCAATTAGTGCGCAATTGAACACTGCAGCTTTGTGTTTATAGTTCAACGCAATGTTTTATCTCATATCGACCTACTGGCCGCATATTCTATTCGTTGTTTCGCTCGCCATGGGCGCCGCGGCAGCAATCCACGCGGCCATGACAAAGGAAGAGGTCCGCGCCGCAATCGGCTGGGTCGGGGTGATCATCCTCTCACCGATCGTCGGCGCTGTGCTCTATGCGATCGCCGGTATCAATCGTATCCGGCGCGCCTCGCTCAGCCTTCGGCGCGATGCGCTGATCTCCGACGCGGACCTCGATGAGCTCGAAAGCTTCGACGCCGATACGGATATCGTCATCAGCGGCTTTGGCCGGCGTTTCGCTGCCCTCCAGACACTCGGCGACCGCGTCGCTCGCGTTCCGCTCGCAACCGGCAACACGATCGACATGCTGGAGACCGGCGACGACTGCTATGGTGCAATGAAGGCGGCAATCGACAGTGCGGCCCGCAGTGTTCTGCTTGAGACCTACATCTTTGACCGCGATCCGATCGGATTGAGGATCGGCGATTCCCTTATTGCTGCAGTCAAGCGGGGCGTCGAGGTGCGCGTGCTGATCGATGCAGTCGGCGCCCGCTATTCGGTGCCGAGCATACTCGGATATCTTGCAGATGGCGGCGTCACGGTCTCGGTCTTCAACGGCAACGTTATCATGGGGTTGCGTTTGCCCTATGCGAACTTGCGCACCCACCGCAAGATCCTCATCGTCGACGGCCGCATCGCGCTGACCGGCGGCATGAACATCCGGGCAGGCTTTACCCGCGAAATAGCAGGGGAGGGCTTTGCGCGCGACACCCATTTCAGTGTTACCGGGCCGGTCGTTGCCGACCTCTTCAATGTTGCCGCCGAAGACTGGCGCTTCACGACGGGCGAGATCCTGCAAGGGGAAGGATGGCGAACCGCGATGCCCGAGCGCCAACCGGGGGATCCCGTCTTCATGCGCGTCGTGGCGTCCGGGCCCGACAGAAGCATCGAGACGAACCACAAGATGCTGATGGGCGCCTTTTCCATTGCGCGCAAATCGATCCGCATCATGTCGCCCTATTTCCTCCCGGACCGCGAGCTGATCAGCGCACTGGCGACCGCCGCACGACGTGGCGTCGAGGTTGATATCGTCGTTCCCTCCGTCAACAACCTCGTCCTGGTCGACCGGGCGATGACTGCGCAGTTCGACCAGATCCTTACCAGCTATTGCCGCATCTGGCGCTCGAGCGGCGCCTTCAGTCATTCCAAGCTGCTGTCGATCGACGGGGTCTGGTCCTATGTCGGATCATCCAATCTCGATCCGAGATCGCTGCGGCTGAATTTCGAGGTCGACCTGGAAGTACTGAATGAAGGCTTTGCCAACGAGATTGACGAGCATATCGACGAGGCCATCAAATCGGCGTCGCCGGTTACGTTGCAGGGGCTGCGTGCGCGACCTTTCGCTGTCCGGCTGCTTGAGAAGGTTCTTTGGCTCGGATCGCCTTATTTGTAGCGGATTTCTTCGGCCTAAAGGCGTGGCAAGTTTCAATAGCCGGCCTATACTCCGGATCAAACCACTTCGACCAACGGAGCGCGAGCAAACTCCGATGCATGCCAAAAAGGACAATCTGCCCTCAAACATCCTCGCATCGATCCGCAATCGAAAAAAGCGACTGGATGCAGCGCATTCGGAGAAGAAGCCGCGCTCGGACGGCACTTTGATTGCCTCTTACAACGTTCACAAATGTGTCGGCAATGATCGTCGTTTCGATCCGGAACGCACCAGCCGGGTCATCCACGAAATCGATGCCGATGTGATTGCGCTTCAGGAAGCCGACACCCGGTTTGGTGAGCGTACCGGCATTCTCGATCTCGGCCGGCTGGAACGGGAGACCGGACTTATCCCGGTGCCGGTCAACGGCATGGCCAAGGCTCATGGCTGGCATGGCAATGTCGTGCTCTTCAAGCGTGGCCTCGTCCGTGACGTACACCAGATCAACCTCCCCGGGCTTGAGCCGCGCGGCGCGCTTGTCGCCGAACTCGATCTCGAACACGGCGGGGCCTTGCGCATCATCGCCGCCCATTTCGGCCTGCTTCGCCATTCGCGCGCACAGCAGGCCAAAATGCTGGTCGAACTGATGGCCGACAAGCGTGAGGTCCCGACCATCCTGCTCGGCGATCTCAATGAGTGGCGGCTCGGTGACCGTTCATCGCTGCACACGTTCCAGTCCGCCTTTGGCCCGCAGCCGCTCGCCGTGCCCAGCTTTCCCGCACGACTTCCCGTTCTCGCGCTTGATCGCATCATGGCAAATCGCAAGGGGGTTGTGACAGCGGTCGAGGCGCACGACACGCCGCTTGCCCGCATTGCCTCCGATCACCTGCCGGTAAAGGCCGTGGTCAATCTGAAGCGCGTGGAAGAACTCGCGGCCAAAGCCTAGCCGGCATACGACAGGGGCATTACTTTCACACACCGAAAAGGGTCGCCTCCTAAACCATGGCGAGCTTGACAGGGCCCGTGGTCGTGGCAGGTTCACCTGTCTCGACAGATGTCCTGAATCGGAGGTTTCGCGGTGCTTGTGATGGAGATTTTGCGGCGGCGGGTCGACATATCGCGCGGGCTTGCGTCCGCGGCGATCATGCGCTCGCTAGAGGGATTGACCAAAACATGTCTGGTCGCAAGCCTTGCCGTCGCCTTCTCGATGTCGCCCGCCAGCGCCGGGGATACGCCGGTCCAGACGCAGGTTTCGAAGGACCAGGTCCGCAAGCTCGTTGAAACATGGAAGCACTATTATGCGAAGGCCGACAGCCTTCGCGATCGGCGCAATGCGTTCGAAGAGATGATGGAAGCCACCCCCGAGCCGACGCGCGTGCAAATCAGGCCTGTCGATGCCGATGGTGTCGATGCGCAGCTCATCTGGCCGGCAAGGCTCCATCATCCGATCGGCAAGCGCGCCATTCTCTATATCCACGGCGGCGGCTTCTATGGCGGTTCGTTGCGCACGCACCGGGCCATAGCGGGCGCACTGGCCAAGGCGGCGTCCGCCGACGTGCTTCTCATCGACTACAGGCTTGCACCTGATAACCCCTATCCCGCACAAATCGACGACGCGCTGACAGCCTACCGGTGGCTGCTTGATTCCGGCTATGAGGCCAGCAATGTCGTCATCGTCGGCGAATCCGTCGGCGGAAACCTCGCGATCGAAGCCACGCTCAGGCAGATGCGGGTCAAGGGACCGTTGCCTGCGGCCGTCGTGGCGATGAGCCCGGTTACGGATCTGGCTGCAACCGGCGCATCGCTGACGGCCAGCGCCAGTACCGATCCACTGATCGACGCCGCTCAACTCGATCTCATGCGCAAGGCTTATCTCGGAACACGCTCTCCCACTGATCCGATGGTGTCGCCCCTCTATGGCGACATGACCGGGTTTCCACCATTGCTTGTCCAGGTCGGTTCGGGCGAGGCATTGTTGGACGATACGCTAAGGCTGGCTGAAAAGGCCCGAAAGGTCGGAGTCGACGTCGAGACCGAAATCTGGCCTGGCATGATCCACCAGTGGCAACTCTTCCCGTTCTGGCTCGATGACGCAAGGCAGTCGAACCAGCGTGTTGCGGAATACGCGATCAAGCATTTCGCCGACAAACCACGGCCATAGTCTTTTCGGTATCTTCAAGATATCGATGAGGTGGAGCACATCTTTCAGATCGGGTGCAGAATTCTACGGTTTTGGCCTATGGAAGTGTGCTTGGGTCGATGGCATGAATTCTCATACCGCGTGATGTGATGGATGCTGATCGTGGCGACCATCGAGAAAAGAACCATCAGCCTGCCGGGCGATCAGGCAGCGTCTATCGACGCGAAGGTGAGCGCGGGTGATTATGCTTCGGCGAGCGAGTTGATCCGCGCGGGTATCAGTGCGCTGAAAGAACACGATGAGGCAATCGGGCGGTGGCTCCAGCATCAGGCAGCCTCGAGCTTCGACGCGATGAAGGCCGATCCCGCGCGCGGTGTCAGTGTCGATGATGCGTTCGCCAGCGTGCGCGCCCGTCATGCGGAGCGGGTAAAAGGCTAACTAGCAGACGAAAACTACAAATGCGCGCCGCCGTAGGACGAGGCACTCGATCGTTCACAGAATAGAACCGGAATACGCGGGCGTCAGGTTTGACATCAGCAAGCAGAAAAAGACCGCAGCGATGCAGTTCAGGGCGACGTGGCCGCACTAGGATCTTCCGCAAGGACACGAGCCTCCAGAATGGAAACGCCATAGGCAGCCATGAGCCACAGACACAAGGCCACACAACGAGGCACAGGCTTCTCTCCAGAGGCAAGCTGGCTTCTGGTTGGTTCGTCAATGCCAAGCAGTTCCTGAATGTCGCTTGCCGACATTCTTGCGACCACCACGGCCGCGCTAAACTCAGACGGTGTCATGTTGCCCCCAGGCGCGATTTCAAACGCGCGGAATCCTGGTTGAGTCTCCTCTCCAATCAGGGGCAGTCTGCCAGCAGCCGGGCTTTCGTTTCCAAGATCAGAGCGTTGTTCCAACTCCAAGCGGGCGGCATCGCCTGGCTCGAAAACAACACGCTCGACCTGACGGCCGAGCATCGGGATTTGAAGCCCGTGCCCGGCCGGTGTCGGAAGCCTGTGTTCAGAGCCTCGTGACGATGACCTCCAAATATTCGCTTGGCACGACCACGGTGCCGTCATCGGCGCGGTTGAAGCGTTCCATGAGCGCCAAAAGGTCGTCGGTCAGTGTATCTCGCGCCACCGGGTCAAGGGCGGCGAATGTTTTCAGCACGGGACCATAATAGGTCCGGAAGACCTCAAGCCAATGGTCCGGTGACTTGTAGCGGAACACGAACTGCCTGGGCGTTGCTGCGATCGACGCGACGGCTTTCGGGAACAATTCGTCAAGCCGTGCCCGCGAGCCCCAGAGCGCCGGCGAGCGAGCACCTGCCGGAGGCGGCACATGCTTGCCGATCGTCTTGAACATCTGCCCGATGAAACCGTCAGGGGTCCAGTTCGCAAGGCCAACCGAGCCGCCGCGCTTGCAGACCCGAATGAGTTCGGACGCAGCGCGCTCCTGGTCGGGCGTGAACATCACGCCGAAAATCGACAGCACATTGTCGAAGGACTGATCGGCAAACGGCAGATGTTCTGCATCGGCCTCCTGGAAGACGATCGGCAGCCTATCGGCTTTGGCGCGCTCCTGGCCACGTTCGAGCAGCGCCGGAACGTAATCGGTTGCCGTGACCTCGCACCAGCGTCGGGCTGCGGCAAGTGCGCCGTTGCCGTTGCCGGCCGCAACGTCAAGTACCTTCGAACCGGCGCGCAGGTCGAGCGCTTCGCAGAGGCTTTCCCCGACAATCTGCAAGGTCGTCCCAACGATTGCGTAGTCGCCCGAGGACCATGCACTTTGTTGCCTGGCCTTGAGCGCGCTGAAGTCGACGGCGGGCTGAGGATTACTGGCGACGGCCGCAGATGTGGACATTGTTTTCTCCTTGGGTCAGATTGATCAGCCTCATGGTGCGTCTATGGCAACCGTGGTTGGGCACGTGTCGTGCCACGGTCTCTGGCTTAGACAGGGATAGTGGGGGTCGGCGTGGCAGCTGGCGTGGGAATGAGCGTGGAATCGGGCGGCGGGGACGCAAATCAACCCGGAGGCCCGCTCGAGATCCGACTGCTCGGCCCGATGGCGATCCGGCGAGAGGGCGTCGATCTGACGCTCCCCGGCTCCCGGAAGGTGCGATCTCTTCTGGCCTACCTTGCGCTTTCACCGAGGGCCTGCGGCAGGGCGCAGCTTTGCGATCTGTTGTGGGATATCCCTGACGATCCGCGCCGCGAGTTGCGATGGTGCTTGAGCAAGATTCGCGCGCTGATCGGTGAACAACGCGTCGTCACGAAGGGCGACACCATCAGACTGGATCTGTCGGACTGCTTTATCGATGCGATCGAGGCGACTGCGGCTTATCAGCATGGATTCAAGACGCAGTCACTCAGCCAGTTGCGCTCCCTGGCAGCCCTGTTTGCCGGGGACTTTCACGAAGGATCGAGCGTCGAGCGTAGCCCGGCATTTGAAACATGGCTGCTGTCTCAACGTCGTCGGCTGCGCGACATTCATACAGCCCTTCTCGAGCATATGGTCCAGCGTTTCCCGCCCGAAGAAGCACAAACCTATCTCGATCGCTGGATCCAGCTTGCGCCCTTCGACCTTCGCCCGCACGAACTGCTATTGATGTCCCTTGCCAAGGCGGGTCGTTTTCGAGAAGGCGAGGAACATCTGGAAGCGACCGCGAAGCTGTTTGATGCCGAGGGTATCAACGAGCGATCCTTGCGCGACGCCTGGCAGACGGCCAGAACCCAGACAGACGAAACCTTCCGGCAGCAGCGCCCAAGCGCCAGCGCTGTGGCTGCATCGTCTCCACCCGAAACCGAAAGCTTGCTCAAGGAGCCGCGGCGCGCATCGATTGCGATCATGCCGTTCAATGAGCTGTCGGCCGTGGCCGCTCCCGGCGGTCCGTCCGATGCATTGGCATACGACATTATCACACGGCTCGCGAAGCTGCGCTCTTTCCATGTCATCGCGCAGGGCACGATGTTTGCGCTGAGGGACCGGCACCACACGGTTGAAGAGACAGCACGGCTGCTCGGCGTCGACTACGTGGTCGACGGATCGTTTCAGCGCGTCGGCGACCGCATTGTCGTTCGCGTCGAGTTGACAGAGGCAAGAACAGCGCGCATCGCCTGGACGGAGGCCTTCGAGCGCCGTGTGGCCGATACCTTCCTCCTCCTTGAGGAAATCGGCAGCAGGATCGTCGTCTCGATCGAGCGCGAAGTCGAAACGATCGAGAGCAATCGTGCCCTCCTGAAGGCGCCGAACTCTCTCGACGCCTGGGAGGCCCACCACCGGGGGCTCTGGCACATGTATCGCTTTACCAAGAGCGACAACGAGCAAGCCCAGCGCTTCTTCGAAAGGGCAATTGGCCTCGACCCGACGTTTGCCCGTGCGCATGCGGGGCTCTCCTTCACCCATTTCCAGAGTGCCTTCCAGCATTGGGCGGATCGCGACGTCGAGGCCGAGCTTGCCTATCGAGCAGCGAGCCAGAGCATGATGGTCGATGATCGCGACCCGACGGCACATCTCGCCATGGGTCGGGCGCTATGGTTGAGAGCGTTGCACGATCAGTCCGTCAGCGAGCTGCAACAGGCGGTCGAACTGAGCCCCAGTTTCGCGATCGCGCATTACTCCCTCGCTTTCGTTCAATCCCAGTCCGGTGATCCGGGCGCAGCGATCCTGGCGGCCGATCACTCCCGCGCGCTCAGTCCTTTCGACCCGCTGCTCTTCGGCATGCTTGCAAGCCGCGCCCTGGCTCTCGTGCGCCTCGGAAGCTTCGAGGATGCCGCGGAATGGGGCGCCAAGGCCGCCGCCCGTCCGAACGCTCACGCTCACATTCTGGCGATCGCCGCACTTTGCCTGTCGATCGCGGGACGGCTGAGTGAGGGGAAGTCTTACCTCGCCATGATACACGATCGGTATCCCGCCTATCGGCTGAACGATTTCATCTCGGCATTCCATTTGCCGCCCACTGACCAGGCGCTGTTCCGCCAGGGAGCCCAGCGCCTCGGCTTTGAGTAAGCGGCCCGGGGAACCCACCAGATCACCTGCCGCCGCCCGGCATCGACGATGCGTGAGTTTCAAGCTTGCTGAACGCTGACAAACGAAACCACGTCAAGAAAATCACAGGGCGCGCGCGCGCCAGGGCGCGCGACATCCCGCGATTCCTGATCGACATGATCCCGTTCCTCGGTGGACCGACAATGATCCTCTTCCAAGGTCAAAAACGACGGGGCAATGTATCAACCGCATCAAGACTGAGGGGCTGCGATCGAACCGCGTTCAACGAATGGGCACTCGAGCTTGATCTTCTGGGTGGTTCGGTGGGATGAAATACCCTCGTTGTGGTCGAGGAGGACACCAACGGCCCATCGCGCCATTTCGTCATGGGGCAACAGCACCGTTGAAAGTGGTGGCACCATGTAGGATGCCAGATCCTCGTCGTCGAATCCCACCACGGAGATGTCTTCGGGCACACGCAAGCCGCGGCTTTTGATGGCGTCATATGCGCCGACGGCCATTCGGTCATTGAAGCAGAAGATGGCAGTCGGCGGGTCTTTCCGATCAAGCAATTTGATGGTCAGTTCGCGGCCGCCATTGACGGTCCATCCTCCCATCAAAACCAGGTCTTCGTCGACGGGCACATCCCATGTGGTCAGCGCTTGCCGGTACCCCTTTTCGCGGTCCCTGGCAGCTTCGATCCAGTCCTCGCCCTTCAGGTGAGCGATCCTTCGATGACCCGCCTTCAGCAGCGCCTCGGTCGCCGCATGCCCGCCAGCGATATCGCCGGGAACGACCGAGGGATGACGACGATGCTTCTCATAGCAATTCACGAGAACTGTGGGGATGTCGTTCAGCCGTTCCGGAACAACGATCTGTCGGGTCGTCAGGGTGGTATAAAGAATGCCGATGACGTTCAATTCCTGAAGCAGATCGAGAGCCGCGCTCTCGATCTTGGGATCGGAGCGCGTGCAGAAGGTTGCGATCAGGATATCCTGCAGGGCCGCTTCATCGCGCGCGCCCTCGATGAAGGGCATGGCAAACGGTGTTGTGCTGACTTCATCGAGCAGCAGCCCGATAACGGGTCGCCGATGCTCGGGAACATTGTGTCTAGGGCCCTTGCGATAACCAAGGGCTTCGGCCGCTTCCACGACGCGCGATCGGGTCACCTCGGAAACGCGGGGATTGCTGACCCCGTTCAATACCAGCGACACCGTTGCCTGTGAGACGCCTGCACGCTGTGCAACGTCAACCATGGTTGCACGCTTGGTCAATGCTTGTCCCACTTCATCGATCGGCCCATCCCATTCATCAAATTATAGAAAACCCAGTTTTCCGACAACCGTCCACTGTGGCTTTTGCGGGTCCCGAATTTTCCGGCTTGCCAGTTGGTTATATTCTCTGTACCCATAACTAATAATATAACTAATAACATAATTCGCAAGGGAGAGAGTACATGACCGCCCCTGTCACGCCCGCTTTGCCGCTATCCCAGGACGCGCGCAAGCGAATGACACTCGACGGCCTCTGGCAGTTCAAATTCGAAGGGGATGCCGACTGGCGCTCGATTTCCGTTCCATCCGTTTGGCAATCCGAATTTGCCGATCTTCGCGACGCGTTTGGCACTGCAAGCTACCGTCGACAGTTCTTTCTGCCGCAAGAATGGGCGGAGCGCGACATCTCCCTTCACTTCGGCGCGGTGAACTATTTTGCTGAAGTCTTGGTCAATGGTCAGCCTATCGGCAACCACGAAGGAGGCTACCTTCCGTTCTCGTTGACGATTTCGAACAGCATCCTCAAACCGGAAAATGAGATCGAGGTCTCGGTTACGCTTCCGAGCGCCGACGCGACCAGGTACCCGCAGTTTCCCTTTGCGGAAATTCCGCATGGCAAGCAAAGCTGGTACGGCCCTCTCGGCGGCATATGGCAATCGGTGACGCTGGAGGCGCGTGATACCAGCCACATCAAGCATGCCGAGGTAAGGGCAGACCTTTCCTCGGGTGCCGTTCGCTTCGATCTGGACCTTTCCGCATCCGCGGCAGACGCCGAGGTGCGCGTCGCTGTCTACGGGCCGGACGGAGCCCTGGAGGTCGCGGCAAAGGGATCTGGTCGCACCTTGAGCGTCGTTGTTCCCGAGGTGAAGTCCTGGTCGCCTGATGCACCGCAGCTTTACCGTGCCGACATCAGTCTTTCGGTCGCAGAC
Source organism: Rhizobium sp. 42MFCr.1 (assembly GCF_000377185.1). Taxonomy (NCBI): domain Bacteria; kingdom Pseudomonadati; phylum Pseudomonadota; class Alphaproteobacteria; order Hyphomicrobiales; family Rhizobiaceae; genus Rhizobium; species Rhizobium sp. 42MFCr.1. The sequence goes on from NZ_KB897877.1 coordinate 13,066, forward strand.
GCAATCGTCGATGCGACTTCGGTTACATTCGGGTTTCGCACCATCGAGACCAGGGGCGGCCAGCTCTTCCTGAACGGTGCTCCGCTCTACATGCGTGCTGCACTTGATCAGGACTACTATCCCGAAGGCATCTGCACGCCGCCTTCGCTTGAGTTCCTCGAGGACCAGGCGCGCAAGGCCAAGGCACTTGGGTTGAATACGCTGCGCATTCACATCAAGGTTCCCGACCCGCGCTACTACGATGTGGCGGACCGTATCGGTCTTTTGATCTGGACCGAAATTCCGAACGTCCAGACCTTTAGCGATGGCTCGGCCAGGCGAATGCGCGAGACCATGCAGGGAATCGTCAGGCGCGATGGCCATCACCCGTCGATCATCGCCTGGACGATCATCAATGAAGATTGGGGAACACGTATCGTCGAGAACGCCGATCATCGCCAGTGGCTCGCCGAGACCTACGACTGGTTGAAGACGCTCGACCCGAGCCGTCTTGTTTCGGACAATTCCGCCTGCTTCCCGAACTTCCACGTGAAGTCGGACCTCAATGACTACCACTACTACCGCTCCATTCCGGAACGACGCGAAGAGTGGGACGACATCACCAGGCAATTCGCCGAGGGCGCAGCGTGGACCTATTCTGGCCTTGGCGATGCGCAGTGGCGAGGCGAAGAGCCTCTCATCGTCTCCGAGTTTGGCGTCTGGGGCTTGCCCGATCCCTCGAAACTCCTTCTGCAAGATGGTTCCGAGCCCTTCTGGATGGAAACCGGTGCGACATGGGGTGATGGCGTCGCCTATCCGCATGGCGTTCAAAAGCGCTTCCGCGCGCTCCATCTGGACACCGTCTTCAAGGACTTCGGATCGTTCATCGAGGCCGCGCAATGGTACCAGTTCGCGAACCTCAAATATGAAATCGAGGTGATGCGCGCCCATCCCAGGATCGTCGGCTACGTCATCACCGAATTCACGGACGTTCATTGGGAGGCAAACGGCCTTCTGGACATCAACAGAAATCCGCGTGTCTTCCACGACGACTTCGCGAGCATCAATAGCGACATCGTCGTGATCGCCCGCCCGAATGCCTGGTCTGCCTACGCCGGCGAACTGCTGGAGGTGGATCTCTCGGTGGCGACCGGTGGCGCGTCCATTCCTGATGGCGCAACGATCCGCTGGACCTACGGGCAGGGCAGCGAGCGGGCACTACCAGCAACGGGTGCCAACGCGGTGGCAAGCGTAGGCATCGTGCCGATGCAAATGCCGGAAACCGACGTCAATCGCACGCTTCGCATCGAACTTGAGGTCCTGTCCAGCGGACGGCGGCTTGCGACCAATGTTCTCGATATCGCGCTGTACGCAAAACGCAGCCGAGCCAACCTGCCGAGCATCGCTTCGAAGGATCCGGCGCTTCGCGCTTTTGCAGAGAAACTGGGCTATCCGGTCTCTGAGCCTGATAAAGCGGACGTCAATCTGGCGCATGCCCTTGATGAGAGCGACATTGAGGCAATGCGCCACGGGGCACGCTATCTCGTGATCGCCGATGGCAGCATTCCCACGCACCGCAATCTGCGCAAGGACATTCCCGAAGGCGAAAAGCTCTATCGCGAGATGACCATCGATGAACGGGATATGCCTGTTGGTATCGACCAGCAGCTCCCAGGAATCGGACTGATCGCACGTGAAGGTACGCTGTGGCGTGGCGACTGGATTGCCAACTTCAGCTGGATCAGACGTAAAGGTGCGTTTGCTTCATTGCCGGGTGGTCCGTTGCTCGACCTGTCCTTCGAGAAGGTTGTTCCGCATCATGTCATGACGGGCTTCCGCACGTTCGAGTATGCCGGACCGGTCCACGGCGGGCTGGTCATCGGTTGGGTCCACAAACCCGCGGTCACCATCGCTGAACGACGTGTCGGGCGCGGCAATCTCGTTGCAACAACCTTCCGGTTGACGAGCCACCCGGCCGGCACCGATCCGGTCGCTGCCGCCTTGTTCGATGCCATGATCGCGACTGTCAATCAGAGCAAATGAACGAGCTGAGGCGGGCGCGGAAAACAGCGCTCGGCCTCAAACGGCAGGCTCTGGAACTCAATCAGCGGAGGAATACGTGGCGCTCATCGAACTGGTGAACATAAGCAAGCAATACGGTGCGGTGCACGTCATCGACAACCTGTCCCTGACGATCAATTCCAACGAGTTCATGGTCTTCCTCGGCCCATCCGGCTGCGGAAAATCCACCTTGCTGCGAATGATTGCCGGGCTGGAGAGCATCGACGGCGGTGAGATACGCATCGACGGCAAACGCATCGATCATCTGCCGCCGGGCGAGCGCGGTATCGCCATGGTATTCCAGCACTATGCGCTCTACCCCCATATGAGCGTGCGCGACAACATGGCCTTCGGCTTGCGAAACATCGGGGTCGACGAAGCGGAAATCGCTCGCCGGGTAACGGAGGCGGCAAAGGTTCTTGTTCTCGACAAGCTGCTTGATCGCAAGCCGGGGCAATTGTCTGGCGGCCAGCGTCAGCGCGTGGCCATCGGCCGCGCGATCGTCAAGGAGCCGCAAGCCTTCCTGTTCGACGAGCCCCTGTCGAATCTTGATGCAGCACTTCGTGTCAGAACGCGCGTCGAGCTGGCGCAGCTTCACAACCGTGTCAAATCAACGATGGTTTTCGTGACGCATGACCAGATCGAGGCGATGACGCTCGCACACCGGATCGTGGTCATGAACAATCGCCGCATCGAACAGGTCGGCACACCAATGGAGATTTATGCACGTCCTGCGACACGTTTCGTCGCCGAGTTCGTCGGTTCTCCTGCCATGAACTTCCTGCCCGTGAAACTGGACCGCGATTTTGTTCGCCTAACCGACGGAACGACTGTCCACACGGCGGTTCCAATCAAAGAACTGGCGCCGGCCAGTGACTACACGATGGGTGTCCGCGCTGAAGCCATTTCGATCGGGCGATCCGGCACCGGCGACACGGATGCCGTTGTCGAGGTCATCGAGCGGCTGGGAGATCGCACGCTCGTCTATGCTCGCATCGCAGATAACTCGCTGCTGGTGGCAGAAGCCAAAGGAGACAGCCCACTCGCGCCAGGGGCAGCCGTCGCCCTGACGTTCGACGGCCGCCGGACCCACCTCTTTGACGCGGCCGGCCGCGGCTATCACACCGCGGAGGCAGCGTGATGAGCCAGGCCATCCACATGAACGAATCCCGATTGCGAAACGGCTTGTTCGTTGCGCCTTTCGTGCTTGTTTTCGTCTGCCTGCTCGTCATTCCTCTCTTTTGGGGCTTCTGGCTTGGCGTGACGAAGGCTGACCTGTTCGGCCCCGGCAAGTTTGTGGGGCTTGCAAACTATACGCGCCTCTTCAACGACAAGATTTTCCGCGGGGCAGTTCTGAATACGCTCTACTTTGTCGTCCTGACCGTGCCGGTTCTCGCGGTATTCGGACTTGCACTCGCGCTGGCGCTCAATCGCAAGACACGCTTCGCCTCGGTGATGCGCGCCGTCTTCTTTGCCTCGTCCGTGCTGTCGGTTACAGTGGTGACTCTGATATGGCGCATCGTCTTCATTCCCGACATTGGCCTGCTTTCCAATGTCTTCGGCTGGTTCGGTCTGGCGCAGGTTACCTTCCTCAGCAATGCGCGTCTTGCGCTTCCGGCCGTTGCGATCGCAACAGTCTGGTGGGGCGTAGGCTTGCCGATGATGCTGTTTCTGGCCGCACTGCAACAGGTGCCGGGCGAGATTTATGAAGCGGCTGCGCTCGACAATGCCGGGCGCTGGAAGACGCTGTGGCGCATTACGCTTCCGTCGATCCGTCGGACATTCCTGCTCGTGCTGATCATTCAAAGCGTGCTTCAGTTCCAGGTATTCGGCCAGGCCCAGCTGATGACGCAGGGTGGCCCCAACAATGCTTCGAGACCGATTGTCCTTTACATCTACGACGTTGCCTTCACCCGCTTCGATGTCGGCATGGGCGCGGCAACCTCGCAGGTCCTGTTCGCGATCATCCTGATGGCCGGCATGCTGCAGTACTTCCTTTCCAACCGGCAGGGAGAAAATCGATGAGCCGCACGAGCTCCGGCATTGTCGGAAAATCCCTGGGAGACCGGATCATCCTTCTTGCCGTCGTGGCAGCCGGCCTGATCATGGTGTTGCCGATCCTTTGGGTCGTCGGGCTGTCGTTCAAGCTCAATGCGGAACTGAAGCTGGATACGAATTCGGTCTTCCACGTTCCGTATACGATCAAGAACTACGCAGACGTGTTTGGCGGATCCAATGTCTTCCGCTGGTTCTTGAACAGTCTCATCGTTTCGTCGGGGATGACGCTGGGTGTGCTGATCCTGTCGTCGCTTGCCGGCTATGGTTTCGCGCGGCTACGGTTTCCGGGGCGCGACATTCTGTTTGTCATCGTTCTGTTCGGCCTTGCCGTGCCGGAGCAGGCGGTGATCGTCGCGCGTCATCAGATCTTCAGCATGCTGCGACTGCACAATACCTATCCTGGCCTGATCCTGCCCGGTTTGGCTGCGCCATTCGGTGTTTTCCTGATGACGCAGTATTTCCGGGAGATTCCCAAGGAACTGGATGAGGCAGCACTGCTCGACAACGCGTCGCGCTTCAAGATCTTCTGGACGGTTCTTCTACCCCTTACCATCCCGGCCCAGGCGACACTCGGTGTGTTCACCTTCCTCGGTGCCTGGAACGACTATCTGTGGCCGCTCATCTCGGCGACCAAGAAGGACATGTACACGATCACGACCGGCATTGCTTCCATGCAGATGAACTTCGCCCAGACTGAGGGCCTCGGCTTCCTGATGGCTCAGGCTGTGTTCGCAGGCCTGCCAACGCTCGCTGTCTACCTGTTCTTCCAGAAATACATCGTCACCGCGGTTTCGGGTTACGCAGTGCGATGACGATCATGATCTGACAATCCGGTTTCAACGCGCATTTTCGCAAGCAATAGGAGGAGATTGCAATGAAGATTGGCATGAGGAATATCTTACTGGCTGCGACGCTGACCATGGCGTCGTGGCCGGCTCTCGCCGGTGATCCTGTCGAAATTACGGTTCAGCGGTTCTTCGGAGCCTGCGACGCCGATTGGGGAACAAACACCGACGTCAGCAAGGCTGTAGGCGAGTGCGGAATCATCACGTCGCAGATCAACAAGTTCGTTGCCGACAATCCCGATATCAAGATCAATGTGAACACCGTCGAATGGCCTGGTTACGACCAGCTGACGGCGCAGCTGGCATCGGGCGAGCCGCCAGATGTCGTCACCATCCATGAATCCGTGCTGTCCGACTATCAGTCGAAGGGTCTTCTTGAGCCTCTGGACCCGGTACTAAAGGCTGCCGGCGTGGATTCCTCCACTTTCACCGCGGCGGGCCGGGAAGGGGTGACGAAGGAGGGCCAGATATTCGGCCTGCCGATCGATTCCCACACCATGTTGTGGCACATCAACATGAACTATTTCCGCAAGGCGGGCCTGGTGAATGAAGACGGAACGCCGGTGCTGCCGAAGACGGCCGACGAACTGCTCGCACAGGCAAAGCAGTTCAAGGAAAAGACCGGCAAGCCCTATCTCGTTCAGAGCATGGCCAACGAAAAGGGTGCGTTCTATCGTGCCCTCTATATCTACCTGACCCAGATGAAGTCCGACTTCTTCGCAGATCCGACCCATGTCAAACTCAACACACCTGAAGCCAAGAAGATCGTCCAGCTGTTCAAGGACATCTACGATCAGGATCTGACCACGAAAGACCAGGACTATGCTGCATCCCTGTCCGGCTTTACCAAGGGGGACGGTGGTGTTCTTCTGAATGGTACCTGGGTTGTGGGTGACTTCGATGCCCTGTCGAAAGAGGCCGACAACGCGCTCACCAACGGCTACGCGGTCTATCCGTATCCGCCGGTGTTCGGTGGTGAACCGGCCTATTGGTCGGATGGCCACTCCTGGGCGATGACAAAGAAGGATCGCACCCCGGAGCAGGTTGCCGCAATCGGCAAGTTCCTGAAGTTCATGGCCGATCACAACTTCGATTGGGCCCGGACCGGTCACCTGCCGGCTCAGCAGGCGGTCATTGATTCAGCGGAGTTCAAGGCACTGCCGCATCGCGCCACGATCCTCAGCATCGCAAACGTCGCAAAACCCCTGCCTGCACAGGTTCGTCATCAGTTCGCGGTCAACGACATCATCGGCGAAGAGATCGCTTCTGCGATCACTGGGCAAAAGGAGATCGATGCCGCGCTCACAGACGCCGAAACCCGCGTCAACGATCTGCTTGCAAACTAGCAATAAAGGGGCTGTCCGAGCATTCCGGACAGCCCTTTGGCAAATTATGCCTCGTAGAGCATATCGTCGTGGGCGCGGTAACGGCGTCTCTCCGTCCTGCGAGCGCGAGGTGGTCCTCATCGGCCAAAAGGTGATCGCCCGATTTAGCTCGAAAGGCGTACAAGGTATTTCGCGCTTCTTCGGCTATGATTCGACAATCTGCACATTGGTAGATTTTCGCGAGGGGGCATGCCATGCATCGCAAAGCTCTCCGTTGGGCATCTCGCTCAATGCTATTGGATTCGTTGACTCCCCGGTGGTTCGCTGCGGGCCGAAAGGCGAAGCTTCGTAACACCCCCTATAGGGAAGATAACAACTATCAACTCGCGCTGGCCGCACAAACGACCGATGCGATCAAGTCTGGCACTGCCGCCGATAGTTCCGTCAACACCATCGCGCTCAATGAAGACGACGATCGGCCGACGGGAATGGTCTGCGACGCTCACGGCCAGGTTAACAACGACATCACGCTGCCGTCGCTGGCCGATGGTTTCGCAACGATCGACGGAGCCGGCGTTCAACGCCGCGACTTTGTAGCACATCAGCCGTTTGCAGCTGATTGGGGTTTTTCGCCTTCCGATAGGCATGCCTATGCCGGTAGCATGAGTGGGCCGCTCCACGGCGCACGCTCGGGAACGAGCTTCATGGCTGCGGATCCCCTGGCGCCTTTTCTGCGGAACGGTGCTGCGCAGACAGCATCCGGGCCAGGTTCGACCAGTGTGGGGAGCAGCTCCGCTTCCGGTAAAGTCGTCATCCTCGATTCGACGCCCTCAGCGCAGACGAGTGCCCACGGATCGCACTCATTCCTGGCGTTTGGCTTGCCATTTGGCGTCTGCGGCTGCGGCTACTATACGTCTCCGACGCGACTGCTTGATTGGGCTCAAGGCGGCGGTATGCTCCAGCCCGACGGCCAATTGCCGGGAACAAGGCTGACCGAGGGACCGGACTATGTACCGACCGGCAAGGGAACATTCGGCGCGTCGGTCAGCGACCCGCTTCTCAACCGTGACCTTTCGCCCTTGTCAGGTTGGCGCGGGACGGCGACATGGAGGGGCTCAACGGTTTCGAACGGGCCATTGCCAGGCGGTGGGGAGATTGGAACCGGAAGCGCAACCTCAAAAGGCGTCGGCATCCTGTCCGGCTCGGTGACCAAACCGGTGGGCGGCCAGCAGAAGGCAGCAACGCAGGGGCTGGCGGCGGCGGCCGCCGCCACCAACGCGATCGTGGCGGAAAATCAGAAGCAGGGCAATCCCGAGAGCGAGTGGGGCATCGACGGCGCGGGCAGCTCCAACATCGAGGGTTTCGCGACAGACATCAGCGTCGACAACGGCAAGACGATCAGCTTCAAGATCGATACGGATTCCACCAACTATCGGATCGATATCTACAGGCTCGGCTATTATGGCGGCATGGGCGCGCGCAAGGTCGCCACTCTGCAGCACACCGGATTGCAGAACCAGCCCGATCCGCTGCGCAATGCCTCGACCGGCACGGTGGATGCCGGCAACTGGGCGGTCTCGGCGTCGTGGACCGTGCCAGAGGACGCCGTCTCAGGCGTCTACATCGCCAAACTCGTGCGTCAGGACGGCACTTTCGGCGAAAACCACATCCCGTTCATCGTACGCGATGATGACAGTCACAGTGACATCGTCTTCCAGACCGCGGACGAGACGTGGCAGGCCTATAATGGCTGGGGCGGCGCAAATTTCTATGGCGGCAATGGACCCGCGACGGGGCAGGGTGCCGGTCGTGCCTATGCTGTCAGTTACAACAGGCCGATCGCGACCCGTGGCGGGGTTGGCACATATGCTGGGCCACAGGACTATCTGTTCGGCGCAGAGTATGCCGGGATCTACTGGCTGGAACAGAACGGCTACGATGTGTCTTACCTGTCGGGCGTCGATGTCGACCGCTATGGCAGTCTGCTTCTAAACCATAAGGTGTATGTGGACGCTGGGCATGACGAATATTGGTCTGGACAGCAACGCGCCAATGTCGAGGCAGCACGCGACGCTGGCGTCAATCTGGAGTTCTGGAGCGGTAACGAGGTTTACTGGCGCACCCGTTGGGGCAACAGTTATAGCAGTGATGCCACCCCGTACCGTACCCTGATTTCCTACAAGGAGACATGGTCACCTGGCGCCAGCATCGACCCCTCCGACCAATGGACAGGCACCTTCCGCGACCCGCGCCTCAGCCCGCCCGCTATCGGCGGCGGAAACCCGGAAAATTCGCTGACCGGCCAGTTGTTCAAGGTCGACGATGTCGGCACGAACCTGCAGTCGATTACTATTCCCTTCGATGACGCCAACCTGCGGTTCTGGCGCAATACGAGTGTTGCCAACCTTCAGCCCGGACAGACCGTGACACTCACAAAGAACTACCTCGGGTATGAATGGGACGACTCACCCGATAACGGCTTCGATCCAGCCGGTCTGGTGAGACTGTCCTCGACGACGTTGAATGTCAGCTCCTACCTGCTCGACTATGGAAACACGACCGGCAACGGTACCTCGACCCATAATCTGACGCTCTATCGCGCGCCGAGCGGTGCGCTGGTGTTCGGAGCGGGCACCGTCTACTGGACCTGGGGCCTGAGCGACAATCACGACAAGGAGGTGACTCCCACCGACCCCCGGGTGCAACAGGCCATGGTGAACCTGTTCGCCGACATGGGCATTCAGCCGGGAACACTGCAGACTGGGCTCGTTGCGACAACAACGTCGACGGACCATACCGCACCAACCTCCGTCATCTCGGTCCCGGCAACGGCCACCGTTGGCACGACGATCACGATTTCTGGCACCGCCACCGACACGGGCGGCGGGGTCATCGCGGCCGTCGAGGTCTCGACCGACAACGGCGCGAGCTGGCACCCGGCGACGGGGGACGAGAGCTGGACCTATAGCTGGTCTCCCCAGGTCGCCGGTACCTACACCATCCTCTCCCGCGCTGTCGACGACAGCATCAACCTCGAGACGCCTTCGGCGGGGCGCACGGTCACTGTCAGTGGCCCTGCGTTCACATCGCTTTTTGGTGCCACGACACCAGTGGTCGCCAGCACCAACGACAACGCAGCCGTCGAGCTAGGCGTCCGCTTCCAGACCTCCGTGGCAGGTACTGTCAGCGGCATTCGCTTCTACAAGAGCACCGACAACACGGGCACGCATACCGGCTCGCTATGGTCGAGCACGGGTACGCAGCTCGCGACCCTCACCTTCACGAACGAGACCGTGAGCGGCTGGCAGACGGCCTATTTCTCCAGTCCGGTGACGTTGACGCCGGGGCAAATTTACACCGCCTCCTACCACACGGATACCGGTCGCTACTCGAGCACCACCAACTACTTCACATCCGCCGTGACGAGTGGCCCATTGACCGCGCCGGCCAGCGGCAACGGCGTCTATCGCTACGGCAGCACCAGCCTGTACCCCACGAGCACCTACCAAGGGGAGAACTATTGGGTCGACGTGATGTTCAACCCGTCAAACAACACGGCGCCGACGGCGGTTGCCGATGCCGGGGATGCGACCGAAAAGGGCGGCGTTGCCAATGGCTCGGGTGGTTCGCTCGCCAGTGGCAACGTGCTTGCTAACGACACCGATCCTGATGCCGGCGACACCAAGACGGTCACGGCCGTCAGCTTCGGCGCGACAACAGGCACGCTCGGCACCGCACTTGCCGGTGCCTATGGCAGTCTCGTCCTCGCGGCCTCGGGCGCCTATAGCTATACGATCAACGAGGCCAACTCCGCGGTACAGGCGCTGCGGCTGTCGACCAACACGCTGAGCGAGATCTTCAGCTACACCATGCGTGATGCCGCCGGCGCCACCGCCACGGCCGCGCTGACGATCACCATCCACGGCGCCGACGACGCGCCTGTTCTGGCGGCCCAGACCGCCACCCAGAATGCCACGGTCAACACCGCCTTCTCGTTCGCGTTGCCGGCCGGCACTTTCACCGATGTCGACAGCGGCGAAACGCTGACCTACACGGCAACCTCTGGCGACGGCTCGGTTCTTCCCACCTGGCTGAGCTTCAACGCCGCGACGCAGACCTTCAGCGGTACGCCGACGGCAACAGGCACCTCAGGCATCAAGGTGACGGCAACAGACATTGCCGGCCTCGCCACCAGCGAGACCTTCAATATCTCCACCACGATACCGGGCAACACGACGCCGACGGCGGTTGCCGACGCTGGCGATGCGACCGAGAAGGGCGGCATTGCCAATGGTTCGGGCGGTTCTGTCGCCAGCGGCAACGTGCTTGCTAACGACACGGATCCGGATCAAAACGAAACCAAGACCGTCACGGCGGTCAGCTTCGGGGCGACAACAGGCACGCTCGGCACCGCACTTGCCGGCACCTATGGCAGCCTGCTGATCGATGCGACGGGCGCCTATAGCTACACGATCAACGAGACCAACACCGCGGTGCAGGCGCTGCGGCAGTCGACCAACACGCTGA
>NZ_KB897878.1:0-19722 GCF_000377185.1 Rhizobium sp. 42MFCr.1
CTCCTTGCGCTTCGTCTCGCTTGCGCATGAGCGCTACTACCTGGCGGTTGGCCATGCCAATCCACTGGTAGCCAGGGACGAGATCAGCATCGATGATCTGCGCACTCAGAAGATCATCGCCTTCAACCGGCAGAACCTGTCCTTTTCGGAACGATACTTCAATGAGAAGTTCGCCGAATACGACCTCACCGCCAACATTGCCTTCAGCTGCGATGACACCTATGCGCTGGTGTCGCTGGTCTCTGCCGGGCTAGGCATCGGCTTTGCGCCGGAGTGGACGCTTGATCTTCCCAATCGCGGCTTTGAGCTGAAGAAGGTAAGCGGGATCGACTTTAGGATCGGGCTTGGCATTGCCTGGAACAGAGAAGATCCAACCGCTGGCCGTGACGATATCGTCGACATCGCACGGTCGCTGGCAAGGGCAGGGGGACGCTCGTGACCTGCGACTGCAAGACACCGTTCGATTTTGGCGAAGAGGTGATCAGCCGTAGCAAAATCGAGCCATGACTGTTGGCTATTTCCGCTAACGTCATTTCAGTTGCACTGTACGCTCTTGCCCGCATAGCGGACGTCATCGCCATTTCAGTCCATCGTGTTCCGAAAAATCCTCCTTGATATCTGTCAAAGCGCGGCGCGAGGGACGAGCACATTTCGGCCCTCACGAGGACGTCATCGGGACGTAATCGCGACCGCTGTCGATCGTTGTGGGCCGGCCATCGAGAGACAATTCGGCGATCCGTGGCTTTGATTGAGCGATAATCTTGCCCCGGCGGATGACCCAAAGCCGTGTGGGCTTGAGCCGTAATGCCTCAATCGGGTCGGCTGCCTGCAGGACAACAAAGTCCGCGTTGCAGCCTTTCATCATGCCATAACCTTCAAGACCCATCGTCTTTGCAGAGTTCAGCGTAAGGGCGTCGAAGATCTTTTTCTTGTCAGCGATGCCGGCCATCTGCGCGACATGGATCGCCATATGTCCGACTTCCAGCATGTCGCCCGAGCCCATCGAATACCAGGGATCCATCACGCAGTCGTGCCCGAAGGAGACGTTAAGCCCGGCATCCATCAGTTCACGCACACGTGTCATGCCGCGGCGCTTGGGATATGTATCGTGCCTGCCCTGTAGCATGATGTTGATCAGTGGATTGGGGATGACATTGATTTCGGCCTCGGCCATCAGCGGGATGAGCTTTGAGACATAGTAGTTGTCCATCGAATGCATCGAGGTAAGGTGGGAACCGGCAACACGTCCCTGAAGGCCGAAACGCACAGTCTGGGCGGCAAGCGTTTCAATGTGACGCGACATCGGATCGTCCGTCTCGTCGCAATGCATGTCGACCGGAAGTCCACGATCAGCGGCGATCCTGCACAGCGCCTCGACAGACGCGCGGCCGTCTTCCATCGTTCGCTCGAAGTGCGGAATACCGCCGACAATGTCGATCCCCATGTCGAGGGCACGGTTCAGCGACTCGACGCCGGCTTCCGCCCGGTAATAGCCATCCTGCGGAAAGGCAACGAGTTGCAAGTCGATGTAGGGCTTTACCCGTTTTCGAACCTCGATCAGAGCCTCGGCGGTTACCAGACGTGGATCGGACGTATCGACGTGGCTTCTGATGGAAAGAAGGCCCTGGCTTACGGCAAGGTCGCAATAGCGCAGGGCGCGATCGACCAGCGCCTCCTGTGTCAATGACGGACGAAGCTCGCCCCAGAGCGAGATGCCTTCCAGCAGCGTGCCGGAGATGTTCATTCGCGGCAGGCCGAGTGACAGCGTGGCATCCATATGAAAATGGGGATCGACGAAGGGAGGCGTCACCAGCCGGCCCGTTGCATCGATTTCCGTGCCGGCAGAAGCCTGGATCTGATGCTCGACGGCAGCAATCTTTCCGTTCTCCACTGCAATGTCGATCCCGGTGCGGCCATCGGGGAGGTTCGCTTTCCTGATGATCAGTTCGAACATTGGGTCTCCTTTTATCGTTCGCCACGGCGATAGGATTGCATCAGGGCCTGAGGAACGCGCGCGCGGCGGGCCATGACGGCAAGCGCCAGGATCGACAGGACATAAGGCGTCATCAGAAAGATCTGGTAGGGGATACCTTGGACGACGGTCTGCAGGCGAAGCTGGAAAGCGTCGAAGAAGGCAAAGAGCAGCGCTCCGAAAAGTGCACGCCCGGGTCTCCAGGATGCAAAGACGACGAGCGCAATGCAGATCCACCCACGACCCTGGACCATGGTCGGGAAGAAGCTGTTGAAGGCTGACAGCGTCAGGAACGCGCCGCCCATGCCCATCAACGCGCTGCCGACGATCACCACACCATAGCGTATCCGGATCGGATCGACGCCCTGAGCCTCTGCCGCATGCGGGTTTTCGCCGGTCATGCGAATTGCAAGACCAAGCGGCGTGCGAAAGACGACGTAGGCAAGAAGGAGCGCAATGAGGATGGCGAGATAGGTGGGTGCTGTCTGCGTGAAAAAGGCCGGTCCAACAAATGGCACGGTGGAAAGGCCAGGGATGCTGATTGGCTGGAAGGGGACGATCGTTGGCGGTGTGCCGGCCACGGGGACAATCAGACGGAACACATAGTAACTGAAGCTTGAGGCAAACAGGGTCACGCCAAGACCTGAGACATGCTGGGACAGGCCGAGCGTAACGGTCATCGCGGCGTGCAGGAAACCAAACACCATGCCTGCCAGCGCAGCCACAAAGAGACCGGTCCAAAGGTCAGCGCCATGATAGACCGCAAGCCAGCCGATCATAGCGCCGAAGGTCATGATGCCCTCGATGCCGAGGTTGAGAACGCCGGCTCGTTCGCACAGAAGTGCGCCAAGAGTTCCAAAGATCAGAGGGGTGGCAATTCGAAGGATCGCCGCCCACAGGCCCGCCGATGAGATGATGTCGACAATAACGTTCATCGCCGGATCCTGTATTGGGTGAAGAACAGGGCAACGAGCATCGTCAGGAGCGACAGCGCTACCGTTACATCAGCGATGTAGGTTGGTATGGCGAGGCTGCGGCTCATGCCGTCGGCACCGACGAACATGGTTGCCGTGAACAGCGCCGCGAGCACGACGCCGAGTGGGTTCAGGTTGGCGAGCATCGCGACGACGATTCCTGAATAGCCGAAGCCAGGAGACAAATCCGTGGTGACGTAGCCCTTGACGCCGAGGACCTCGATTGCGCCGGCAAGTCCCGCAAGGCCCCCGGAAAGGCAGGCAACCTTGACCAGGGTCCGCGTCAGCGGCACGCCGGCAAACGCTGCACCCTGCGGACTGAGGCCAGCAGCGCGTGACTGCATGCCAAAGACCGTCCTCGTCTGCAGGAAATGGATGATGACAGCAAGGACGATCGCAATCAGGAGGCCGATATGGAGTCGCGAGCGCGCAACCAGCTTCGGCAGCATGGCATGGTCGACCACTGACTGCGACTGCGGCCACCCAAAGGCCATTGGATCCTTCAGCACACCGTTGATCAGCATGGAGACAAAAAGCAGCGCGATGAAGTTGATCAGGAGGCTGGTCACCACCTCATCAACAGAGAAGCGCAGTCTGAGCCACAGCGGGATGAGGATCAGTACCATGCCCGCAACAGCACCGATCAATAGCAAGGCGGGAATGAGGATCGGGCCCGGCAGGCCTGCCAGCATGTTGGAGCCGCAGGCGGCGACTGCGATAGCGCCGACGTAGAACTGGCCTTCCGCGCCGATATTCCAAAGCCTCGCCCGAAAGGCCGTCGCGGCGGCAAGACCGGTCAGGATAAGGGGCGTCGCCCGGGTCAAGGTCTCGGTCGCCGAGAGACGTGAGCCGAAGGCGCCAATCAGGATGCGCCGATAGGCTTCCAGGACCGGCGCGCCGGCGATTGCGATCAGAATGCCGGCAAGCAGAAGTGCTGAGACGACGGCAGCGATCGGCGAACCAACCAGGAGATAGACCGGCCGATGCTCGCGGCGTTCAAGGCGCATGTCTGGTCTCCGTAGGTGTCTCACTCCAGTCGCCCGCCATCATCAGGCCCAGGCGGCGTGCATCGACGTCGCCCGCGTCGACCGGTGGCGACAGCCTGCCATCAACAATCGCCTGGATGCGGTCAGCAAGCGCGATCACCTCATCAAGATCCTCGGAGATCAACAACACCGCAGTGCCCTGCCTGCGGGCTTCAAGGATCCGGGCGTGGACGGCGGCAACTGCGCCCTCGTCGAGACCGCGTGCCGGCTGGGCGGCGATCAAAATACGGGGACGCTGCTGCAGATTCCTGCCGAGGATGAGCTTTTGCATGTTCCCACCCGACAGGAGGCGGGTACGGCTGCGCGGCGCACCACCTCTCACGTCAAAGGCATCGATGATCTCCCGGGCAAACGTCATCCCAGCCTTGCGGTCCACCATTCCAGCCCGGGAGAAAGCGGGAAGACGCTCAAGCACGACGTTTTCCCATATCGCCATTTCGCCGATCGCCCCTTCCTTGTTTCGGTCTTCGGGAATGCGGCCGATGTCAGCTGCTACGACGTCCGCCACGTCGAGATTGCCGACATTTTTTCCGAACAGGATGAGGTCACCCGCCGTGCGAGACAGCACGCCGGACAACAAGGCTGCCAAGGGCGCCTGGCCGTTACCGGAAACGCCGATGATCCCGAGCACCTCGCCTTCGCTGAGTTGGAAGTTGATGCTCTTCAGCCTGTCAACCCCGCCAACTCTGGAGGTGATGCCAACGCCTTTGAGGACAACCGCGCCGGGTGTCGATGGTTCGCGAACGGGGCGGCTGACCCGGTGGCCCACCATCAGTTCAGCGAGTTCGGCCTTGCTGGTTTCCGACTGAAGACGCTCGGCGACCATCCTGCCGCCGCGCAGCACGACAATTCGGTCGGCCGCGGCCATGACCTCATCCAGCTTGTGGGAGATGAAGATCACCGACAATCCCTGACGGGCCATTTCCTTCAACGTCGAGAATAGCCTTTCGGCCTCGATATTGGTGAGAACGGCGGTGGGTTCGTCGAGGATCAGGATTCGAGCATCGTTGAAAAGCGCCTTGAGAAGCTCGACCCGTTGTTGTTCCCCGACCGAAAGATCACCGAGGCGCTCGTCAGGATCGACCTTGAGGCCGAAACGATCCGAAATAGAAAGGAGCTTCCTGCGCGCGGCATTTGTACTCGAGCGCAACGCCCAGAGTTTCTGCGTTCCGGTCATGATGTTCTCGATGACCGTGAGATTTGGCGCGAGCGAGAAATGCTGGTGCACCATGCCAACGCCAGCCCGGATTGCCTCGCGGGGCCTCCCCGGCGGCAGCTCACGGCCATGGATCACTATCCGGCCGGTGTCTGGCACATAGTGGCCAAAGAGAATGCTCATCAACGTCGTCTTGCCGGCGCCATTCTCGCCAAGAAGTGCGATAATTTCTCCTTCCTTCAGCGACAGCGAAATGTCGTCGTTGGCAAGGTTGTCGCCGAACCATTTTGAGACACGGGAGATTTCGAGCACGGTGGTCATGCATCAGATTCCGCGATTGGGAAGGGGTGTTGCCACCTTCCTTCGGCTTCCAGTCTGAAGGCAAGCGACAGGAGCTGCAGATCGTGGCCGATTGGCGCCATCAGCTGGATCGGTAGCGGCAGGCCGGCGGCATCTGATCCGAAAGGAAGCGTCAAGGCAGGGACTCCCGAGACATTGGCGAGTGGCGCGAGCGGCGCGAAGGCAGCCATGCGTTCGAAATGCAGCTCGATGTCGGCATGATCCGATGGGAACGAACCGACCGCAAGTGGCGCCGACGACAGCATTGGGGACAGAACGCAATCAACCCTGTCGAACAGGGCCCACATATGATGGCTGACGAGAACAGCCTTGTTCAGCGATGCCCAAAGGGCGGCGGCAGGCATCGCGCTGCCCTGTTCGGCGACTGCCCGTGTCAGGCGCTCGGCCTTTGCCATGTCGAGGGCAAGGTCCTGGACCAGGTTGAACAGGTTGACGGCGACTATGTCCTCGAAAACGCGCGCGCTGTCTCCTACGGTGGTTTCAAGATCACTCCACCGTAGACGGACGATATCGTGGCCGTCGATCTCGAGCGCAGTGGCCGCCGCCTCGACAGCATCCAGCCGGTCAGCGGCGGTTGGAAAC
The DNA here is from genome assembly GCF_000377185.1 of Rhizobium sp. 42MFCr.1. Taxonomy (NCBI): domain Bacteria; kingdom Pseudomonadati; phylum Pseudomonadota; class Alphaproteobacteria; order Hyphomicrobiales; family Rhizobiaceae; genus Rhizobium; species Rhizobium sp. 42MFCr.1. The sequence continues at coordinate 6,091 of NZ_KB897878.1, forward strand.
CGCACGCCGGTATCCGTCAAGAGACCGATCTTCAGGCGGGACGAAGGGGGGGCTGTCATGGACACATCCGGAAAAGGGCCGCGTGCTTTACCGCTCAACGCTGTGAGAGCGAGCTCGGTGTCCCGGACCGAGCGCGTCACGACGAATTCGCTCGCGATGCCACCGAGATGATTACCGAACGAAGGACCCGCTGGCATGGCGCCCCGACTGGGCTTCAGGCCAACCAGGCCGCAGCAGGCGGCGGGAACCCGAATGGAGCCGCCAGCGTCGGTCGCATGTGCTGTTGAAACGATGCCGGCGGCGACAGCTGCGGCGGCACCACCCGACGAACCGCCAGCAGTTCGCGATCGGTCATGCGGATTTCGACAGACCGGACCAATCGCTGGCTCACTTGCGAGCGACAGCCCGAATTCGGGGCTCGTGGTCAGCCCAAACAGGCAAAAGCCGGCCGCGCGGAACCGCGCCGCAAGCTCGGAATCCGCATCGCCGGAGTCTCGCTTGAAAAGACGTGAACCGGCTGCAACCGGCAGTCCCTTGAACGGACCGCCAAGATCCTTGGCAAGCGTCGGCACCCCACCAAACGCACGCGCAGTAAAACGGATCGGGGCCAACCGACGCTCGTCGTCGGCCGCCTGGGCTGCCGCCATCCCCATGGTCGCATCAAGATGAGTAATGGCACCAAGACTGGAAAGGCGGGTGGCAGCGGCCAGGGACAGCCGCATCGCCTCCGTTGCGGTCAGTTGGCCGGAACGGATCAGTTCCGAAACGTCGGTGGCGTCTACTGGCCGTTTGCCGGGCATGGATCGGCCGAATTACTTGGGCTGTTCCATGTTCTGCGGCACCTCAAACTTGCCGGCCTTGATGTCGGCGCGCTTGGCTTCCATGGCCGCTTCCGCGTCTGCCGGTGCCACGCCCTTCACAAAGACGATGTCGCTTCCGCCTTCCTTCATCAGGCCGAAGGCCGTGTAGTTGCGGCCGACTGGCTTGCCCGCAGCCACATCGGCAATCGCCGCATTCAGAATGGGCCGGAATCCCCAGAGGGCATTCGCAAAGACGGTGTCGGGATAGCGCGGGGTATAGTCTATCAGTGATCCGACAGCCTTGATCTTGCGTTCCTTGGCTGCATCGGCAGTGCCGATGCGCTCGCCAAACAGTATGTCCGCACCAGCATCGATCTGGGCAAGGCCCGCCTCGCGCGCCTTCGGCGGATCGAAGAACGTCCCAATAAAGGCAACGAGATGCTTGCAGTCAGGATTGACCGATTTGACACCTTCGGCGAAGGCGTTGATCAGCATGTTGACCTCGGGAATAGGCATGGCACCGACGGAGCCGACCACGTTCGACTTGGTCATCTTGCCTGCCAACATTCCCGCGAGATAGGCGCCGTCGTAATTCCAGGTGCCGAAGACGCCGAAATTGCTGCCTTCTTCCTTGCCACTCGATCCAAGAACGAAGGCCGTGTCGGGGTAGTCGGCCGCCACCTGGCGCGCTTCCTTTTCGACAGCATAGGCTTCGCCGATGATCAACTTGTTTCCTTGCTCGGCATATTCGCGCATGGCGCGGGGATAGTCGGTCCCGGAAACGCCTTCTGAAAATACATATTCAATCACGCCTTCCTTGGCGGCGTCCTGCAAGGCCTTGTGAAGACAGGAATTCCAGGCGTTCTCGACAGGCGAGGCATGGATGCCTGCCACCTTCAATGGGGCGGCGGCGCGGGCGATCGGCGCCAACCCGCTGACGCCCAGGGCAATGCCCGAGGCCATGAGTGCGCGACGTGACATGAGAAGGTCTTTTGTCATGATTGGTCCCCCTTTTTTTTACCGTTTGGTTCAAAACCATATGGAGGGGCTAAAAAAGTGTCAAGCGAGGTCCGGGTTTAAAAAATGGGCATAGCCAATCGCCGTCCGCAACATCGTGTGTTGCCGTCGGGCTGGCGGTTCTGACCTTGCCCTGAATGAAATTCTCACAGCCATGAAATCTGGACGTGAGGTGTACCTCAGCGGGGACACTTTCTAAAGTCGCATACCTTTCCGATTGCAATCCGAGGGTGCGCGAGTTTCAATGAAGCTTGCAGTTCGACGGGAAGGGGTAACCGACAAATCCATGTGTACGCCAGGTCAAATAGATATCGTTCCTATCGCACTGGAAAACATCGAAGGTTTCCACACAGCGCTCGACGTTGTCGCACGGGAACGAAAGTATCTGACTTGGCTGGAAGCCCCTCCATTCTCAGAGCTGCGCAGCTTCGTACTCGGCATGATTGACAAGGGCAATCCGCAGTTCGTCGCCCTCGACAAGGGGCGGGTCGTCGGCTGGTGCGACATTATTCGCCATTCCCGGCCGACCCAATCGCACCGTGGATCGCTCGGAATGGGGATTATTCCCGCCTATCGCGGTAACCGACTTGGACAGCGTTTGATGGAGGCGGCTTTGAACGCAGCAAACGACGTGGGCTTAATCCGGATCGAACTGTTTGTTCATGCCGACAACGCTCGCGACCGGACTGCGCCAATTAGTCCAGCTGCCTTCATAAGCTAGCCCGGATTTGCCAACCGCATGAGTCCTGCCTCTGTCGATTTAAACCCGCAAGCACGATAGAATGAGGTCAGATGCGGTTCGAAGTCGACATGGAGCCACGTCGCCCCTCGCACTCGCGCAGCACTCGTCGCTTCCTTGACTAACATCGTCGCGATCCCCCTCCTACGCCACATTGGCCTGACACAGGTATCCAGAACAAAGGCGTGCAACCCACCATCTGTGGCGACGTTGACGAAGCCGATCAGGCTCTCGTCTTCGTAGGCTCCAACATGCGTTAAGCTGCGTGCTAAAATCTTTCGGAAATCCCTTCTGTCGTAACTGCCCCAAGCTTCCGCCCAAAGCTCGTTCAGTTCTTCGTTCGAAGGGAAGGGATCGACGTGAATAGCAATCATTCAAACTCCTCGTCGTTCATCTCGGCTTCTTCTGGGGTAAGGTCGTCTCAGGTGCGGTATCACGACTGTTTTTAGCATGGGCGGCAACATCACCGGAGCGCCGCTCTCAACTTTCTCACCGCAATCTTCTGGAACACGCCCAGCGACGGCTTCGAGCGTCACGTGACTGAAAGAGCTGGGCTGATGAAAACCAAGCAACCACGGGATTTGCGATGCCGGAAGATCGTCCTCGAGGTAGCGCATTGCCAAGTCACGCCGTAGTTGGTCCAAGATTTCGCCAAAGCTCAAGCCTTCAGCTGCCTGATGTCGGTCGGCGTGTCTGGAAAATCCCGAATAGGATATGGCCAGATTTAATGTTCGTACCCCGCCGGTCGATCCGAAGTTCCGACGCTTCGCTGACCACACGAGCATATCGTACAATACGGCGACGAGCGTCGCCAAATGAATACGACGAGGCGGCCAAGTAGTAGATCATGCCGATCTCTCGCAGATCGAGCTGTTTCGCCAGAGTGAGGCCGAGCCACTCGTCGTTGAGCACCCGAGACGCCTCACCTAGGAATTCTATCTGCGATGCGATGCTGAGGCGCTTTCGCTCGTCAAGCATTGCCTCGGTCAGGTTGGATCGTTTCAGCGGGGGCAGCGGATCGATGTTTTTCTGTCTGATCCGGGAGAGTGCCAGGCGCGAAGCCAACTCCATTGCTGTGCGCAGCAGTGAGCCTTTGAGAGGTGGATATGAGCTCTTGGGGCATCGTTCCCGCCCTTCGTGAACTGGCCAACTGCGTCCCCCTTGGTCGTCGAGCAAAATAATTCGTCGACAAACTTGCGCCACTGCTGGTCTCTGACAAACGGGTTGGACATCGCTGCCACCGCGACACACGCAGTATGCGACGTATGGCAGCTCAGCGCAAATCTTTGTCTGCGCATGGCAAGCCGAGCACCTCGCCAATTCTGTATATCGTCAGCGAAAAGTAGGCAGTGCGCCTCAACCGCATTTCAGCGACGAAATTACATACCGACAATGTGAACAAGTTACGAACGGCTACGCATAAACCAACGTAGCTTATGGGGTTTTTGAGGGCAGAGATGAAAACAGCCAAACACCCACCTGCCTTGCAGGTGGTGACGAAAGAAGCCAGACGCGCCGTGCGACCGCTGATCGTGTTCACCGCCGGGATCAACATACTGATGTTGACCGGGACGATCTACATGCTCCAAGTCTACCACCGGGTGCTATCAAGCCACAGCGTGGAAACGTTGTTGATGCTGTCGCTGATGGCCACTTGTGCGCTTGTGACGATGGCGGGTCTGGACGTGGTGCGATCCAGAATGCTGGCCACGATCGGCGCGTGGATGAACGCGCGGTTGGCACCGGTGTTGCTGACGGCATCAGTTGAGCTGTCCGCCGTGTCTCCCGGTCAGGGGAACGGTCGCGCACTGCGGGATCTCGACCAAGTCAAGAATTTCTTCACCAGCCCGAGTATCTACCCGATCCTCGACGCGCCGTGGGCACCACTGTTCTTCGCCGCGATCTTCCTGATGCACCCGTGGCTGGGTTGGTTGGCGCTGACCGGCGGTGTCGGGCTGTTCGCACTGGCATTCCTGAACGAGTGGGTAACCCGCAAGCCCCTGACAGACGCCGGTAACGCACAAGCCAGAGCACACCAACAGGCCGAGGCCGCGATCCGGAACGCCGAAGTCGTACAGGCAATGGGCATGATGAAGCCATTGCTCGAAGTCTGGCGGGCCCAACAGGACAAGGCGAGCAACGAGCAGACAACAGCCACCAACAGGGGCAGCACGATCTCAGCCATCGCGAAATGCTACAGGATGGCTCTCCAGATGGGTGTACTCGGTATCGGTGCTTATCTCGTGCTTCGGAACGAGGCTTCGCCCGGTATCATGATCTCGGCCTCAATCTTGATGGGTCGTGCGCTGGCCCCGGTGGAACAAGCGATCGGGACGTGGAAGGCGACGATCGGGGCACGTGCTGCTTACAAGCGTCTCGTGGCAATCGCTGGGAACCGCCAGGAAGACGTCCCAGTTTTCCCGATGCCGCGACCGACCGGCAGATTCACTGCAGAGAACATCACGCTAGCCAGAAAGGACGGTGAGCCGATCCTGAGAGGCATCAGCTTCCAACTCAGACCCGGTGAGGTACTGGCGATGATCGGCCCGAGTGCATCTGGCAAAACGAGTCTGGCGAGAATACTGGCTGGTGCTTGGCGACCGACCGGCGGGCGGGCGTTACTTGACGGCATGAACGTCGCCGAGTGGGCAGCTGAGGACCGGGGTCTCCACGTCGGGTACCTGCCGCAGGACATCGAGTTGTTCGCCGGTACGGTGGCCGAGAACATCGCCCGGTTTACCAAACTGAACCACACGGTCTTTGACAAGGTCGTCAAGGCCGCGCAGACGGCGGGCGTCCACGAACTGATCAAGGGATTGCCGAAGGGCTACGACACCGAGATCGGCGAGGCAGGTGCGTCACTATCCGGTGGGCAACGCCAGCGAATCGGGTTGGCACGGGCATTCTTCGGCAACCCCGCACTGCTGATACTGGACGAACCGAATTCCAATCTGGACAAGGATGGTGAGGACGCTTTGGCGGAGGCCATCAGCGCAGCCAAGCACACCGGTATGAGCGTCATCCTGATCGCCCACCGACCAAGCATCATGGAGCAGGTGGACAAGGTGCTGGTGCTGAACCGAGGTCAACAGGACCTGTTCGGCCCGCGTGACGCAGTGTTTGCCGAGATAGCGAGCCGCAATCGTAAAGTGGCCCAGATGCCGAAGGTAGCGCAGATGGTGGTCAAGGAAAAAATGACAGAGGTGAAAGAAGCATGAGCCGCCAGAACATCATACCTCTACCCGGTATCCAGATGCCCACGTCGGAACATCGACCACTGCGCATCAAGGGCGTGACCTACGCCGGCGTGGCGATAATGGCCCTGTTCTTCGGCGTGGCCGGTGGTTGGGCGGCGTTGGCCCCACTGGACAGTGCCGCCGTCGCCGGGGGCGTGATCAAGGTCGCCGGTGACCGGAAACAGGTCCAGCATCTCGAGGGCGGCATCATCAAGGAACTGGACGCTACCAACGGCCTCATCGTCAAGGCAGGTGACGTCCTGGTCAGATTGGACAGCACTCAGGCAAAATCACAGTTGGACCTGATCCAGAGCCGTATCGTCACCCGCGAGGCTCTGGCCGCACGGCTACGAGCCGAGCGGGACGACAAGAGCGAGGTCGAGTTCGGCCCGGTACTGCTGGCAAACCCGTCGGCAGCTGCCAAGGAGGCGATTATCACGCAGCGGGACTTGTTCAACGCGAAGTACCACAACCTGAAGGACGAGCGGGAAATTCTCACCCAGCGCCGCCAGCAGAGCGAGGACGAAATTGCCGGACTGAAGAACCTCATTGCGACCGAGGACAAGCAGATCGCAGACATCGACAAAGAGGCGAACGACCTCGACGTCTTGCTCCAGAAGGGTCTGACAACCCGGGAGCGGGGTTTGTTGCTCAGACGCCAGCAGCACGAATACGAGGGTGAGCGGGCGACGAACACAGCATCAGTCGCCCGCGCCAAGAGCGCCATGGCCGAGATCCAAATGCAGATCTTGAACCTCGACACCAAGCGGCTGAACGACGCCGTCGATGAGTTGAGCAAGACCGAGGCGGAGTTGTCCGATCTCCGTCAACAGGAGCGTGCTGCCAGGGACGTGCTTGCCCGCACCAACATCACCGCACCGGTGGACGGTATCGTCATGGACCTGAAAGTACACACGACTGGCGGCGTCGTGAAGCCCGGTGAGACGTTGTTGACGGTCGTGCCTCTTGACGAACAATTGGTGGTCGAGGCCATGGTGAAGCCCGAGGACGTCGAGACGATCGCGCCAGGCCAGACGGCACACGTGAACTTCCCGGCGTTCGCCCGATACAACCTACCCCCGCTCGACGGTGTCGTGGACACCCTATCAGCTGACAGACTTGTGGAAGAGCGGACAGGCGCGCCCTACTTCGCCGCAACCATCCTGATCAACAGGAGCGAACTCACCAAGCTGGAGGGGCGCAAGTTGCTGCCGGGTATGACGAGCGAGGCGATGATCCGGACGGGGAGCCGGACCGTGCTGGAATACCTCTCGGAGCCGATCACCCAGAACTTCCGCCGGTCCCTGCGGGAAAAATAAATCAAAGATGCGGGGCAACAAAACGCCAACAATGTGAACACGTTATTCCGTGCCCCGAACAACGCCAACGAGGGTCTTTAGGGGGATCTCACAAATTCACAGACACCAACCCTGTCGCGAAGGGGGCGGCGGCGGGATTGGTTTGTCCACAAACAGCCTTATCCGGAAACAGAGAGTAGAGTACAATGGCTCAATCGCCATCATCCCCGTCGGCAACGACGAACAACGCCGCGAAGGACGACGTCGTCGGCCTGAACGGCGACCTCACCTTCACCATCGCGGACCTGCTGGCTAACGACGCCGGCGGTGCGGCGAAGAACGACGTCAGCAAGCAGTTTTTCTTCGGGAACATTGCTGACTACGCCGCTAACCAGATCGTTAAAGGCATCCCGACCGTCGCCGCGCAGAGGGCTTATCTGCTGGCGCACCACATCGAGAGCAACGCCGCTTTCACCGAGTTCACCATCAAGAACGACGCTACCGATATCCAGTATATGGTCCAGATGGGCAACAAGGGTACGTGGTCACAGGCCGACGTGGACGTGAGGCACGCACCGACGGCCGAAGCTTTTACGAACACCGTGGAAGAGGACAAGAGCATCTCCGGTAACGTCAAGGGCGCGGACATCGACGGCGACAGCCTTACCTACTCGCTCAAGGGTACGGCCCCGGCTGGCCTTACCTTCAACTCGGACGGTTCTTACACGTTCGATGCTGCCGGTGCTGAGTTCCAGAAGCTGGCCGCCGGCGAGCAGAAGGCAATCCAAGTCGAGTACGTCGTGAACGACGGTCACGGTGGTACCGCTACCTCGACGTTGACCATCACGGTCACCGGCATGAACGACGCTGCCAAGATCAGCGGTGAAGTCGGGGGTGATTTCGACGAGACGAACGAAGCACAGGTGTACACCGGAAAACTTGAGGTCACCGACGCGGATCACGATCAGGCGACGTTCCAGCAGCAGACCGACGTGGCCGGTAAATACGGTTCGTTCTCGATCGAGGCGGATGGTTCATGGAACTACACCATGAACGACGCCCACAACGAGTTCAAGCAGGGCACCGACTACACCGACAGCATCACGGTGAATACCGCCGACGGGACCGCGCAGGTTATCTCAGTGACCATCCACGGGGCGAACGACGCGCCGGTGTTGACCGGTACGCCGGCGACGCTCACGGCCGGTACCGAGGACACGAGCTACACGATCAGCAAGGCCGATCTTCTGGCCGGCTACACCGATGTGGAGAACGACGCGCTCTCGGTCTCGGGGCTGTCCTCGAATGACGGCACCTGGGCCAAAAACGCCGACGACAGCTGGACCTTCAAGCCGGCCGCCAACTTCAACGGTCAGGTCAACCTCAGCTACCATGTCACCGACGGTAACGGCGGCGACGTCACAGCCAGCCAGACGTTATCGCTGGCGGCGGTCAACGACGCGCCGGTGTTGACCGGTACGCCGGCGACGCTCGCGGCCGGTACCGAGGACACGAGCTACACGATCAGCAAGGCCGATCTTCTGGCCGGCTACACCGATGTGGAGAACGACGCGCTCTCGGTCTCGGGGCTGTCCTCGAATGACGGCACCTGGGCCAAAAACGCCGACGACAGCTGGACCTTCAAGCCGGCCGCCAACTTCAACGGTCAGGTCAACCTCAGCTACCACGTCACCGACGGTAACGGCGGCGACGTCACGGCCAGCCAGACGTTATCGCTGGCGGCGGTCAACGACGCGCCGACCGCGGTAGTATTGTCGAACACGGTGATATCGACCTCCGAGAATGGGGGCTCGATCAAGGTTGCCGATATTGCAGTGACGGACGTCGATTCGGGCACCAATGTGCTGTCGCTGTCGGGGGTGGATGCGGCCTCGTTCTCGATCGTGGACGGAGCGGGTGGCGGCAAGGAGCTGCACTTCAACGGCGGTGCGAACTTCGAAACCAAGGCGGGCTACGACGTCATGGTGAACGTCAATGACGCAAGCGTCGGCGGCAATCCGGACGCCTCGCAGAACTTCCATCTCGCCATCACCGACGTGAACGAGGCACCGAGCGTGGCGCTGGCGAACACGCTGACGTCGACGGCGGAGAACGGCGGCGAGATCAAGGTTGCCGACATCGTTGTCTCCGACGACGCGCTGGGCACCAACGTAGTGTCACTGTCGGGCACCGACGCTGCGGCGTTTAAGATCGTCGGCACCGAGTTGCACTTCATCGGCGGCGCGGACTTCGAGACGCAGAAAAGCTACGACGTGACGGTGAACGTCAATGACGCAAGCGTCGGCGGCAATCCGGACGCCTCGCAGACCTTCCATCTCGCAATCACCGACGTGGTCGAAGCCGATAGCGACACCACAAATGACTATGACGTCCACGACGTCAATGGCAACCTACAAGTAACGTCGGGCGGTGCCACCGGCAACGGTCACACCTTCAATGGAAGCCAACAAGCCGATACAATCGTTGCCACTAACGACCCCATAAACGGCGATCAGGTCAACGCTAAAGATGGCGGCGACACCCTGTACGGCCGTGGCGGAAACGACGATCTGGGTCAAAATGGAAACGATACGATCTATGGGGGATCAGGCGACGACAACATCACCGGCGGTAACGGTGCGGATCACCTCTGGGGCGGCTCCGGCAACGACAAGTTCGTGTTTACGACTGCAGACGATAGCTTGTTCAACGCTCCCGACACGATCCACGACTTCCACCATGGGTTCGATAAAATCGACGTGCACTCGATCAACTCGGGTGGCGGAGGTACTGGTGACTTCACATTCGGTGGCACCGTGGCCACCGCGCACGGCGTCTGGTTCACTGAAGGTGGCGGGAACACGACCGTTCACTTCGATACCAACGGCAATACGGGCAACGACGAAATGACGATCACCCTGACAGGTACCGGCCTGGGCTTGACCGCTTCGGATTTCATCCTCTGAGGTGCGATCCTTCTCGCGAGCGAATTGGGAGCGGGCCTTTCGGCCCGCTCTTCGACCGTACGCCAACGGTGCCGGTGTCGCGGTCCAGTTCGCCCAGCTTCATGCCGGGACGGCGCTAACAGCCGCTGATTTCATCATCGCTTGATAACAGCGGACGGGAGGGAAACGTCCCGTCCGTCTACCGACCCGTCGTGAACAGGGCGACGACGGGACCCGGAACACACATAGCCTCCAGTAACTGGAAACGCAAAAAATGGGTACTTCTACAACATCAAACTCCGCACAGAATTCGGGCGCGGCCAAGGACGACGTCGTCGGCTTGAACGGGGACTATGACTTCACCATCGCCGATCTGCTCAAGAACGACCCCGGCGGGGCCGCCAAGGTTGACGTCACCAAGCAGTTTTTCTTCGGCAACATCACCGACTACGCCGGTGGCAAATATGGTGCCGTTGCCAATGGCATCCCGACCCTCGACGCGCAGAAGGCTTACCTGCTCGATCACGGGATCACCGTAAAGATCGACCCGGTCACTCACAATTGGATGTCGTTTGACATCGGTGAACACGGTCAGGACTTCGACTACATGGTCCAAATCGGTAACAAGGGTACATGGTCCTCGGCTCACGTGGATGTTGTTGGTACGCCGCCCCCGCCAGCCCCGGTCGTGATTAACGACGCACCGGTTGCGGTGGGCGAGAGCGCGGCGGTTGCCGAAGACGCATCCATCACCGTGTCGGCGATCAACGGTGTGTTGGCGAACGATTCAGATTCGGACGTCGGCCAGACGTTGAAAGTGCTGAAAGTCGGGACCGCCGATGTCACCGACGCGGGCACCCTTATCCAGGGTGTCTACGGTGATCTCACGATCAAGTCGGACGGCAGTTACAGTTACGTCGCCAATCACGCGACGGCGCTGGCGGAAGGTGAGCCCGCTACCGATACGTTCAACTACACCGTGACCGACCAGCACGGCGGCACCAGCACGGCCACGCTGACGTTAAACATCACTGGTGTCAACGACGTCGCGAAATTATCGGCCGACGTGGTGCACCTGACCGAGGGTGACACGATAGCCGACATCTCGGCTCACGGTCAGTTGACCGCCACCGACCCGGACGCTGGTCAGGATACGTTCAAGCCACAGACCAACTTTGCCGGTGAATACGGTCACTTCTCGATTGGTACCGACGGTAAGTGGACTTACACCGCCGACAGCGCCCACAACGAGTTCGTGAAGGACCAGCACTACACCGACACGTTCAAAGTGTTCAGCGTCGACGGCACCGAGACTTCGGTCAGTATCGACATCGCCGGCACGGACGAGAAGCCGGTTTGCTCTCCACACGCCGGTAACGTGATCGCCTCGTGGACTTTCGAGGACACCATCGTAACCGACCCGCGCGGTTATCAGCAAACGTCTGCACCGACCGGTTGGTTCAACGTTGCCGATTACGCTGAAAGCCAAGGCCTCGGCACTTATGCGAAGTCGATGGAAGTTGTGGACGGCACGAACGGTCCTCAGACGGGATTTGGTGCTGGTGAGCATCAATGGCTCGACACTGCGGCATCGCCAGGTAACATCTGGATACAGCTGAGCGAGTCCAACAGGACCACCAATATAGAGCACGACGCTCAGTTGTCGTTCTCGATCGCCAAACAAGATCTCGGCATCGATGGTCACACGGATCCGAACGCGGTGGTTGAGTTTTGGTGGAACTACGAACTCGTGAAGACGGTTAAAGCCTCGGACCTGGCCACCGCCAATGAGTTCTACAAGTTCGACGTCACTGTGCATGCCAATGACAGCTTGGCCACCGATCAGTTGTTCATCAAGTCGAGCGGCCAGGACGCTGCCTATCAAGGCTTGGCCATTGATCACGTCGTTCTGAACGACTGGGTCTCTGACTGCCGCGAACACCTGAGCGGAAACGAACTGGTCAAGAACTGGAACTTCGAGCAGGATAACGCCAACAACGAACACGGCTTTATCAATCTCAACTCCATCGCAGGATGGAACAACGAAGCCGGAACTTCGCAGCCAATGCAGGTGCAGCACGAGAAGTTCGGTTTTGTCACCGGCTTCGCCGCCAACGAACACCAGTGGCTCGACACGTCGGCATCGCCGGGTAACATCAAGATCGGTCAGGACCTTGACCTCGGAACGGGTCAGCGGGCACAGTTGACTGTCTCCGTCGCCGCCGAGAACATCGTTTTCACCAACAGCGTGGGTACCAACACGTACCAGCCCGACGCAGATGACCATCTCCTGTTCAGGTTCAACGGCCAGGTGGTCAAAGATATCAGCTTGGCTGACTTCACGGACGCGGGCGGTCAGGTCGATTGGAACAAGTTCCACGATTTTAAGGTTGATGTCGCCGGTCAGGACGGCGCAGATCACCTGACGATCGAGTCGACCGGCATGACGGATTGCACGGACGCGAACGGAGTTAGGCACGGCTACGCCGGCTTCGCCGTCGACCACGTGTCGATCCAGGAATGGGTCATCTGATCTGGCAGAATCAGGGCAAGGGGACTACCGCCTCGCCGCTCTTGATGACAGGAGGCTCCGACAATAGTTGGGGCCAGACTCTCTGCCTGTATGTCGGTGCGGCAACCACGGAGCAGTGCATTGCCACGATCCTGTGCGGTTTCGCGATCATGGCTGCTTTCCGCCGCTTGCTCGAAGGATGCCTACTCCGGGGTTCCGCCCATTCCATATCCGGGATCAATCAGCTGGCTCTCCGGGATGCAAGGTATTGGCGTCCAAGAGCAAGTCCCAGGACTGGTTCCCCCTGAGTCATGGGCACGTCGGCCATGACGCGAGACCTTTCACCTTTGGCGTTTTCGGGCTGCGCGAGCGCATCTGTTCGGCGGTTTTTGGTATCCTGAGGGTCTTATCAGGCTTGTCGCCGTTGCTGCTGGCGGCGAGCGCGGGTGCGTCAGCGGGATGGTGGGCCCGGAGGAACTCGAACCCCAAACCAAGCGGTTATGAGCTGCTTGTTCGGTTCGGCTCAAGTCCATCAGTCGCTTCGAGGGCAAATCACTTATTTCGTTGGGCGCCCGCGACGCAAATTTTGCGGCGGTCGCTCACCGTCGGTCGGTTCGAGCAATAGCTCGAAAACCTTGCATTGCAATATCGAGGCAATCTTTCCTAAAGAGTCGACTCCAAGGTTCACTTGCTTTCTCTCGAGTTGAGAGATTGATACACGCTCCAATCCGGCTTCGAGCGCAAGCCGCTCTTGTGAGAGGCCTCGACGAACACGAAGTTTCTTAACATTCCAAGCGAGTAGATCACGTGGCGACATCCGCGCACCTGATCATTCTGTTGTGAATAAAATAACTGGCTATTCTATACGAAAAACGGTAGTCTCACCATGGTCGCGTGGCGAGCAAAGGAACGAACTTCATGGAATTACGCCAACTTTCCTATTTCAAAGCGGTGGCCGAGGAACTGCACTTCGGCCGGGCGGCAGCGAGGATGTGCATTGCCCAGCCGGCGCTCAGCAATCATGTGATGTCGCTGGAAAGGGAGCTTGGCTGTCCGCTGTTCATCCGCTCGACGAGAAGGGTGGA
>NZ_KB897879.1:0-18210 GCF_000377185.1 Rhizobium sp. 42MFCr.1
GCAAACATCTCGGGTCTGGCAAAGGCTGGACGAATGGATGCGTCACCGTTTGAGGGCTATCCAGCTCAAGCAATGGAAGCACAGCAGGACTATCTTCCGGGAACTGACGGTTCGGGGGGCAAAACCCGATGTGGCCCTACAGGTGGCGGCAAACGCCCGCCGCTGGTGGCGCAACAGCGGCAAGCTCATCAACGCCGTTCTCACCATCAGATGGGCCGACCAACTCGGAATGCCCAGACTCGCATAACCTCAATCCCTCGAACCGCCCGGTGCGGACCCGCATGCCGGGTGGTGTGGCAGGGGAGCGATCAAATATGATCGCCCCCTATGCCGATTCCGGGCCAGGGCGGAAAAATCGGGCAACGCGGTCACATCCCAGAAAGAGCGGTTGATTTTCGTTTCCATTTAGAGAATAAAGCGCCTCCCGTATTCTTTTCGAGCGAATATATGGATCTGTCGTCAATTGAAATCTTCAAGGCAGTCGCGGCGCATTCCAGCGTCACGAAGGCGGCGGCCGCAGTGGGGCGTGTGCCGTCGAACGTCACGACGCGCGTCCAGCAGCTCGAAGAGGATCTTGGGGTGGCACTGTTTTCTCGAGACGGCAAAAAGATGTCGTTGACGCGCGAAGGCACGATCTTTCTATCCTATGCGACACGTCTTGCCGATCTGGCCGTGGAAGCAAAGCAGGCCGTGCGGCCGCTGGCTGCATCGGGCGTGATGCGCGTCGGAACGATGGAAAGCACGGCCGCGAGCCGACTCCCCGACGTCATCAGGCGGTTCGGGTCGCTGTGGCCCGACGTTTCCCTGCAATTGACGATGGGGGCGACAAGGGAGCTCATGCAGAGCGTGCTCGCCGAAGAGCTGGATTGCGCGTTGATCGCGCGGCCGCCGCAGACGTCGCTGGACGAGACGCGCTATGCCGATCTCGACCTCGGCCGGTTTGAAGCGCGGCGGATCTATCTCGAGGATCTGATCCTCGTCCTTCCGCCGAAGCATCCCGAGGTGAAAGCCGTAGCCGATCTGCGTGTCGGGACGCTCGCCGCGATGGAACCAGGCTGCACCTATCGGCGCATGGCCGAGGAGTGGGCTGAGGACGCCGCTTCGCCGCGCACGCTCGAGCTCGGCTCCTATCATGCGATCCTCGCCAGCATTGTCGCCGGCAACGCCTTCGGCGTCATGCCGCGCTCCGTCTACGACCTTCTGCGCTGGCCCGCCGATATCGTCACCCGCGAGATTGGCGCAGTGGAGACCTTTCTCGTTCGCCGCAAGGGTGACCGATCGGACGCGTTCGAGGCTTTTCACGATGTCCTCATTGCCTCGAGGGGCAGGGACGGCCTCTCACCTCCAAGCGGCTGACCTCTGCGCGCAACCTTCTTGCAACCCGCACGCTTCGTTTCACAAACTGTCGGTTCGTCATGTCAGATTCCAGCACTCCCAAGGCCCTCGGCCGCCGCTTGTTTTCGCCGATCCTCGCCGGCGCCACGCTGCGTGAGCGCATGCTTGCCTGCCTTGGCGCGCTGATTGCGATCGCGCTGACAGGCATGGTCTGTGGCTATTTCTTCGGCCAGGGTCCGCATCTGCCGCTGATTGTCGCGCCGATGGGGGCTTCGGCGGTGCTGCTTTTCGCCGTGCCGGCAAGTCCGCTGGCACAGCCCTGGTCGATCATTGGTGGCAACACGATCTCCGCCATGATGGGCATTCTCGCCGCACACTTCATTCATGAACCGATCATCGCGATCGGCGTCGGGGTCTCGTTGGCGATCGGCGCCATGTCGTTCACCCGCTGCCTTCACCCGCCGGGTGGCGCCGCGGCGCTGACCGCCGTGCTGGGCGGCCCGGCGGTAGCGAGCTGGGGGCTGCTTTTTCCCTTCGTGCCGGTGGCGCTGAATTCCTGCATCCTGGTGGCGCTCGGCATTGTTTTCCATAAACTGGGACGGCGAAACTATCCGCACGTCGCCGTGCCGGCGCCGGTCAATACGCATCAGACGATCGATCCGCCGTCCGTGACACGGATAGGCTTCCGCGAGGAAGACGTCGACGCGGCGCTGGCGAAGTTCGAGGAAACGTTCGATATCGACCGCGGCGACCTGAGCCGCTTGCTGCGGCAGGTCGAGGTGGAGGCTGCCGTTCGTTCCCATGGCACCGTCAGCTGCGCCGACATCATGTCGCGTGATGTGATTGCGGTCGGGGAGAAAGCCACGGCGGAGGATGCGCGCGCGCTGCTTTTGAAGCACAACATCCGCACGCTGCCCGTTAAGGATGGCAGTGGGCGATTGATCGGCACGGTCGGGCTGCGCGAATTGATGCAGGCCGAGCAGGTTGCCGGCCATATCGTGACGGCGGCAACCGCTCCTCCGGATGCGCCGGCCGTCAGTCTGTTGCCCGTCTTGACGGACGGGCGCACCCACGCCGTTGTCATCGTCGATCCCACCGGCCATGTCGTCGGGCTCATCTCGCAGACGGACCTGCTAAGCGCCATGGCCCACATGCTGCCGGAACGGACGGCGCGGATCGCGGCCTGAATGGCGGCTAGAAGAGAGTGGGCGGTCCGAACTGCAGGTATGCGGCCAGACTAAGCGCGGAAAGCGAGATGGCAAACGGCGGCGCCGGCGTGCGCATCGTCCAGCCGAGAAGCAGGCCTAGCGCCGCGATCAGCATGCCGAGCCATGGTCCGTTGCCGGCGAAGGCCAATCCGAGAGCGGAAAGGCTGACGGCGCTGGCGATCATGGTCAGCGGCGCAGTTGCCACCGCGGCCTGTGTTTCGCCGCGAAAGATGCTGCTGAAGGGCGGCCAGCTCAAGGCAATGGCAAGAACGAGGAGGGCGGGGGCGATCGTGTGGAGTTGCATCAGCGCGCACCCATGACCAAACGATGATCACCGTCGAAACCGTTCGTGTCGCGAACGTTCAGGCGTGCTGCAAGCGCAGTGCCGACCGCAATCAGTACCGGATTGTCGTAGCCGATCGCCGCAATTCCCTCAGGGATGGTTGCGAGCGTGCCGCTCCAGTCACGTTCGGTCGAACGGCTCACGTCGCTGATGATGATGGCCGGCGTTTCCGGCGGCAGGCCTTCCTCGATCAACCGGTCGGCGATGAGCGGTGCCGTCCTGCCACCCATGTAGAAGACAGCTGTGGTGTGCGGATCGGCGACAGCGGTCCAGTCGACATCGATCGGCAGGCCGCCATGACGAGAATGGCCGGTGATGAAGCGGACGGATTGGGCATGGTTGCGATGCGTCAGCGAAATCCCGAGGCGGGACGCCATGGCGCTTGCGGCTGTTATGCCGGGGATGACATCGACGGGGATGTTTTCGCGATCGAGATGGGCAATCTCTTCGCCGGCGCGGCCGAAGATCATCGGATCGCCGGACTTCAGCCGTACGACCCGCTTGCCTGATTTGGCGAGCTTCACCATCATGGCGTTGATGTCTTCCTGGCGGCAGCTTGTGCGGCCACCGCGCTTGCCAACCAACATGCGCTTGGCTTCTCGCCGGGCAAGCTCCAGAACCTCTGAAGAAACCAGGTCGTCGAAGAGGATCACGTCTGCGGCTTGCAGGGCGCGGACGGCCTTCAACGTCAGAAGCTCCGCATCACCCGGGCCGGCGCCGACCAGCGTCACGCGACCGCGCGAGGAGTGGGCGGGCGCTTCCCGAAGCCTGTCGGCCTCCTCGAGAAGCAGCCCGCCGACGCCCTCCTCCGGCGTATCCGAACTTGAAAAGGCGCGATCGACAAATCGCTCCCAAAAGGCGCGGCGGAGCGGGCCGGGAGTCAGTCGTTCATTGACCCGGTCGCGCAATGTCTGAGCGAGTTCAGCCCAACCCTTCAGTGTCCAAGGCAGCAACGTCTCGATGCGACGCCGGATCGCCTGGGCGAGGATCGGGGCGGCGCCATCCGTCGAGATCGAGACGACGACGGGTGAGCGGTTGACGATGGAGCCGAACTGGAACTGGCAGAAGGCAGGCTTGTCTATGACGTTGACTGGGACGCCGGCCATGCGGGCGGCGTCGAAGAAGGCTTTCGCCTCGTCCTCTTCCTCACAGTCGGCGATGGCGATGGCCGCGCCGGCGAAGATGGTTTCATCCCATCCATGGCAGTGACGGACGAAACTGCCCCGAGGATGCTCGGCGCCGCGCGAGATCAGCTTCTCGAAAGTGTCGGAAAGCGCGTCGGCGTAGACATGCACCTCCGCGCCGCAGGCAGCGAGAAGCTCGGCTTTCCAGGCGGCGGCATCGGATCCGCCGGCGAGGATCACGCGCTTGGATTCAAGTGCCCAGAACACCGGCAGCTTGGCAAGCGGTTCCATGCGGGCGGGTGCTTCATTCCGCGGCTGCTGCAAGACATCCATCGATGATCCCCCTGATTTCGGCGCGGCACGAGCCGCAGTTGGTTCCGGCATTGAGTTCCTTGCCGACGGCTTCGACGCTGTGGCAGCCGCCGCGTACAGCGGCGACGATCTGGTTGACGCCGACGCCGAAGCAGGAGCAGACGGTGGCACCCGGATCGGGCTTGTCTGCGCCCGGGCGACCGGCAACGAGAGCGAAGCGCTTGCGCAGATTGGTGTGCTCGGCGGTGAGCTGAGAGATCGCCCAGTTGCGCGCAACAGCCACCGGTTCGCGCGCCAGGAACAAGGCGGCAAGCAGTCGCTGGCCGCCAAAGAAGGCAAGCCTCAGATCGCCGGATTGCTGGTCGGCGTAACCAAGCGGCTCGACGCCCTCGGGAATAGCGAAGGTGCTGCGGCACCACGTGCACCAGTCCTCGACCGGCTGGTCGAAGGCGAGCTCCACTCGCCAGCCGCCTTCGGCCTTTGCCAGCGCCCAATAGGCGGCATCGAGGTGATCAGGCTTGGCTGCGGAAACGGCAAAACCGTAGCGCGCCGCTTTGAAGCGTCGAGCAGCAACCGCACCATTCTTCGATGCCGGCTGGCCGGAGATTGCGTCGGTCAAGGGTGCGACGACGGCGTCGATGCGTGCCTTCGCGGCGAACTGATCGTTCCAGTGCATCGGTACGAAAATGCTGCCGCGCGCCTGGCGCTCGGTGATCAGGGCGCGAACCACGGCTTTGCCGTGAGGGCTTTCTATTTCGACGAGGCCGGCATTGCCGACGCGGATCTCGATGGCGTCGCGCGGATGAAGCTCTGCGAAGGGCTCGGCGATGTGCGAGGAGAGCCGCGCACTTTTGCCCGTCCGGGTCATCGTGTGCCACTGGTCGCGGATACGGCCGGTGTTCAGTGTGAAGGGATAGTCGGCGCTGGTGCGATCCGAGGCGACCGGTTCGACGGCGATGAAACGTGCCTTGCCGTCGGCGTGGTAGAAGCCGCCCTTGGCGAAGAAGCGGGTCTCGGTCGCGTTGTGGCTTGCGGGCTGTGGCCACTGGAAAGGGGGGAGTTCGTCGTACGACTGACGGTTCAAGCCGACGTATGCGCCGATATCAAAGTCGCGACGGCCGTTGTTCTCGAAGGCGGAGAGAGCGGCGTGCTCGTCGAAGATTTCGGCATTGGAGCTGAAGTCGAAGGCTTGGGCAAAATCCATGCGGCGCGCCACTTCGGCAAGCTGCCACCAGTCGGCGCGGGCCTCTCCCGGTGCATCGAGGAAGGGGCGCTGGCGGGAGATGCGGCGCTCGGAGTTGGTGACAGTGCCGCTCTTCTCACCCCAGCCGAGCGAGGGCAGAAGGACATGGGCGTGACGGGCGGTGTCTGTGCTTTTCAGGACATCGGAGACGACGACGAAGGGACAAGCCTTGATGGCGGCCTCGACGGCGTCGGCATCCGGCATGGAAACAACCGGGTTGGTCGCCATGATCCAGAGCGCCTTGATGCGGCCGTCGGCGACAGCCCTGAACATGTCGACGGCCTTCAGGCCCGGCGTTTGCGCAATGGCCGGCGCATTCCAGAAGCGCTGGACACGGTCGCGGTCCTCGGCATTTTCGATGGCCATGTGGGCGGCAAGCATGTTGGCAAGCCCACCGACTTCGCGACCACCCATCGCATTCGGCTGGCCGGTGAGCGAGAACGGGCCCATGCCCGGCCGGCCGATGCGGCCGGTGGCGAGATGACAGTTGATGATGGCGTTGACCTTGTCGGTGCCAGATGAGGACTGGTTGACGCCCTGGCTGTAGCAGGTGACGACCTTCTCGGTCGTGGCAAAGAGGCGGTAGAATTCGCGAAGCTGCATGGCCGGCAGGCCGGTCATATCGAGCACCTCGTTGAAGGAGACGCCTGTGGCAGCCGTAAAGGCCTCCGCAAAGCCGTTGGTATGTTCGGCGACGTAGTTCTGGTCGATGGCGTTGCTTGCGATCAGGTGTTCGAAAAGGCCGACGAAAAGGGCAACATCGCTGTCCGGGCGGATGGCGAGATGCAGGTCGGCGATATCTGATGTCATCGTCCGCCGCGGATCGATGACGACGACCTTCATGCCGGGGCGCGCGGCCTTGGCCGCCGCCAGCCGCTGGTAGATGACCGGGTGGCACCAGGCGAGGTTCGAGCCGGTGAGGATCACCAGATCGGCAAGCTCGATGTCTTCGTAGGTACCCGGCACTGTGTCCGAGCCGAAGGCGCGGCGGTGACCGGCGACGGAGGACGACATACAGAGCCGCGAATTGGTGTCGATGTTGGCCGAACCGATGAAGCCCTTCATCAGCTTGTTGGCGATATAGTAGTCCTCGGTCAGCAGCTGGCCGGACACATAGAAAGCAACGGAATCGGGGCCGTGCTCGGCGATGGCATCGGAAAATCGTTGCGCGACGAGGTCAAGCGCCTGTCCCCATTCCGCCCGCTCCCCCGCAATTTCCGGATGGAGGATGCGCCCGTCGAGATCGACGGTTTCTCCGAGCGCCGAGCCCTTCGAGCACAGCCGCCCGAAGTTGGAGGGATGGTCCGGGTCGCCCTTGACGGACACCTTGCCGTCTTCCGCGAGCTTGGCGATGACGCCGCAGCCGACACCGCAATAGGGACAGGTTGTCTTGACCTCTTTCTGCATCATTCGGCTGCCATCATCAGGCTTTCGAGCGCGATGTAGAGGGCGCCGTCCTCGTTGCGGACGGGAATGGTCCGCACTTCGCCCTCATCGGCGCCGAGCGCCTTGCCGGTTTCGAGCGAGATCACCCAGTTGTGCAACGGGCAGGTGACTGCCTTGGCATGGACGATGCCCTGGGAGAGCGGCCCGCCCTTGTGCGGGCAGTGGTCCTCGATGGCGAAGACCTCGTTTTCGGCCGTTCGGAAGACGGCGATCTTTCCCTGGGGTGTCTTCACGCAGCGAGCGCCCCGCAGCGGAATGTCGGAGATGTCGCCGATTGAAATCCAGTTCATATCAATCTCCTTACTCAGCGGCCTGCGGGTAACCGATGGTCGCCATCGGCTTGAACTCATGCTTGTCCTTGCCGGAGACGCGCTCCGACCAGGGATCGACCTGGGCGAATTTCTGGGAGAAGACGAAGCGATCGTAGTAAGCCTCGCGCTTGTCGGCGTCGCCCATGATCTGGCGGCGTATTTCCTCCAAGCCGACGCGCTTTGCCCACTTGTAGATGCGCTCGAGATAGCGGGCCTGCTCGCGATACATCTGTGTCAGCGCCACGATATGCTCCAGCGCCTCGTCCTCGGTCCTGACGAGGCCGAGGACCTCCGTGCCCTTGATGTCGAGGCCGGCGGCGCCGGCGAAGTGGATCTCGAAACCCGAGTCGACGCAGATGACGCCTATATCCTTGCAGGTCGCTTCGGCGCAGTTGCGCGGGCAGCCGGAGACGGCGAGCTTCAGCTTCGCCGGCGTCCAGGAGCCCCACATGAACTTCTCGATGCGGATACCGAGGCCGGTGGAGTCCTGCGTGCCGAAGCGGCACCAATCGGAGCCGACGCAGGTCTTCACCGTGCGCAGGCCCTTGGCATAGGCCTGTCCGGAAACAAATCCTGCCTTGCCGAGATCGGCCCAGACAGCCGGCAGGTCTTCCTTCTCGATGCCGAGCAGGTCGATGCGCTGGCCGCCCGTCACCTTCACCATCGGGATTTCGAACTTGTCGACGACATCAGCGATGGCGCGCAGTTCGTTGGAGTTCGTCACGCCGCCCCACATGCGCGGAACGACGGAATAGGTGCCGTCCTTCTGGATGTTGGCGTGGACGCGTTCGTTGATGAAGCGCGACTGGTAGTCGTCGGCATATTCGTCCGGCCAGTCGCAGACGAGGTAGTAGTTGAGAGCCGGGCGACACTTGGCGCAACCGCACGACGTCTTCCATTCGAGCTCCTGCATGACGGCAGGGATGCTCTTCAGACCCTTGGCCTTGATGAGGCGGCGGACGTCGTCATGGCTGAGTTCGGTGCAGGTGCACATCGGCGTGACGGCGGCCGGGTTGTAGCTGTCGCCAAGCGTCAGCGTCATCAGCTTTTCAACGAGGCCGGTGCAGGAGCCGCAGGAGGCGGACGCCTTGGTGTGGGCGCGCACGTCGTCCAGTGACGTCAGGCCTTTGGACGTGATCGTCGACGTGATCTTGCCCTTGCATACGCCGTTGCAGCCACAGATTTCCGCGTCATCCGGCAAGGCTGCAACGGCCGCCATAGGGTCCAGCGGCGACCCTCCCTGGTAGGCCTGACCAAAGATCAGCGTTTCGCGCATTTCCTTGATATCGGTCTGTTTCTTTTTCAGATCGTTGAACCAGGCGCCGTCGGCGGTTTCGCCGTAGAGCACGGTGCCGATGATCCTGTTGTCCTTCAACACGAGGCGCTTATAGACGCCGGCTGAGGCGTCGCGCAGCACGATTTCCTCTCGGTCGTCGCCATCGGCGAAGTCACCGAGCGAGAAGAGCTCGATGCCTGTCACTTTGAGCTTGGTCGGCGTGTCGGAATGCACGAAGGCAGCGGAACGGTCGCCGGATAGATGCGAGGCGGCGACGCGGGCCATCTCGTAAAGCGGAGCGACAAGGCCGTAGACCATGCCGCCGACTTCGGCGCATTCGCCGAGCGCCATGATGCTGCCGTCCGAGGTCAGCATGCCGTCATCGACGACGATGCCGCGGTTGACGGCAATGCCGGCGTCCTTGGCGAGCCCAACGCTCGGGCGGATGCCGACCGCCATGACGACGAGGGTCGCCGGAATGATACGGCCGTCGTCGAGCTCGATGCCCTCGACCTTGCCGTTACCGATGATGGCCTTGGTATTGGCCTTGCAGATGACCTTGATGCCTCGCTCTTCCACTGCCTTCTGCAGGAGATAGCCGGCAGCAGGATCGAGCTGGCGCTCCATCAGTGTCGGCATGACATGCAGGACAGTGACGTCCATGCCGCGAGAGGCAAGGCCGGCCGCCGCTTCAAGGCCGAGCAGGCCGCCGCCGATGACGATCGCTTTCTCGCGAGACTGGGCGGCGAGCAGCATCGCCTGCACGTCGTCGAGGTCGCGATAGGTGATGACGCCGGGCAGATCCTTGCCGGGCACGGGAATGATGAAGGGCACGGAGCCGGTGGCGATCACCAGCTTGTCGTAGCTTTCCGTGACGCCGTGATCCGACGTGACCGTCTTGGCCGCACGGTCGATCTTGATGATCTTGTGGCCCTTGTAGAGGGTGATGCCGTGCTTGATGTACCATCCATCGCCGTGGATGATGATCTCTTCGTAGTCCTTTTCGCCGGACAGAACCGGCGAGAGCATGATGCGGTCGTAGTTGACGCGCGGCTCGGCGTTGAAGATCGTGACCTGATATTGGCCCGGCGTCCTTTCGAACAGGTGCTCGAGCATGCGCCCGGGCGCCATGCCGTTGCCGATGATGACAAGCTTCTCAGTCATGGTTTCAGGTCCTCAGATCAGGTGGCAGCGACGGCTTGGGCGGAGAGGCCACGGCGGTCGAGTTGCTTGACCGACAGGTGCATCCAGACCAGCGAAATGATCACGATCGCAAAGAGCAGCATGAAGCAGCTCGACCAGAGGCCGGTCATATCCTTGAGAAAGCCGAAGGCGATCGGCAGGATGAAGCCGCCAAGGCCGCCCATCATGCCGACGATGCCGCCAACGGCGCCGACGCTTTCAGGGTAGTAGGCCGGGATGTGCTTGTAGACGGCGGCCTTGCCGAGGCTCATGACGAAGCCGAGAGCGAAGATGACGACGATGAAGACCGCAGGCGTGATGCCGACCGTTGCGCTTGCGCCGGCAGCCGGGAGTGACAGGATGAGTGTCGCGACAGCTGCGACGGCGAACATCACATACATCACGCTGCGGGCGCCCTTCTTGTCGGAGACAACACCGCCGAATGCACGAAAGATGCTGCCCGGAATGGAATAAGCGGCTGCGACCATGCCTGCAGTTGCTAGATTGAAGCCGTAAACACCGACCAGATAGCGGGGCAGCCACAGCGACAGGGCAACGAAACCGCCGAAGGCGAAGAAGTAGTAGAGGGAGAAACGCCAGACCTGGACGTTTTTCAGCGGCGCGAATTCCTGTGCCAGGCTCTTGGAGGCAACCTTGCCCTCGCGGCGAAGGCGGAAGGCCGGATCATCCGTTGTGGTGAACCAGAAGACGATTGCCATTAATGCCAGGCCGACCGCCCAGATCTGAGCAACCGCCTGCCAGCCCCAGGCGATCAAGATGAAGGGTGCCGCGAATTTGGTCACTGCGGCGCCGACGTTGCCGGCACCGAAGATGCCGAGCGCCGTTCCCTGCTTTTGAGGCGGGAAGAAGGGCGAGACATAGGCGACGCCGACTGCGAAGGAGCCGCCGGCAAGGCCGACGCCGAGGCCGGCGATCAGCATCTGCGTGTAGGTCTGGGCATAGGAGAGGAGGAAGGTCGCCAGGGCAGCAGCCAACATGGTGAGCGTGTAGACGAGGCGGCCGCCATAACGGCCGGTCCAGATGCCAAGGACGATACGGACAAGCGAACCCGTCAGAACGGGCGTGCCGACCAACAATCCGAACTCGGCTTCGTTCAGGCCGAGATCCTGTTTGATGCGGATGCCGATGATCGCGAAGATCGTCCAGACGGCAAAACAGAGGGTGAAGGCAATCGTGGACATCCACAATGCTTTGGCTGGTTCGCCGGCGGACATGGACTGCGTGTTCCTGATAACAGACATGGCTTCTCCGGGGCCCGACAAGGTCGTGCCTATCCATCGCTAGGGGTTAAAAACAAAAAGCCGCTGGTCAGGGCGCGCTTTCACTAGACGTGCGCGAGATATCCTGATCAGCGGCTTTGCTGTGGGCGCCCGTCGTTGGACGCGGAATTCTTGGCCTGTTGGCCTGCTTATAACAAAGCAAGGGCCGTGCCAGTTTTAGTAAGCTATTGTTTTTGAATGAAAATCGTTAGCAGCGGAGATCCCGCGGATGTCCTCGGTGTCAACGCACGTGCAGCAATCGCTCTAAAATTTGTGCAATGCGTATAAAATAAGCACGTGCTCAGCGGCGAGCTTGGCTCGCGATATAGCTGTCGACGTCATCGGGATCGAACAGGCCGCCGTCGAAGAAGCCGTCCGGCCCAAGGGTTAGCGCCCCGCTCGAGCCGACGGGCGTCTCGACCTTGAGCGCACCCTCCACCTTCGAACTCGCCGCCGGCATCGAGACATCAAGCGCCTTCAAGGCGCTTCTGTAAATATCGGGCCTGTAGGTGTCGTTGGCGATCTGCTGGTGTTCTGCGGTATGCCGGATGTGCCCCCAGCGAACCATCTGCGTGTAGAACCACAAGGCGTGGCTCTTCCAAGGGAACGTCGCTGCCTTGGCATTGGGGACAAAGAAGTCCTTGATGCTCAGCGTCTCCTTCCCGCCAATGTGCAGCAGACCGGTCAATGCGGGTAACAGACTTTCCAAAGGCCGATCGACATAGGCGGGCTTCGCGAGCAGCTTGGCAAGCTCCTCGTGATTGCGGATGTCGGCGCACCAGAGGGAGGCCGCGTAAAGCGCCCGCAGGAGGGCCGCGAGCGCTTCCGGATGCCCGTCGGCCCAGCGGTTGTTGACGCCAAGCACCTTTTCAGGGCTCGATTTCCAGATGGCGGCCTTCACCGTCGCCAGATGCGCGCGGTTATGAAGCACGCCGAGTGTGTTCCATGGCTCGCCGGCGCAGTAGCCGTCGATGAGGCCTGATGTCAGCGCGTCCGCCATATCGGGCGGAGGCAGGACGCCGATCACCACATCCTTGTCGGGATCGATGCCGCTTGCGGAGAGCCAGTAGCGCAGCTCGTAGTTGTGACCTGAATAGGGGTGGACGACGCCGAAGCGCAGACGCTCGCCCTTCCTGTTATCAATGACGCGCCGCAGGGCAAGGCCGCTCGCGTCGGCGTCGAGATCGGGCGAGGCACCGCATGCGGCCATCTCGCTCCAGACGTCGGCGGAGACAGTAACGGCATTGCCGCCAAGTCCAAGCGCCATCGGCACGATCATACGCGGCGCCGGCGCGGTCAGTCCGAGATTGCAGGCGATCGGCATGGGGCCGAGAATATGCGCCACGTCGAAATGGCTGACCGCAAGCCGGTCGCGAATCGTCGCCCATGAGCGTTCACGCACGAGCCTCAGCTCGATGTCCTGTTCCGCTGCAAAGCCCTTCTCCTTGGCGGCGACCAGAATTGCGCTGTCGAGAAGCGGCAGAAAGCCGGCGGTGATCTGATGTGTGCTCGTCATGGGTAGGTTCCCGGATCCAGAAGGCTCGCAGCCGTGATCAGGCTTTGGGCAATCTCGACGATTTTTCTATTCTGGTTCATGGCCGTTCGCCGCATGAGCGCATAGGCCTCATCTTCGCTCAGTCCACGGGATCGCATCAGCAATCCCTTCGCGCGGTCGATCAGCTTGCGGTTTTCCAGTTCGCCGCGCGTTTCCTCCAACTCGCGGTTCAGGCGCGAGAAGGCATTGAAACGGCTGATCGCCATCTTGAGGATCGGGCGGACACGCTCCTGCTTCAGACCGTCGACGATATAGGCGGAGACGCCGGCCTCGACGGCGGCCTCGATGGAGGCCTCGTCCGACTTGTCAACGAACATTGCAATGGGGCGCTTAACCGCGCGGGAAATCTGGAAGATGCTTTCCAGCATGTCGCGGTTCGGGTTCTCGAGGTCGATGACGATGACGTCGGGGTTGATCTCCGTGATACGCCTCGCGAGGCCGTTCATGTCGTCGATGATCGTGACGTTGTCGTAGCCTGCCTCCCGCAGGCCAACATCGATGATCGACGCGCGGATGCTGTTCTCGTCGATGACGAGCACGTTGAGGTCACCAGGCTTGGAAGAGCGGTTGGCCACGGGGTCTACCGCCGGTCGTCAGGGATTTGCGTCAGATGAGATAGCGTCGGCATTGATATCGCGAAAGGTGCCATGCTGCGGTTGTCTTGCCCTATGATCTCTGAGGCCAAGGTCGAAGTCCCTTGTGCGGCATTGAATGCGCGAACGACGCCTCAAAATCAAGCAATTTGTTTCAATGCTTATTCTATGAGCATTGGCGAGGGCGGCGGGCGCAGCGTTCCCACGCAAATTTGCACAGGGTTGAGCTTCCTACACTGCGTTACATATCACGATGGAGCCTGACATATCAGCGATACGTCGCGCAGACCAGATTACCCACGTTTTCAACCTCAGCCGCGCCTCCCGACCATTTCAAGCCCGGCATCCCATAGATTAAAGGAGCGACCGCATGAACCGCCGTATCGTTTCCACCTTCGCACTGGCACTCGCCACCAGCGTCATCGCCTTTGTGTCCCAGGCCGCTGACATCAAGAACATCGTCATTGTTCACGGCGCCTTCGCCGACGGATCCGGCTGGCGCCAGGCCACCGAAATCCTGGAGCGGCGCGGCTTTCACGTTACGGTCGTACAGGAACCTTTGACCTCGCTCGCCGACGACGTCGCTGCGGCGAACCGCGTGCTGGACCTGCAGGATGGGCCGACGCTACTGGTCGGGCATAGCTATGGCGGCATGGTCATTACGGAAGCCGGCCGGAACCCGCATGTCGAGGGACTTGTCTATGTGGCGGCCTTCCAGCCTGACAAGGGCGAAAGTGTAGCTACTCTTGCGGGCTCAAAGCCTCCGGCCGGAAAGGGCATCAAGGAAACCAAGGACGGCAAGTATCTCTATCTCGATCCAAGCGTCTTTCACGCCGATTTTGCCGCCGACCTGCCTAAGGCCGAAGCAGCCTTCGTGGCGCAGTCACAGGTCTTTGCTGCGAAAGAGGTCTTTGGCACCAAAGTCGGGGAACCTGCCTGGCGGACGAAAAAGAGCTGGTCCATCGTGGCGACCGAGGATCGCTCCATCAACCCCGAACTGGAGCGGACCATGGCAAAGCGTGCCGGCAGCGTGGTCACCGAGATCAAGTCCAGTCACGCGGTCTTCGCCTCGCAGCCGAAAAAGGTTGCTGACGTGATCGAGAAGGCGGCCAAGGAAGCCGGCAGATAAGTTCTGCCCGACCCAATCGCAAACAAAATAGCCGCCGAGAATGTCGGCGGCTTTGAAGGTAAGGCGCGAAACGATCAGCCTTCCGGCGGAGCTTCGATCATGCCGAGTGCATGCAGATAGGTGTCGAGGATTGCGTCCTCTTCCATACGTTCCTGCTCGTCCTTTTTGCGCAGCGCAACGACCTTCTTGAGGATCTTGGTATCGAAGCCCATGCCCTTGGCTTCGCCGTAGACGTCCTTGATGTCGTCGGCGATGGTCTTCTTTTCTTCTTCCAGGCGTTCAATGCGCTCCACAAAGGCGCGAAGCTGATCGCGGGCGACGCCATGAGCATCAGACATCGTGTTCTCCTGATTGGGGGTGGGAAAATTCGGATGGCGTTGACTGCCGCGAAGCGTGTCCGGGGTCAAGCCGATTCGAGCCGCACAGGAATTATTTGTGCGGCTTGTTCAGCTCAAACGCTGCTTTTTGCTCCGCCGAGGCGTCGTTCTGGTGGAGGTTCTTCCAATCGTCATACGGCATGCCGTAGACGATTTCGCGCGATTCGTCTTTGGAGAGCGGAACTCCGTCCGTCTCGGCTGCTTCGCGGTACCAGTTGGACAGGCAGTTGCGGCAGAAGCCCGCAAGGTTCATCAAATCGATGTTCTGGACATCGCTGCGCTCGCGCAGGTGCTCCACGAGGCGACGAAAAGCCGCAGCCTCGAATTCGGTCTGTTGTTGTCTCGTCAGGGCGGCCATCTCGGTCTCCTTTATTCGTACGGACCGGTGCGCGACACATGCACGTTGTACTCGTGCAGTGCCGGATCGGCATTCATGGTCTCGAAGATCGGTGCGAGACGGTCCGCCCACGCGGCAATACCCGGCTCGTCGCCGATCAGATCCTGGCGTACCTCGAGCAGCGCGTGCGGAATGCCGGTCAGCATGCAATGTCGATACATTGTATCGCCCTTCAGCGCGCCGTCGTAAGGCTCGTTGTCACCGACCACGAGATCGGGATCGCTGCGCAACAAATCAAGCAAGGGGGCGACTGCGCGCTTGTCGGTATCCCACAGAACGGCTGCGTGCCAGGGGCGGGGAAAGTGTTTCCAGACCGGCGTGTAGGAATGAAGCGAGAGAACGAGCGGCGCACTCCCGGTCTTGTTGGCGACTCTGTCGATCGTTTCGCTGACGGCATTGTGATAGGGCCGGTGGAACGTTTCGATCCGGTAATTCCACTCCTCCACGGTGATCGGATGGTTGCCCGGCACGATCGCGCCGTCCGATATCTTCATGATCAGCGTGGGGTCGTCTTCGCCCCGGTTCGGGTCGATCAGCAACCGCGAAAAGCCGCCCAGGACGGCGGGCACTCGGAGCCTCGTCGACAGGTTCCTGACAAGTCCCTCGATGCCGATGTCATAGGCGATGTGGCGCTCGAAGGCATTGTCCGGCAAGCCAAGTCGTCCATAGCGCTCCGGCAGTCGATTCATCGCGTGATCGCCGAGCAGCACCATGCCTTTGTCATGATCGCCGGCTAGTAGTTCAAATGATTTGAAAGTGCTCATGGATGAAATGTCGATCGCAGTTTACGGGGCCGTCTTTGATCGCACGCGTCACCGATGGGTTCAAGCGCGCTTGGCAAGCAAAGGCTGCGGCCCGGCCGAAGTACGGTCGGTCATCTAGGATATAATCGATTAGCATTGCGTTGACATTCGCCGGGAGGCAGCGCAAGAAAGCACAAACATCGAATAACCGGGAGCCAATTGGAAGTCGTGTTGATCCAGACCGCGCCAAGTTTCCTTACGCGTTCCGGGCCGCTTGCCCGTTTTGCCCTTTTTGTCCTTGCGGCGTTCTCGCCGTTCTTCATTGCCGATGTGGCCCGCGCGGATTTCCGTGTGTGCAACGGAACGCAGAATCTGGTGGGCGTGGCGATCGGATATCGAGCCAAGGATGGCTGGATGACGGAAGGCTGGTGGCAAGTGCCGGCGACGACCTGTGCGACGCTGATCGAGGGGGAGTTGCAGTCCCGATACTATTATCTCTACGCCGAAGACGCTGCCCGGGGAGGCCGATGGACGGGTGACGTGCAGATGTGCGTGGCGGAAAACGAGTTCAAGATCACGGGAGTCAATGATTGCTACGCCCGTGGCTATCAAAAGATGGGGTTCAAGGAATATGACACGGGCCGCCAGGGCAGCTGGATGGTTCAACTTTCCGATACCCCAGGCACCCAAGAAAGCCCGAATCAATGAAGCGCAACCGCAAAGTTAAAATCCTCGCCACCCTCGGACCCGCCTCGTCCGAGGAATCGATGATCGAGAAGCTGCACCAGGCCGGTGCCGACGTCTTTCGCATCAACATGAGCCACGCCAGCCATGACGTGATGCGCACGCTGATCAAGCGTATCCGCGCCGTCGAAGCGCGCTCCGGCCGTCCGATCGGCATCCTTGCCGACCTGCAGGGCCCGAAGCTGCGCGTCGGCAAGTTCGCCGAAGGCAAGGTCGACCTGAAGCCGGGCGACACCTTCACGCTCGACAACAAGGACATTCCCGGCGACGCCACCCGCGTGTTCCTGCCGCATCCGGAAATTCTGGAATCGGTGCAGCCCGGTCACCGCCTGCTGATCGACGACGGCAAGCTCGCCCTGCGCGCTGAAAAGTGCGACGGCAAGAGCATCGTCACGACGGTCATTTCCGGCACGAAGATTTCCGACCGCAAGGGCGTCAGCCTTCCCGACACGCTGCTCACCGTCGGGGTTCTGACCGACAAGGACCGCACCGACCTCGCAGCTGTTCTCGAAACCGACGATGTCGACTGGGTCGCGCTCTCCTTCGTGCAGCGCCCGGAAGATCTGGCTGAAGTGCGCAAGATCGCGCGCGGCCGTGTCGGCATCATGTCGAAGATCGAAAAGCCGCAGGCGATCGAGCGCATCGAGGAAATCATCGAGCTGTCCGACGCGCTCATGGTCGCCCGTGGTGACCTCGGCGTCGAAATGCCGCTCGAATCCGTGCCGGGCATCCAGAAGCAATTGATCCGCGCCTGCCGCCGTTCGGGCAAGCCGGTCGTCGTCGCGACGCAGATGCTGGAATCGATGATCTCCGCGCCGGTTCCGACCCGCGCCGAGGTGTCCGACGTCGCCACGGCCGTCTTCGAAGGCGCCGATGCGGTGATGCTATCGGCGGAATCCGCTTCGGGTGACTACCCGGTCGAAGCGGTCTCGACGATGGCCTCGATCGCCAGCGCCATCGAGCGCGAGCCGCACTATCCTGGTATTATCTACGCGCAGCGTGCGCAGCCGGAGGCAACCGGCGCCGACGCGATTTCGCTCGCGGCCCGGCAGATCGCCGAGACGCTGCGCCTGTCGGCCATCGTCTGTTATACCTCGTCAGGCACAACCGGCTTGCGCGCCTCGCGCGAGCGCCCGCAGGTGCCGATCCTGGCGCTGTCGCCTGTCATCCAGACGGCTCGCCGCCTTGCCATCGTGTGGGGCCTGCACTGCGTCGTCACGCATGACGCGACCGACCTTGACGACATGGTCAACCGTGCCTGCCGCATAGTAGCCGATGAAGGCTTCGGCAAGCCGGGCGACCGCATCATTATCTCGGCCGGCGTGCCGCTCGGGACACCTGGTGCCACCAACATGCTGCGCATCGCCTATATCGGCTCCGACGGCCAGAGCGGCGTCTAAGATTTTCCGTAGGGATTGAACGAAAGCCCGTCGCCTGACCTAGGCGACGGCTTTTTTTGTTGTGCGCCCAGCATGGGCGCATTCTTGTGGGTGGAAGTCCCACCGTAAGCTGGTCACATCGAGCGAAGTGAAGCGCACCTGCGGCGGGGTGACCAACCGTGGGGAGGAAGCGTGGATCGAACCTGCGGGCCGATGGACAAGAACCGGATATG
>NZ_KB897880.1:0-15404 GCF_000377185.1 Rhizobium sp. 42MFCr.1
CAAATGGCAAAGAGTAAGTTTGAGCGCAACAAGCCGCACGTTAACATCGGCACGATCGGCCACGTTGACCACGGCAAGACGTCTCTGACGGCAGCGATCACGAAGTACTTCGGCGAGTTCAAGGCGTACGACCAGATCGACGCGGCTCCGGAAGAAAAGGCTCGCGGCATCACCATTTCGACGGCACACGTCGAATACGAGACCCCGAACCGCCACTATGCCCACGTTGACTGCCCCGGCCACGCCGACTACGTCAAGAACATGATCACCGGTGCTGCGCAGATGGACGGCGCGATCCTGGTTTGCTCGGCTGCCGACGGCCCGATGCCGCAGACCCGCGAGCACATCCTGCTTGCTCGCCAGGTTGGCGTTCCGGCGATCGTCGTGTTCCTCAACAAGGTCGACCAGGTTGACGACGCCGAGCTTCTCGAACTCGTCGAGCTCGAAGTTCGCGAACTTCTGTCGTCCTACGACTTCCCGGGCGACGACATTCCGGTCATCAAGGGCTCGGCTCTTGCCGCTCTCGAAGACTCCGACAAGAAGATCGGCGAAGACGCGATCCGCGAGCTGATGGCAGCTGTTGACGCCTACATCCCAACGCCTGAGCGTCCGATCGACCAGCCGTTCCTGATGCCGATCGAAGACGTGTTCTCGATCTCCGGCCGTGGTACGGTTGTGACCGGCCGCGTCGAGCGCGGTATCGTCAAGGTTGGCGAAGAAGTCGAAATCGTCGGCATCCGCCCGACCTCGAAGACGACGGTTACCGGCGTTGAAATGTTCCGTAAGCTGCTCGACCAGGGCCAGGCTGGCGACAACATCGGTGCTCTGGTTCGCGGTGTGAACCGTGACGGCGTCGAGCGTGGTCAGATCCTGTGCAAGCCGGGCTCTGTCAAGCCGCACAAGAAGTTCAAGGCTGAAGCCTACATCCTGACGAAGGAAGAAGGCGGCCGTCATACGCCGTTCTTCACCAACTACCGTCCGCAGTTCTACTTCCGCACGACGGACGTCACCGGCATCGTCACCCTGCCGGAAGGCACGGAAATGGTTATGCCTGGCGACAACGTCACTGTAGACGTCGAGCTGATCGTTCCGATCGCGATGGAAGAAAAGCTGCGCTTCGCTATCCGCGAAGGCGGCCGTACCGTCGGCGCCGGCATCGTCGCCTCGATCGTCGAGTAAGCTTCGGTTTATCCGGATCTAAGAAGGGGCTCCGCTGGAAACAGCGGGGCCCCTTTCTGTATCTGTCATTTGAATTAGGCATCACTGTCGGTGACAACGCAAAGCCGGGTAGTGGCCTTGCGCTTGAACGCAAAGCCTTTATCTATCCCTCCGATTTCATAAGGGAGGACATGATGAAAAAGCGCATTCTCTTCACAGGTGGTTCGGGCAAGGCAGGGCGCCATGCGGTGCCGTGGCTCGTCAACGCCGGCTACGAGGTTCACAACGTCGATCTGGTGCCGCTTGATAGCCCCGGCGTGACCAACCTGATTGCCGATATCACCGACAGCGGCCAGATCTTCAACGCGCTTTCGATGCACCGCGACTTTCCCGACCTCGATGCGGGCAGGGGCGTCCAACCCTTCGACGCCGTGGTGCATTTCGCGGCAATCCCGCGCATTCTCATCAAGCCCGACAACGAAACGTTCCGCATCAACACGATGGGCACCTACAATGTCATCGAGGCCGCGGTGAAGCTCGGCATCCGCAAGATCATCGTTGCCTCCAGCGAGACAACCTATGGGGTCTGCTTTGCGGAAGGCCATCGCGACTTCCATCAGTTTCCGCTGGAGGAAGACTATGACGTCAACCCGATGGATTCTTACGGTCTCTCCAAGGTCGTGAACGAGAAGACAGCGCGTGCCTTTGCCGAACGCTCGGGTTTCGACATCTACGCGCTGCGCATCGGCAATGTCATCGAGCCGCATGAGTACGAGAGGTTTCCGACCTATTTCGCCAACCCCGAAATGCGCAAGCGCATCGCCTGGAGCTATATCGACGCCCGCGACCTCGGGCAGATCTGCCACCTCTGCACCGAGAAGGACGGTTTGGGCTTCCAGGTCTTCAACGCCGCGAACGACACCGTCTCGGCCAACACGCCGTCGAAGGAACTCGCCAGGCGATTCTATCCGAATGTGCCGTTCACACGCGAAATCGGCGAATACGAGGGCCTGCTCTCCAACCGCAAGATCCGCGAAGTGCTTGGTTTCAAGGAAGAGCACGACTGGCGCAAATATGTGAAAGTCTGATCGCAGGCGTTTCCGCGACGCGGGATTGGAAAAATAGAAAAACGCACTTGCCAATCCTGCGCCGCCGCCTTAAAGGAGCGCCATGCTTGCAGTTGCGCTTCGCGGCCGGTCCGGTCAAGAAGCTGAATGTAAAGCGTAAAGGGGTATAGCTCAGTTGGTAGAGCGGCGGTCTCCAAAACCGCAGGTCGTGGGTTCGAGCCCCTCTGCCCCTGCCATCTTTCTTGAACGAGTTGCGCGGACATCTCGCAGCAGTTCGGCCGGAAAGGCGACGTATGGCTAAGTTCGTTAAACTTCGGTTTCCCTCTTGTGCAATTGGGAATCGATGTTTATG
Source organism: Rhizobium sp. 42MFCr.1 (assembly GCF_000377185.1). NCBI lineage: Bacteria > Pseudomonadati > Pseudomonadota > Alphaproteobacteria > Hyphomicrobiales > Rhizobiaceae > Rhizobium > Rhizobium sp. 42MFCr.1. Next base: position 2,578 of record NZ_KB897880.1, read on the forward strand.
TAGGGTTCAACAGACACGCGGTGCGTGGGGCTGATATGTTCAGCTTTACGCGCCGTAATTGCGTGGGCAGTCGATGGCATCCAAAACTAATCCGTTTGCGTTTCTACAGCAGGTTCGCTCCGAGACGTTGAAAGTTACCTGGCCGTCGCGCCGCGAGACGATGATCTCCACGGTCATGGTGCTTGTAATGGTGATCTTTGCCGCGCTGTTCTTTTTTGCCGCGGACCAGCTTATTGGCTGGGTTCTGAGCTTTGTGCTCAACGTTGGCAGCTGATCGGGTGGAGATATAACATGGCGGCACGTTGGTATATCGTCCACGCATATTCTAATTTTGAGAAGAAGGTCGCGGAAGACATCGAGAATAAGGCTCGTCAGAAGGGCCTCGAGCACCTGTTCGAAAAGATTCTCGTCCCGACCGAAAAGGTGGTTGAGGTTCGTCGCGGTCGCAAGGTCGACAGCGAGCGAAAGTTCTTCCCGGGCTATGTCATGGTTCGTGCGGATCTGACCGATGAGGCCTACCACCTGATCAAGAATACGCCGAAGGTCACTGGCTTCCTCGGCTCCGACAACAAGCCCGTTCCGATTCCGGATTCCGAAGCCGAGCGCATTCTCGGTCAAGTCCAGGAGGGTGTGGAGCGGCCGAAGGCATCTGTTACCTTCGAGATTGGCGAGCAGGTCCGCGTTTCCGACGGTCCGTTCGCTTCGTTCAATGGCACGGTCCAGGATGTGGACGAAGAGCGTTCGCGCCTGAAGGTGGAAGTGTCGATCTTCGGCCGCGCTACACCGGTCGAACTGGAATACGCTCAGGTCGAAAAGGTCTGATCGTCCGCGGCGCAAGCCGCGAACCGCGTGGAAGGTGAGGGGTCTTAGCCGGGCCCGGGATCCGAACCACGCAACCGCAGCCGCCGGAGCGATCCGGCATCTTGGCCGGGTAACTGGCCATCAATGAAAGGCAGAGAGATATGGCTAAGAAAGTTGCAGGCCAGCTCAAGCTTCAGGTCAAGGCAGGATCGGCAAACCCGTCCCCGCCAATCGGCCCGGCGCTTGGTCAGCGTGGCATTAACATCATGGAATTCTGCAAGGCGTTCAACGCCGCTACGCAGGAAATGGAAAAGGGTATGCCGATCCCGGTCGTCATTACCTATTACCAGGACAAGTCTTTCACCTTCGCGATGAAGCAGCCGCCCGTCAGCTACTTCCTCAAGAAGGAAGCGAAGATCCAGTCCGGTTCGAAGACGCCTGGCAAGGGCGCGACCGCAGGAAAGCTCACCAAGGCTCAGATCAAGTCGATCGCCGAAGCCAAGATGAAGGATCTCAACGCAGCGGATATCGAAGGTGCAATGGCGATGATCGAGGGCTCTGCCCGCGCCATGGGCCTGGAAGTGGTAGGATAAGACCATGGCTGGCAAGCGCACGAAGAAGATCAACGAAGGTGTTGATCCCACGAAGCTCTACGCTCTGACTCTCGCCATTGGCATGGTCAAGGAGCGCGCGGTCGCGAAGTTCGATGAAACCATCGAAGTCGCCATGAACCTCGGCGTTGATCCGCGTCACGCAGACCAGATGGTCCGCGGCGTTGTCAACCTGCCGAACGGCACGGGCCGCGACGTTCGCGTTGCTGTCTTTGCTCGCGGCGCCAAGGCTGACGAAGCCAAGGCTGCTGGCGCAGATGTCGTCGGTGCTGAAGAGCTCGTCGAAATCGTCCAGGGCGGCAAGATCGATTTCGATCGCTGCATCGCGACCCCGGACATGATGCCGCTCGTCGGCCGCCTTGGTAAGGTTCTCGGCCCGCGTGGTATGATGCCGAACCCGAAGGTTGGTACCGTTACGATGGACGTTGCCGGTGCTGTCAAGGCATCCAAGGGCGGCGCTGTCGAGTTCCGCGTCGAAAAGGCTGGTATCGTTCATGCTGGCGTTGGCAAGGCATCCTTCGATGCCAAGGCTCTGGAAGAAAACATCCGTGCCTTCGCTGACGCTGTCATCAAGGCGAAGCCGGCTGGCGCGAAGGGCAACTATGTCAAGCGCGTAGCGATCTCTTCGACCATGGGCCCGGGCGTCAAGATCGACCCGTCGTCTGTTACGGCCGCTTAAGTAAGTTTCGCTGGGCTTCGGCCCGGCTAAAGAATTCCGGCCTCGAAAGGGGCCGGAGTATTCCGGAGAAATCCGGAATCCTGTCCGAGATTGCAGGTGGTTCTCCCTTAATCACTTGGCCTGCATGAGACGGGTAAGACCCGAATTGCATGAAGTTCTGCTTCTAGGAATTTGGTTCGAGCCTTGGATGCCTTGTGCCTTCGGCCTTTCTTTGGCGCGAAGCGCGAGGGGACAGGATCCTCAAGCGTCGCTTGGGATCGCTTCTGATCCCAGGAGGCAAAAGGCAACCCGGTGGGGCCCGTCAAAAAGGTCCTGCCAACTGGAGATAGGCAGTGGAAAGAGCGGAAAAACGCGAATTCGTCACGGAACTGAACGAAGTCTTCAAGGCTTCGGGCTCGGTTGTCGTGGCCCACTATGCTGGTGCTACAGTCGCGCAGATGAACGACTTCCGTTCCAAGATGCGCGCAGCTGGCGGTACCGTCAAAGTCGCGAAGAACCGCCTGGCCAAAATCGCCCTTCAGGGTACGGAAGCGGAAGGGATCTCTGGTCTCTTCACCGGTCAGACGCTCATTGCTTACAGCAATGACCCGATCACCGCTCCGAAAGTCGTCGTGGATTTCGCCAAGACCAACGATAAGATCGTTGTTTTGGGCGGCGCCATGGGAACAACGACGCTCAACGCTGATGCAGTCAAGTCGCTTGCGACCCTGCCGTCGTTGGACGAACTGCGCGCGAAGCTGCTGGGTATGATCCAGACTCCGGCTACCCGCATCGCAGGCGTTGTTGCAGCACCGGCAAGCCAGCTTGCTCGCGTGTTTTCGGCTTACGCCAAGAAGGACGAAGCCGCATAAGGCGGTTTTTTGCTGTTTATAAACAACCGGTTCGAACCGAACAAAAGGAACTGATAACATGGCTGATCTCGCAAAGATCGTAGACGACCTCTCCTCGCTGACCGTTCTGGAAGCTGCAGAACTGTCCAAGCTTCTCGAAGAAAAGTGGGGCGTTTCCGCTGCTGCTCCGGTAGCTGTTGCTGCTGTTGCTGGCGGTGCAGGCGCTGCTGCTGCTGCTGAAGAAGAAAAGACCGAGTTCGACGTCATCCTCACGGATGCCGGCGCTAACAAGATCAACGTCATCAAGGAAGTTCGTGGCATCACCGGCCTCGGCCTCAAGGAAGCCAAGGACCTCGTCGAAGGCGCTCCGAAGGCTGTCAAGGAAGCCGTTTCCAAGGCTGAAGCTGCCGACATCAAGAAGAAGCTTGAAGACGCCGGCGCTAAGGTCGACGTTAAGTAATCTTGAACTACATCTGGGGGGTGGGATTTCCCGCCTCCCATTTGTCGTTTCGTTGAACGAATTACCCAAAAGCCGCGTGAAAACGGCTTTTGGGTAATGGGTTCTTCAAGAGGATGGTCTCGAACCGAGACGCGAAGGCAATCCGGCCTCGCATTTCGGGAAGTGAGACGAGATTGAACTACTCATGATTGACGGGGTCGACTGGCCATCGGTTCCCGTCCGTTGCAGGCCCGGATGCAATTTTGAAGGAGCGACGATGGCTCAGACCCTTTCGTTCAATGGTCGTAGGCGCGTACGCAAGTTTTTCGGTAAGATCCCCGAAGTCACAGAAATGCCGAACCTCATCGAGGTTCAAAAGGCATCGTATGATCAATTCCTGATGGTTGAAGAGCCCAAGGGCGGTCGCCCTGACGAAGGCCTTCAGGCTGTCTTCAAGTCCGTTTTCCCGATCACGGATTTCTCCGGCGCTTCCATGCTGGAATTCGTGTCTTATGAATTCGAACCGCCAAAGTTCGACGTCGATGAATGCCGTCAGCGCGACCTGACCTACGCCGCGCCGCTGAAGGTCACTCTCCGTCTGATCGTGTTCGATATCGACGAAGATACGGGTGCGAAGTCCATCAAGGACATCAAGGAGCAGTCGGTCTACATGGGCGACATGCCGCTCATGACCAACAACGGTACGTTCATCGTCAACGGCACCGAGCGCGTTATCGTGTCCCAGATGCACCGTTCGCCGGGCGTCTTCTTCGATCACGACAAGGGCAAGAGCCATTCTTCCGGCAAGCTGCTTTTCGCTGCCCGCGTGATCCCGTACCGCGGTTCCTGGCTCGACATCGAGTTCGACGCCAAGGACATCGTCTATGCCCGTATCGATCGTCGCCGCAAGATCCCCGTGACCTCGCTGCTTATGGCGCTCGGCATGGACGGCGAAGAGATCCTGTCGACCTTCTACACGAAGTCCGACTATCAGCGCGACGGCAAGGGCTGGCGCATTCCGTTTACGCCGGAGACCCTCAAGGGTGCCAAGGCAATCACCGAAATGGTTGACGCCGACACCGGTGAAGTCGTTGTCGAAGCCGGCAAAAAGCTGACTCCGCGTCTGCTCCGTCAGCTCGCTGACAAGGGCCTCAAGGCTTTGAAGGCGACCGACGAAGATCTGTACGGCAACTACCTCGCCGAAGACATCGTCAACTACTCGACAGGTGAAATCTACCTCGAGGCCGGCGACGAGATCGATGAGAAGACCCTTCCGATCATTCTCCAGAACGGTTTCGACGAGATCCCGGTTCTCGGCATCGACCACATCAACGTCGGCGCCTATATCCGCAACACGCTGACGGCGGACAAGAACGAGAACCGCCAGGACGCTCTGTTCGACATCTACCGCGTCATGCGTCCGGGTGAACCGCCGACAATGGACTCGGCTGAAGCCATGTTCAACTCGCTGTTCTTCGATGCGGAGCGCTACGACCTCTCCGCCGTTGGCCGCGTCAAGATGAACATGCGCCTCGACCTCGACGTCGAAGACACCGTCCGCATCCTGCGCAAGGACGACATCCTGGCCGTGGTCAAGATGTTGGTCGAACTGCGCGACGGCAAGGGCGAAATCGACGACATCGACAACCTAGGCAACCGTCGTGTTCGCTCTGTCGGCGAATTGATGGAAAACCAGTACCGTCTCGGCCTGCTCCGTATGGAGCGCGCGATCAAGGAACGTATGTCCTCGATCGAAATCGACACGGTCATGCCGCAGGACCTGATCAACGCGAAGCCGGCAGCTGCTGCCGTTCGCGAATTCTTCGGTTCCTCGCAGCTGTCGCAGTTCATGGACCAAGTGAACCCGCTTTCGGAAATCACCCACAAGCGTCGTCTATCGGCTCTTGGCCCGGGTGGTCTGACGCGCGAGCGCGCAGGCTTTGAAGTCCGCGACGTTCATCCGACCCACTACGGCCGCATTTGCCCGATCGAAACGCCGGAAGGCCCGAACATCGGTCTGATCAACTCGCTTGCGACCTTCGCCCGCGTCAACAAGTATGGCTTCATCGAAAGCCCATACCGCCGCATCGTTGATGGCAAGGTGACGAACGACGTTCTTTACCTCTCCGCCATGGAAGAAGCGAAGTACTACGTTGCACAGGCAAACGCCGAGCTTGGCGCCGATGGTTCCTTCACCGACGAATTCGTCGTCTGCCGTCATGCTGGCGAAGTTATGCTCGCTCCGCGCGACAGCATGAACCTGATGGACGTTTCGCCGAAGCAGGTTGTTTCGGTCGCAGCGGCTCTCATCCCGTTCCTGGAAAACGACGACGCCAACCGCGCTCTCATGGGCTCGAACATGCAGCGTCAGGCCGTTCCGCTGCTGCGTGCTGAAGCTCCGTTCGTCGGCACCGGCATGGAGCCGGTCGTCGCTCGCGACTCCGGTGCTGCTATCGGCGCCCGTCGCGGCGGCGTGGTCGACCAGGTCGACGCGACGCGTATCGTTATCCGTGCGACGGAAGACCTCGAAGCTGGCAAGTCCGGTGTCGATATCTACCGCCTGCAGAAGTTCCAGCGTTCGAACCAGAACACCTGCGTCAACCAGCGTCCGCTGGTCACCGTGGGTGACGTTGTCAACCGCGGCGACATCCTCGCCGACGGTCCGTCGACGGACCTGGGCGACCTTGCTCTCGGCCGTAACGCGCTCGTCGCGTTCATGCCGTGGAACGGTTACAACTACGAAGACTCGATCCTAATGTCCGAGCGGATCGTTGCTGACGACGTGTTCACCTCCATCCACATCGAAGAATTCGAAGTGATGGCACGTGACACCAAGCTTGGTCCGGAAGAAATCACGCGCGACATTCCGAACGTCTCGGAAGAAGCGCTGAAGAACCTGGACGAAGCCGGCATCGTCTATATCGGCGCCGAAGTTCAGCCCGGTGACATTCTCGTCGGCAAGATCACGCCGAAGGGTGAGAGCCCGATGACGCCGGAAGAAAAGCTTCTGCGCGCCATCTTCGGTGAAAAGGCTTCCGACGTTCGCGATACGTCCATGCGTATGCCGCCCGGCACCTACGGGACGATCGTCGAAGTGCGCGTCTTCAACCGCCACGGCGTTGAAAAGGACGAGCGCGCGATGGCGATCGAGCGCGAAGAGATCGAGCGTCTTGCAAAGGACCGCGACGACGAGCAGGCGATCCTCGATCGTAACGTCTACGGCCGTCTGGTCGACATGCTACGCGGCCAGGTCGCAATCGCCGGCCCGAAGGGCTTCAAAAAGGGCACCGAGCTTTCGAACGCCGTCGTCTCGGAATATCCTCGCTCGCAGTGGTGGATGTTCGCTGTCGAGGACGAGAAGGTCCAGGGCGAACTCGAAGCTCTCCGCGGCCAGTACGACGAATCCAAGTCGCGCCTCGAACAGCGCTTCATGGACAAGGTCGAGAAGGTTCAGCGCGGCGACGAAATGCCTCCCGGCGTCATGAAGATGGTCAAGGTCTTCGTTGCTGTTAAGCGCAAGATCCAGCCGGGCGACAAGATGGCCGGCCGTCACGGCAACAAGGGCGTCGTCTCGCGCATTGTGCCTGTCGAGGACATGCCGTTCCTCGAAGACGGTACGCATGTCGACATCTGCTTGAACCCGCTTGGCGTGCCTTCGCGCATGAACGTCGGGCAGATCCTCGAAACCCACCTTGCCTGGGCTTGCGCCGGCATGGGTAAGAAGATCGGCGAACTGCTCGACGAATACCGCAAGACGATGGACATCACCGACCTGAAGACGGAACTGACGGAAGTCTACGCGTCGCAGGCCAAGGACGAAGTCGCCAACTTTGACGATGCATCGCTCGTCAAGCTGGCTGAACAGTCCCGCAGGGGCGTCTCCATCGCAACGCCGGTCTTCGACGGTGCGCATGAGCCTGACGTTGCCTCGATGCTGAAGAAGGCAGGTCTGCACGAGTCCGGTCAGTCGGTTCTGTACGACGGCCGTACCGGCGAGCCCTTCGACCGCAAGGTCACCGTCGGCTACATGTACATGATCAAGCTGAACCACCTGGTCGACGACAAGATCCACGCTCGTTCGATCGGTCCTTACTCGCTCGTTACCCAGCAGCCGCTGGGCGGCAAGGCGCAGTTCGGCGGTCAGCGCTTCGGCGAAATGGAAGTCTGGGCTCTGGAAGCATACGGTGCAGCCTACACGCTGCAGGAAATGCTCACGGTCAAGTCGGACGACGTTGCCGGCCGTACCAAGGTCTACGAAGCCATCGTCCGTGGCGACGATACGTTCGAAGCCGGTATTCCGGAAAGCTTCAACGTTCTCGTCAAGGAAATGCGCTCGCTTGGTCTCTCCGTCGAACTCGAGAATTCGAAGGTCGAGGAGCAGCAGGCCAGCCAGTTGCCGGACGCTGCCGAGTAACCACCGATGGGTGTGCGCTGTAACGCAGCGCACACCGTTCCCGCTCTGGCCCCTTACGTGTCGGCCGGGCAGGGACGATTTCGCCGCATTCTGCGGTTATTGTCGTTTTGAGCGTTGGCGCGGCTCCCGGGATTTGCCGCCGTCCATGCAAGATAAGGGCGCATCCGCCCATGAAGGAGACAGGCATGAACCAAGAGGTCATGAATCTTTTCAATCCGCAGGTGCCTGCACAGAACTTCGATTCCATCCGGATTTCGATTGCTTCTCCGGAGAAGATTCTTTCCTGGTCTTACGGTGAGATCAAGAAGCCGGAAACCATCAACTACCGCACGTTCAAGCCGGAACGCGACGGTCTCTTCTGCGCGCGCATCTTCGGACCGATCAAGGACTACGAGTGCCTTTGCGGTAAGTACAAGCGCATGAAGTACAAGGGCATCATCTGCGAAAAGTGCGGCGTTGAAGTCACGCTGTCGCGCGTTCGCCGTGAGCGCATGGGCCATATCGAGCTCGCCGCTCCCGTTGCCCACATCTGGTTCCTGAAGTCGCTGCCGAGCCGCATTTCTACGCTGCTCGACATGACGCTGAAGGATGTCGAGCGCGTTCTCTACTTCGAACACTACATCGTCACCGAGCCGGGCCTGACCGCGCTCAAGGAGCACCAGCTCCTGACGGAAGAAGAGTACATGCTCGCCGTTGACGAATACGGCGAAGACCAGTTCACGGCCATGATCGGTGCTGAAGCCATCTACGAGATGCTGGCATCGATGAACCTTGAGAAGATCGCTGGCGATCTGCGCTCCGAGCTTGCCGACACCACGTCGGACCTCAAGCAGAAGAAGCTGATGAAGCGCTTGAAGATCGTCGAGAACTTCATGGAATCCGGCAACCGCCCGGAATGGATGATCATGAAGGTCGTTCCGGTGATCCCGCCGGATCTGCGTCCGCTCGTTCCGCTCGACGGCGGCCGTTTCGCGACGTCGGACCTGAACGATCTGTACCGCCGCGTCATCAACCGTAACAACCGTCTGAAGCGCCTGATCGAACTGCGCGCTCCGGGCATCATCATCCGCAACGAAAAGCGCATGCTGCAGGAATCTGTGGACGCGCTGTTCGACAACGGCCGCCGTGGCCGCGTCATCACCGGCGCCAATAAGCGTCCGCTGAAGTCGCTGTCCGACATGCTCAAGGGCAAGCAGGGCCGCTTCCGCCAGAACCTGCTCGGCAAGCGCGTCGACTATTCCGGCCGCTCGGTCATCGTGACCGGTCCGGAACTGAAGCTGCACCAGTGCGGTCTTCCGAAGAAGATGGCGCTCGAGCTGTTCAAGCCGTTCATCTATGCCCGCCTCGACGCCAAGGGTTACTCCTCGACCGTCAAGCAGGCCAAGAAGCTGGTTGAAAAGGAAAAGCCTGAGGTTTGGGATATCCTCGACGAGGTCATCCGCGAGCATCCGGTTCTCCTGAACCGCGCACCGACGCTGCACCGCCTGGGAATCCAGGCCTTCGAACCCACGCTGGTCGAAGGCAAGGCCATCCAGCTGCACCCGCTCGTCTGCACGGCATTCAACGCCGACTTCGACGGTGACCAGATGGCTGTTCACGTGCCGCTGTCGCTTGAAGCCCAGCTCGAAGCCCGCGTTCTGATGATGTCGACGAACAACATCCTGCACCCTGCAAACGGTGCACCGATCATCGTTCCGTCGCAGGACATGGTTCTCGGCCTGTACTACCTCTCGATCATGAACCAGAACGAGCCGGGCGAAGGCATGGCCTTCTCCGACCTCGGCGAGCTGCATCACGCGCTCGAAAACAAGGTCGTGACGCTGCACACCAAGATCCGCGGCCGCTTCAAGTCGGTCGACGAGGACGGCAAGCCGTACTCGAAGATCTATGAAACGACTCCGGGCCGCTTGCTCATCGGCGAACTCCTGCCGAAGAACGGCAAGGTGACCTTCGACGTCTGCAACCAGGAAATGACCAAGAAGAACATCTCCAAGATGATCGACGCGGTCTACCGCCATTGCGGCCAGAAGGACACGGTCATTTTCTGCGACCGCATCATGCAGCTCGGCTTCACCCATGCCTGCCGCGCCGGCATTTCGTTCGGCAAGGACGACATGGTCATTCCGGAAACCAAGGCGAAGATCGTTGCCGACACCGAAAACCTGGTGAAGGAATACGAGCAGCAGTACAATGACGGTCTGATCACGCAGGGCGAAAAGTACAACAAGGTTGTCGACGCCTGGGGCAAGGCCACCGAAAAGGTTGCCGAAGACATGATGGCCCGCATTAAGGCCGTCGAATTCGATCCGAACACCGGTCGTCAGAAGCCAATGAACGCCATCTATATGATGTCCCACTCGGGCGCTCGTGGTTCTCCGAACCAGATGCGTCAGCTGGGCGGCATGCGCGGCCTCATGGCCAAGCCGTCGGGCGAAATCATCGAAACGCCGATCACGTCGAACTTCAAGGAAGGCCTGACCGTCAACGAGTACTTCAACTCGACGCACGGCGCCCGTAAGGGTCTGGCAGACACTGCCTTGAAGACCGCGAACTCCGGTTACCTGACCCGTCGTCTCGTCGACGTCGCCCAGGATTGCATCGTCAACTCGGTCGATTGCGGCACCGACAAGGGCCTGACCATGACCGCCATCGTTGATGCCGGTCAGGTCGTTGCGTCGCTCGGTGCCCGTATCCTCGGCCGTACCGCCCTTGATGATATCGATCATCCGGTCACTGGCGAGCGTATCGTCGATGCCGGCAAGATGATCCTCGAGCCCGATGTCATCGAGATCGAGAAGGCTGGTATCCAGTCGATCCGTATCCGTTCGGCACTGACCTGCGAAATCCAGACGGGCGTCTGCTCGGTCTGCTACGGTCGTGACCTTGCACGCGGTACCCCGGTCAACATGGGTGAAGCAGTCGGTGTTATCGCTGCTCAGTCGATCGGCGAGCCGGGCACGCAGCTCACCATGCGTACGTTCCACCTTGGTGGCACGGCAACCGTGGTTGACCAGTCGTTCCTGGAAGCCTCGTACGAAGGTACGGTTCAGATCAAGAACCGCAACCTGCTGCGCAACTCGGATGGCAACCTCGTTGCCATGGGCCGTAATATGACCGTCCAGATCCTGGACGAGCGTGGTGTCGAGCGCTCCTCGCAGCGCGTCGCCTATGGTTCGAAGCTGCATGTCGACGATGGCGACAAGGTCAAGCGCGGTCAGCGTCTGGCAGAGTGGGACCCCTACACCCGTCCGATGATGACGGAAGTGGCCGGTACCGTTCAGTTCGAAGACGTCGTCGACGGTCTCTCGGTTCTCGAAGCGACCGACGAATCCACTGGCATCACAAAGCGTCAGGTTATCGACTGGCGTTCGACCCCGCGTGGTTCGGACCTCAAGCCGGCAATCGTCATCAAGGATGCCAGCGGCAATGTCATGAAGCTGTCCCGTGGTGGTGACGCCCGCTTCCTGCTCTCGGTCGACGCGATCCTGTCGGTCGAGCCGGGTCAGAAGGTGTCTCAGGGTGACGTGCTTGCACGTTCGCCGCTCGAAAGCGCCAAGACCAAGGACATCACCGGCGGTCTGCCGCGCGTTGCCGAACTGTTCGAAGCTCGTCGTCCAAAGGACCACGCCATCATCGCTGAGATCGATGGTACGATCCGCCTCGGCCGCGACTACAAGAATAAGCGTCGCGTCATCATCGAGCCGGCGGAAGACGGTGTCGAGCCTGTCGAATACCTGATCCCGAAGGGCAAGCCCTTCCACCTTCAGGAAGGCGACTACATCGAGAAGGGTGACTACATCCTCGACGGTAACCCGGCTCCGCACGACATCCTGGCGATCAAGGGCGTCGAAGCACTCGCTTCGTACCTGGTCAACGAAATCCAGGAAGTCTATCGCTTGCAGGGCGTTGTCATCAACGACAAGCACATCGAAGTGATTGTCCGTCAGATGCTGCAGAAGGTGGAAATCACCGATGCAGGCGACTCGACTTACATCGTCGGCGACAACGTCGACCGTATCGAGCTCGAAGACGTCAACGATGCGCTGATCGAACAGGGCAAGAAGCCTGCTTATGGCGATCCGGTTCTGCTGGGTATCACCAAGGCGTCGCTGCAGACCCCGTCGTTCATCTCCGCCGCGTCCTTCCAGGAAACGACGAAGGTGCTGACGGAAGCTGCAATCGCCGGCAAGACCGACGGTCTGCAGGGTCTGAAGGAAAACGTCATCGTCGGTCGTCTGATCCCCGCCGGTACCGGTGGCACGATGACCCAGATCCGTCGCATCGCGACCTCGCGCGACGAGTTGATCCTCGAGGAACGCCGCAAGGGCACGGGCGCCGATGTCGCCACGCCGATGCTGCAGGATCTCGCAGGCGAGAGCGCACCGGCTGCCGAATAATCGGCAGCTTGGTCTTAAGAATTGAGAAGCCGCCCGGAGCGATCCGGGCGGCTTTTTGTTGTGCGCCCAGCATGGGCGCATTCTTGTGGGTGGAAGTCCCACCGTAAGCTGGTCACATCGAGCGAAGTGAAGCGCACCTGCGGCGGGGTGACCAACCGTGGGGAGGAAGCGTGGATCGAACCTGCGGGCCGATGGACAAGAACCGGATATGAGGCGATGCCGACCAGGGTGAGCGGGCAACAAACCGCGAAGCTCTTGTGACCAATGGGCGGTGGCGTAAATCCGGAAGCCCGCCGGAGCTCCGGTCGCGACGAAGCCGAGCCCCCGCCGCGGATCGGGAACGACACGGGCGCAGGGCTGCTTGAGGTGGCCCTGCGGCGAGAGAACCTTCTGCTGGCGTGGAAGCAGGTGCGGGCCAACAAAGGCGCGGCGGGCGCGGACGGTCTGGACATTGACCAGACGGCCGCAATGCTACGCATCTCTTGGCCTGCCATCCGCGACAGCCTGCGGGAGGGGACGTACCGGCCACAGCCGGTGCGTCGGGTGATGATCCCGAAGCCAGGGGGCGGCGAGCGCGAGCTTGGCATCCCCACGGTGCTGGACCGCCTGATCCAACAGGCGCTCCTGCAAGTCCTCCAGCCTATTCTTGATCCGAC
>NZ_KB897881.1:0-12964 GCF_000377185.1 Rhizobium sp. 42MFCr.1
ATGGCGGCATGCCAGCTCCGTCCGAATAGACCGTCCCAAAGCGGGCTTCCAACACAGGCCAGTCAATAGCCTGCGCCAGACGCACAAGTTCGTGCTTCATGTTGATGATCTGGTCGAGCCGGGATCGGAATAAATCCTGTTCACCCGTTTGGCGCCGTTCGCGTGGTTTACCCATTCCTGGCTCTCCGATTCACCGCGATAAACCCAGTGAATCACGCTCCGCCAACCAGGGAAACCTCAAACTGATTTTGCAAGGAAACAGCCCGTTCGGTGGCTGTTTCCGGCAATTAGAAGATCTGCAGATCCTTCGATTCCTATGTCTAATCAGCAGCTTCCGTGTTCTTCACGGCCGACTCGTTTGCTCACACTTTCCCTCGCGTCCGGCATTATCCCGGAGCGTTGGCGCTCAGTTAGGCGAACCTTTTCCGATGCGGACCTTAAGCTCGAGGTCTGCTGAAGTGGAGGTGAAAATGAAGCAATTGGAAGATCTTCAAACAGTTACCTTTAATCTGCAAGGTGAGGCAAGCCCTATCGTCTGCCACTCAAATCGCACGTATAGCGATTACGCCTCCCTGCGCCGAAGGCTGCCAACGATAGTGCTGATCTCTTCTTCCAGATGCCGTCCTCGATAAACGAACGACGTCTCGTGGCGCGCATATTGGCCATGTCGATCGGCGCTGAGCCAGTTGTAGGAGCCGATGCAAAGAGTATCAGTGTCGATCGCCACGATCTTGTTGTGCAATTTCGGAAGCTTGTGCAGCCGAACACCAATCCGTGAATAGGCCTTCTCTACGGCTTCCATCTGAGTCAGTGCATCAGGAGCCTGGCCTTGGTTGAGCAGCGGATCAGCGAACAGTCGACTGCGGCGCCCCGCTGGACGGCGGCTTCGAAGGCCGCAAGGATTCCGACTCGTTCCATCGTTGATACGATCACCCACGGGCTGACGATGGTGTAGCGGCGCCCGGCACCGGACAGCGCATCCAGCAGGAAAGCATCATGCCCAGGTGCATCTCGCAGCATTTGAATCTGACCGCTCCCCTGCTTCAGGTCCTCGCGCGGCTCGACCGCAAACTCAAGCGCGTTCTTCTCTGACGCGAACAGGAAGTTCGCAAGGATAGCTCTTGGCGACCCGGCTTTCGCTGCCGACATAACATCCATATCGCCAAATACTAGACAACTGTTCTGTGCCCGTGAGACCGTCACGTTTTAGCATGCTGGGTGAGGCGTCGATGACCACCGTCAGCATGTTTTGAGTAGACGGGCGAGAAGATCACAATTGGTCGTTCGGCGGCCTGCAGCGCGTGCACTGTTCCTATGGTCATGCCATCGCGCCGTTCGACCGCAATCCTTCGGCCGACGCATGCGTCCCGAATTTCGCGAACCTGTCGGCCAAACGGGGTCACGATGGCGACAATCTTTTCCAACGGCCGGCCATAAGGAGCCTCCAGTCCAGCCCGATTGGCATGAAGCCTGGTGCGCAGGACTGGTGATATTGACTGACGCTGCCAAGAGCCTCGGAATCGAGCCGGAAGCTGTGGTCGAGCAGGCGAGGGCACACGGCCTTCAGCTGCCAGAGGCTGCGTTGGAGATGTTCCGGATCCAAGACGGGATTTACAGCGCCGACAACGGAAAACGCAACCTCTTGGAGTAACTCCCGCTATTTTGTAGCAAATGCCACAAGGACAAAGATGGGGGCCTTCACGCCCGACCTGCGCATCTTGCGAACTACTCCTTCCGATGTTATATAATTGTTCTACATTGATGAGGCGAAGCTAATGGCGACAACAAGAGGCCAATCGGCGAGGAAAGACTTTTCGACCACCTCCAAGCTAAAGAAGGCTGGCGGCTCGCTGGTCCTAACTGTACCGGCCGCTGCTCGTAACATGCTGGGTCTGACGGAGGGCCAGGAGATGATCGTTTCGGTAAAGGGAAGACAGGTTATCGCAGAACCCGCTTCAAATGCCCCAAAAACAATGAAGGTGCGTCAACCCAAATATACGCTCGATGAATTGCTGGAGGGTTATGATGCCAACGCTTCTCGCTCTCCAGAAGAACAAGCGTGGATCAATGCACCTGCAGCAGGGAATGAAGTTTGGTAAGACCTAACATCCCAGCCCCTGGCGAGATCTGGTGGCTCGACATGCAGCCCTCTGCAGGCAAAGAGCAACGTGGACGCCACGCCGGACTCATTCTGTCGGCCTTTAAATTCAATATGACTACGGGCTTTGCATTCATCGCGCCGATAACCACGACGGGTAGCGCCTCTCGCGCCAACGGCTTTGCAGTGCAGTTGATCGGCGCGGGCACGAGCGTCACTGGGGTCATCCAAATCGACCATGTAAAATCGATGGACTGGCGAAATCGGAACGCTGAGAAGTCTCAAGACAAGGTGTCGGATGATGTCTTGGCGGAAGTGTTGGAACGGTTTGCACCCATCTTCGGTCTAGTCTTTGCGGTGCCCGACCAAGAATAGCTGCCGCCCCGGATGGCTTCGACGTACTGTGGCAGCGGACGGGGTTCCAGCAAAGGAGCATTCCTGAGATCGGGTGACAGCAGTTTTGGCATTGTGGAGTTTGCTCCATAGTCGCGTAAAAATTATCTTGTTGACCCGGATAAGGTTATCATAAGTGTACACCGATCAAGGTAGGCCAATATGAAAATCTGGTACGTTGGAGATAAAAGCAAGGCGCTCTGCGAGACCTGCCGAAAGATCCTTTCGACAACTTTCGACTACTACGATGTGCCCCTCGAAAAGCGGGACGGCGTAGCAAAGCAGATCATGGCGGCCACCTGCGACGATTGTGGAACCGTTGTGGCTATCCCACCACAATCGATGCCAGCCATCCGTATGCTCGTTCGATCACCTGAGTTTGGTGATTGAACGGAATATTCTGCATAGATTTCTGACGACATGGACCCGGATATGTTAAAGCCGGACAAGGGATACGATTGAAGAGGTGGCCAACCAGGTTGGGGATGCCGTGCCGTCCGAAGAGGCACTATCCCCACAGGAAGCTGCATTGATCTTAGGCGACGATCCTGCCGGAACGGACCCCACGCTCAATGTTCGGAGACGTATCCGTGACAGTCGGCTGGCGTCCTATTTTCGATCCGTTGTGGAGGCGCGTCGGGCATTTGAGGACAAAGTCAAGCGTCGCCGGTAGCCACTCAGCGGTTGGCCCCTACTAGCGCTTTCCAAACCAGGCGTAGTTGTTGAAGGCGTGGCCGAACGCTCTCAGCAGTGGGCTTCGTCATGCTGTTCCGGAAGTCTGCGAGCGCCTGTGCTTCCAGACGAGAACGAAGTGGCGGGATCGATCGGGAGATAGGAAGCCTTGTGATTTGATCTACCACGGTCCAACCGTCGTCGCGTTCTTCGACATCGTGCCTGGTCATCGGATTGGCTCCAGCTTTCTCATCCACGGCTCGATCAATGCATGATCGCCCCTTAATTCCTCGCAACTCCGTAGCAGTGACCGCACCGGTATTTCAAATGAAGGTGAAGTTCGTATTAAAACTACCGGCGCACTAAGTCGCCGGTTTCAGATCGCGCAGGCATGGAAGCGGATTAACCCGGAACCGCCGCGTCACGGTACTGCCTTAGTGGGAATGAGGAACATCGAAGCCTCCAAGGTTTCCTCCGATGCCCACAAGATCCCGTCGACCGGCGCTTTTACCCCGGTATACGGCGGACCGAGTTTGCGGGGAAATGTAGAGGACAAGCCTTTCGCGAAATCCAATTGTAGCGCTGCCTTGTTCTTCCCGATTTCCACGTAATATCTCTGCAGACCAGCATCCCGACCGTCAGGGAATTCTGGATGGATCAGCTTTTGAAGGGTTGCTTTTCCATTGCGCAGAAAGCTCATGCGGAAGAAATCTATGATCGGGTCGGCCTTGCCCTCAACTGGGAGAGCGCGGCCGTCAAAGCGGATTGCATCGCAATTATAGCTCCTTAGATAGTCGCGGCATTCGAGGAATTCGTCGCGATTGAAGCCAAATCCATTGTTGCCGAAAACATCCACGTGGGATGGAGTGATAGCGGCGTCGTTTGCAGTGACAATGAGTATAACAGCCGCGCCTTGGAACAGGGGCCTGGCGTGATAGCGAACTGGCGATCTAAGCAACGCCTGTTTGACCGTCTTCACGGAGTAGACATAGGGGAAAGCTGTCGGCTGCGCCATCGGGCCCGAGGTTTGAGTGTTCAGCATTGTGGGGAGAGTTTTCCGGTTTACTTGATAACAGGATGTTGCGGGATTTAACGGTCGTCAACCGGAATTTCGGTCCAAAGCGTACATTTGCATCCGAGCATTTCAGTCTGGCGGAAAGCGTCCTTTAGGTGTTTTGGGATACCGTTTTCTCTCTCAAACGGGCGTCCAATGGAAAGCCAACCTAACGAAGGATATAGAGTTCGCTCTTGAGCATCGAAAGCTGAGCACCTGGCAGCGGCGGGGCGATTAATTCGATATCGCGCGACCAATGTTGCCGGTCGAATAAAACGTGCGCCCGGTCAAGCTCGGTCGTAGGTAAAGGACGTCAGCAAGGAGGTTACGAAATTGCTCGCCCGTTCCTTGACGAGCACCTCGGTCCACTCATTGGTTCCTCGAAGTCTCAGATCAGTGTAAATGCTGTCGACTGCGGCCTCTTCGATGCGTTTGATCTGCGCCTTGAAATTAGCCTCGCCGCCGGCATGGTACATATCACGGATAACCATGCGCAGGATTTCCTGGATGGCGATTTGCCATGACGTGTTGATCGCCTGAAGTTCGTTCGTATCCGGGGCCATCGGGCTCCCTTTCATCTTGAGTGCCCCCACCACGAACCCGCCATGCTGGCGGGTAGCGGCGTAGCGGCAACAGCTATCCTTTTCTTGCCTTGCGATTGGCATAGCGTCGGTCTCGGTCGGCCTTTCGCACCGCCTCATCTTCGATCACCCGCGCTATACGCGCGTTTTCCGCGATCGCCCGCGCTTCGGTTTCGGCGACTGCTGCAGCCTCGACGGCTGCCTGCCGCGCTGTCGCCTCAGTCTCGATACGACTCTGCTCCTCAAGCTTGAAACGTTCGCGTTCAACACGCCGCTCTTCACGAGCGGTGGCAATGGCTGCGCGTTCGGCCTGCCTTGCGCTTCTGGCTGGTTCTGCGGCGGCCCTTGCCGATCGGTAGGCGTTCAGGAGAGCAGCTTTGGCGTCAGCGGATGCGGCACGGCGCTCGGAAACTTCGTTTTTTCTGGCGTTCTTCATTATTATCCCAATAGTGAGTGCAGCAGAGATTAGCGCGCCTTGGCGCGTTTGGCGATGAGGTTGGGTGGCGCCGACATGCTGTCGGCCAGCGCCTTTGCAAGACGTGCCTCTCGAAGCCGAAGAGTTTTGGCATCCCTGGCCTGGGCAACGGAATCCAGCTCTTCCGCAGCGTTGTTTTTGGAGAAGAACTGCGTCTGGACGTTGCTGAAGGCGATCTCCGCCAACTGGCGGGATTTGCTGTGTGCTTCTGTCATTGGAACCTCGACTGGTTCGGCTTGGCAGCCGGAACAAAAAAGGCCAGGCAAAACGCCTGGCCTGGGTGAAACAGCTTCCGGCAGTGCCAGTACATCCGTGGTCAAAGGGAAGCAGATCTCAATTTTTATTCGGACTGCAGATTGGTAGCAGACATCTTGCCCGACTTATTGTCGCGCTCGAGCTCGAAGCCGATCTTCTGGCCTTCGACGAGTTCACGCATTCCGGCGCGCTCGACAGCCGAGATGTGCACGAATGCGTCTGCGCCACCGTTATCAGGTTGGATGAAGCCGAAGCCCTTGGTGGAATTGAACCATTTTACTGTGCCAGTGGTCATGATGAACCCTTTCAAAGCATAGATTGAGGAACCGCGCAGCCCATGCTGCGCAGGTGGAAACCGACTGTTTTTGAAAGGGAAGTTCGCTTAAAGCGCGGTGCCAATCGCGCGGTAGACAAAGCTCGGCAAGCAAAAGATCGATGACGCATTCATAAGGGACTTAAATTGCCGAGTCAACGATTAGTTTTTATCGCGACGAATATTCGCATTAAGGTTGTGACTCCCTAACCGTTGCGTTCGGCGGGCCTCCGCCCTTCTCAACGGGGAGCGGCGAGCCGCCCAACAGCCTGCAATCAAGCTCAAGCCCGCGCCGCGCGCCCCCGCGAAGCGTTGCTTTCACCTGGGGATAATTGATGCAACGACCACGCCCCAGGAGTGCTATAATCGACCTGACCATATAGGTTTTTTCGACGCTCCTGCCGAGTCATGACTTGCGCCGTGAGTCTTCGGCCTTTGAGGGCTGAGGCCACACATACCGATAGTCCATTTGGAAGCGGCGAGCACACTTGCCGTGGTTGTGTCATCCAACGAACCGTTGCTGTTCATGTCTGATGATCTCAGAGTCATTGCGGCAAGCACATCGTTTTGCCGGGCGTTTGAGATCGACCCGGCGTCCGTCACCGGGAAGCGCTACGGGGAACTCGGACGCGGGGAATGGGCGATCCCCAAGCTTGAGTCACTGTTGAGGGCGACCGCAACCGGCAGTGCAAGTATCGATGCCTACGAGATTGACCTGAATCGGCCAGACCGAACGACGCGGCAGTTGGTCGTCAACGCGCGAAGGTTCGACGACGGCGACCTCGACCATGTCCGCCTGCTTCTCGCCGTAACCGATGTGACCGACGTGCCGAAGCTCGCCGGAAAGACGAGCTGGTTCGCGACAAGGCCATCCTGCTGCAGGAAGTCCAACATAGGGTCGCCAACAGTCTGCAGATATTCCCAGCGTCCTGATGCAGAGTGCACGTCGCGTTCAGTCGGAGGAAGCCCGTGGACATCTCCACGACGCCCGTCACCGCATCATGGCGATCGCAGCGCTGCAACGACAGCTTTCCACATCCGCCGCCGGCAGCGTTGAACTCCGTGCCTACTTCACGCAACTTTGCCAAAGTCTCGGCGCATCAATGATCGCGGACCCAACGAGACTATCGATCCAGGTCAAGGTCGATGATAGCATCGTGGATGCGGACGTATCCATCAGCCTGAGGCTCATTGTAACCGAACTCGTGATCAATGCCCTCAAGCATGCCTTTCCAGGCGAGCGGACGGGGACGATCGTCATGGACTATCGATCGTCGGGCAAGCACTGGACGCTATCTGTTGCCGACAACGGAGTGGGAATGCCGACGGGGCAAGATGCACCGAAGGCGGGACTAGGGACCGGCATAGTGGAGGCCCTCGTAAAGAACCTGGACGGCGACATTACGTTGAGCAATGCCGACCCAGATACGGTGGTGACAATCTGCCATCGGGAAACCTTGGCTCACCGGAGCGATATTTCTTCAGCGGCATAGGAACAAAACTCCTCTCAGAACGCTAAAGCTGCAGCGTTGCGGCGAACCTCATACATCGAGTGAGCAATGAAAAACGGCAGACAGGTTGTCCTGATCGTGGAAGACGACCATCTGATACGAATGAGCGTAGTCGATCTTGTCCTGTCGGCGGGATACGAAGCGCTGGAAGCTGGCGACGCTGACGAGGCAATCCATATCCTCGAACTGCGAGATAATATTGATCTTGTGTTCACCGATGTCCAGATGCCGGGGACAATGGACGGTATCAAACTGGCTCACTACATCCGCGATCGATGGCCGCCGGTGAAGCTTGTCGTCGCATCCGGTGCTGCCATTCTCGAAGAAAGCATGCTGCCTGACGGCAGTCTCTTCTTCCCGAAGCCGTACAAGGAACTCGCCATCACCGAGGCGATGGCGCACCTGCTTTCTGGCGAGAGCCCGAGCGCCTATACCATCTGAAGCCTTCCGGGCATAGCCAAGGGAAGGCTACATCCGTTCACGCGGAGCAATTTCCTATCAACCGACAGGATGAGCCGAGCTTCACAAAGGGATGCCCTAATGTACAATGCCAAGCGCGATGGTTACGGGAACGGCGCAAACCTTGCCATTCCGTCAATGGGCGAGATCGAGGGCCGTATAACGGTATTGGAGGTTGTCGCAATGACCTCGTTGAGCCTCCTTGTCAAAGACGGTGACAAACATGCAGCACAACAGGCGCTGTCCGCCATCCGCCGTGCGATGCGGTTGAAATGCGAAGACATCAAGCTCTCATCCTCGGATGCAAATTCTGCGATTGCCTATGCGCAGGAGCTTTTCGAGGCAACTTTCGAGAACCTGGACCGGGAAGAAGCGACGAGAACCATTGCGCCTTCGACCAAGCGGCGAGGCTCGCGCCGTTCCATACCCGCGTTTCAGAGCTAGGGGGACCATAGATGGGCGTTAGAGAGATGACGGAGCGCGAAAGCCTGGAGGTCCTTGCGCACAGAAATGTTGGGCATCTTGCCTGCGTCCACGATAACCGACCTTACGTCGTGCCCGTCCACTATGCGTTCGATGGGGAAAAGCTCTATGTCTTTTCCCTGGCGGGGCAAAAGGTAGATTGGATGCGTGGCAATCCGAACGCTTGCCTTCAGGTGGAGGAAAGCGGCGAACATCACCGTTGGACAAGCGTCCTCGTTCAAGGCACCTACCAGGAACTGCCGGACACTGCGGAGCGGCACAACGAACGTCTTCACGCCTGGTCTCTATTGCAAAAGCGGCCATTGTGGTGGGAGCCCGGCTCCTTCAAGCCGGGCTCCGGCTCGGAAGGTGAGGAACCTCCGATCTTCTTCAGCATCTCGATTGCTCAGATATCTGGTAGGGAACTGGTTGCGTCTTGAAAGGCGCAAAACGCCAAGTCGCGGCAAATTTGTAGATCGGGAGGAGATCATGTCTGCAGAGACAGAGCGCGAAATATCTGCGCAGGCAATTTCGCTTGGTGCCAACCGATACCTGGGAAAGCCTTTCGAACTGCTGACGCAGCGAGAGCAAGCGGTATTCCGCCGACTGGTTTTACGAAGGGCAATTACACGCGATGCAAATCAGTCATTTGACGAGAAGCTCACCTCGGCTCAACGGTTGGCAGACCAGGTAGCGAAATTCGGGGGTTCTTGGACATTCATCATAGTCTTCGCTGCCGCACTCGCGATCTGGGTGGCGGTCAATTGGATCGCAGCCTCGCGCGCCTTTGATCCCTATCCCTTCATATTCCTGAACCTGATCCTCTCCATGCTGGCGGCCCTTCAAGCGCCCGTCATCATGATGAGCCAGAACCGGCACGCTGCAAAGGACCGTGTCGACGCGTCCCATGACTACGAGGTCAATCCGAAAGTGGAAATTGAGATCATGGCTCTCCATGACAAGCTTGACGAGTTGCGAAACACAGACGTCAAAGCACTGCTCGCACAGCAACAAGAGTAAATCGATATGCTGACCCGACTTGTGGTCGCATCAGCGAAATAAGGGCGCCTTCTGGCTGCAAGAGGGACAGCTCGGCACATTTACATGCTACCACGAGGCTCAGGAGCCTCGTGTCGTGATCCGCAGAGCTTTTCAGTTCCATCGGGCTGGGCGCAATGGGCCGGCGGTCACTCCGTCAGAGCGCCAGGGCTTCGCGGCCGATGCGCGGCACTTCATTGCGCGGATTGAGCGTCATCCATCGACAACCGAGACAAACCTCGATCCAGGCACTGAAGAATGACCCTGCCTGTAAACAAGCTGGGCAAGGACGGCAGTTTGGAGGTTAGGAAAAAGCAGATGGGAACGTCGCCTTTCCACGTTCTTAAACGAGCGCCTTTCTTTTTTTTCCGACTGCCGAACCACTACGCATCCTCATTCACGCGGATGTTGGATTTTTCCGCCGCCGTGATGAAAGTGGCTCGCTGCTCCCTCGGCGTTGGACCATTTCTCTAGCGCTCTTGCGCATGCGGCGCGAGCCGCTTCCCAACCATCGTTCCGCTTATCGTCCGGCCACCTGTTGGCAAGTATCTCGGCCATCTGCTGAACATTCGTCACGACGCGGTAGCCGCCTGGCTTTACGTCGATTGCTACTCCGAACGGGCGGATATCCATTGGCGTTGACATCTCATCCTCCAATCAAGAAGATACCGTCCAGAAGCCCTTCCCGATCGCGGCTATAGCGCCGACGACGACTAAAAAGGCGAATATCCGGCCGGGGACCTCGCAACGGCTCATGTGCCTGCTTCAACGTATTCGGTCTCACGGTCATTCCGTCGCAAAGATGGATATCCGCACGTCCGGAGCTTCAATAATCAACATGGCTTCAATGAGCCATTTGCACTGCTGGGCTTTCCGGACGCCGTCCACTATCAGGCCATCTATAGTCCTTTCCGCAAACATCTTGGGCTGCGGGTTGGTGCAGCCGATCTAATCACGCCGGAGTGGCACCGTATGTTCGGTCGTATGGATGTTGCTTTCGTAAGACAGCCCAAGCATGCGGGCGAGCTTGTTCGCAAGCGCCACGATCATGGCATTGCGGTGCATACCCCGAGAAAGCAGGCCTCGAAGCCATCGCCCGAGAGGGTATCGCTCTGGCTGAGTGTCGGCATGGCCGCTCGCGCGCCATGTACAAGCAGAGTTCGGAGGTAGATGCTTCCACGCTTTGTGATGCCCAGCAGACGTGGCTTGCCGCCGGTCGTAAATTGTCGTGGTACAAGTCCTAACCATGCGCCAAGATCACGAGCACGATCAAAGCTGCCGGCATTTCCTATCGCGGCAATCAAAGCTGTGGCGTTCAGCACCCCGATTCCTGGGATAGCTGTTAGCCGTCGCGCTGCGGCATCATTTCGTGCCAGCGACAAAAACTCGGCATTGAGAGCTGCAATCTTCGTCTCAAGAATCTTCCATTCGCATCGAAGTTCAGCGATCAGCCGGTGCACGCGTTCCGACAAGTCTGTTCGCCCGAGGCCCTGGAGCTTGTGACGTCGGTTCTTTGGGCACTTTTTTGGCAGTAGGAACTCGGGTCGTTGTAATGCCCTGCATAACCTGCCGATTTTTTTCGAACGTTTCGTGCGGGTGTGTTCTGATTGGCAAATATCCGAAGTGCTTTCTAAGCTCGCTGGACAGAACGTGGGGATCCCTGACACCTTCCTGAAAAAGCTTCACCAACAGTTTCGCTGCGACGTCCCGTGGTTCGATGTTTGATATTTTGCTTGTGTATTCCGCGTCGGTGAGGATCTTCTGAAGAAATTGCAGATCGACCGGGGGCAGATGATCGAGAGGACTGGAAGACATGTCGGCCTCCGCTAATGGCAAGATTTCCGGACGAGGCAGCATGCGCCGTTCGAAGTGACAACGCAAACGAATACAGACAATGCCGCTAAAACACGGGGAGCACTCATCTCCCCGGAAAATTCCAGCTCCCGCCGGCCCAAATTCGGGGGGCCTGGCGGCAGGACCCCTGTTTTGCAGATGTTGTCTCGTACCAACCCAGCAGTTCGATACCGATTGCTCCGACACATCGATAGTACTCGCCGCTCTTCAGAATGATCAAAAGATATTGGCTGGGGGGAATGCACGCCGGATGGCGCCTACTAATTGGTCAGGACAGCGGGCGCTATTCACTAGCGTTCTAGGTTAGCTTTGCGCTTAATGCAGCAGACGCGCGAGAAGCCTGCACATAGGGAATGCTGGCCGAAGTCGCCTCGGCGCAAGGCCGCAGTATCTCTAGTTCGAAAGCTTTGATTCAAGCTCGCCTACAAGAAGGCGCTGACCATGGAGTGTCGACTTTCGTAGTCGAGACCGAAGTGGCATTCCCTCCACACCGGCAACGAATGGGGCTGCAACCGCCGCCGAGATTGATTGCGCGATGGCCGTCTGGACGCCGAGAATGCTTCGACCTCTAATATGGACGTCGTAGTCGCTCGACCATACGACTGCGCCGTCTGCCGCCCGGACCAGTCGTGCGATTGATCGCATATCATCACCCTCCAGGCGTATGCTACCCTGCAGAGTGTATGTCGTGTCGGCCTGATTGGCCTTGGGTTTTGCGTCCTCGGCGATCACGACCAGTTCTTTGGACTTCACGAGATTGACGACGATTTCATTTGTCAGCCCGCTCAAGACCTCATCGGAAACCCCTGTTTCTTCGTTGGTCGTAAAGCGTTCGACTAAAATCGTCGGCCTGCCGCCGCCCATGACTGGCTGCTTCGATGCAGTGTTATTTCTTTCGGTGAACGACGCCATCACCACGGCGGCAAGTACGATCATTCCAGCGGTGATCATGATCCAACGAGGCAATCTGCTTTCGCGTTTTGGCGGCTCGGTTGGCGGCTTCTCGATCACTGACGTGCTTGCGGCAGAGACGGTTTGCGCTTCATCTTCAGTCCTGGTGCCACCCTCAATCGCCTGTTTTGCGAAAGCTGGAACGTAGCCGCCAGCCGGAACGGTAATCAGTACCTCATCCATTGAGCCGCTCGTCAGATAGTACCGCTCAAGAGCACGGCGAAGCTGGCGTGCTGCCATTCGCACACAAGGATCATTCATCGCATCAAATGACGCATCACGTCCGAAAACGCTGGTTGCAATGGTGAATGCCTTCAGATAGGCGGCGCGTCCTTCGAGGGTCTCGTTCACGATGAACTGCAAAAATCTGTGCCCGCGATCGGGGAGAATGAAGTCTGGGCTCGACAGTATGCGGTCCAACTGTTCGCGCGCCTCGGCGTGCGAGGGGTGCGAGTGTACGCTTGCGGATTGACTTCTCATCGGGTCCTTCCGACTAGTGCACAACTAAAGGCATATATCGACGTCAGCTTATCGACATGTAGTTACATGGCAATTCACTTTATTAAGATGGCACCAAAAAAGGCCTCGCTAATTCACCGGGTTAGAACGGGCACGGAAACAGAACATACCGTAATTTACTTCCGTGGCGGTCCGCGGTTGCTACACTGTTATTGGGTAGAGGATCGCCATTGGGGAACGATCGGATGGAGACAGACGGCAGCAGCAGGACCGCGCAATGTGGATTGCGTCGATTGATGCTCAAGCTGCCTGCGCAACGCCATCTGCTCCAGAAACTGCCCGCGTCCAGCTCTTGGCCGTTCTTTTGCAATCTTCTTGAAGACTACGAC
>NZ_KB897882.1:0-12578 GCF_000377185.1 Rhizobium sp. 42MFCr.1
TCGTCGCCAGCAGCGCCGCCGCCCTCGTTCAGTGAGGGGGCTTATAGATCCTACCCCTTTTCTAAGTCAACAGCGCCAGACAAAGTTTTTTGACATTTTTGTAAAAGGTTGATTCTCAAGTGGGATTTTCTAGAGACCGCGTTTGGGATCTTGAACGGCCCTCCAACGGGGCTCCAAATTCCTCGATCAGATGGTCGTGTAGTGCCCTATCAGCGAAGTTCTGTTCCTTCCCGCTCGCGCAAAAGCGGCGCTGGAGGGTTGAAACTCCGCGAAACTGGATCATCTGCCCCCTTACGGATCAAATCTCGCGGAACCTATCGCAGCTCTTTCGTGTTCTCGTTCGTGTAAGGAAAAGGAGAAAGACATGGCTGCCACTACCGATGACATCAGAGCATCCGTCAGCAAGGATATCGCCGCACTCCAGCAAGAAGTGTCCCGCCTGCAGAAAATGATCTCGGCGCAGGGCGCAGAGGCTTACTATGAGGTGCGTGACCGGGCAGGCAAGGCTTATGAGGACGCCCTTCCCCGCGCGAAGAGCGCGGTAGCGCAGATCCGGGCAGAAGGTGTGGCTGCCGCAGGCGCCGCCCGCGAGCATCCTGCTGCGACGACGACCGCGTTGGCGCTCGCCGGTGCGATCGGCTTTCTAGCCGGCTATCTCTTGGCCGGCAGTCAAGAGCCACCACGTCATTGGTGGCGCTGATATGGTGACAGCGGAAACGCCCCGCATTCATCGCGAGCCGCAGTGATCCGAAGTTTAGTGCGGCTCGTAATACTTTGGTCTTAGAAAAACCAAGTTTTGCCGTTACTACGGCCGGTAGAATAAGAGGGAGGACTATTCGTGGAGTGCAAGGGAGCCCATTTTATAGTCGAAGTCAGCGTTGATGGCGTCAACGGCCGCAGGGCTGTCGGCATCATGAACACGCGTCAAGCTCTCGAACTGCCCGAGTTGCCTTCCCTGTCCTACACCCATCCGGACCCCGCCAAGGCAGCGGCAGGTGTCGTTATCAGCCGTCAGGAACTCGCCGGTTACATGGCCAGCCACTGAGGCTTTCTGCCCTCTCCCCAAGACGAATTGGATGGCGCGCAAAGCGCCATCTCGCTTTTTGCGCTTTCGTCACGCAGCACTTTGAACCTCTTATTATCCCCGCGTTTTGTCGATGGCTTGCTGGCATCGTGACCCTGTTCATGTCAGAACCTGATCAACGGCAATGACGGGAAGAAACAGTGTGAGGCAGCGGCGCTCACCTCAGAAATCGCGCGAACGCGCCAGACCGAACGGGGAGACATCCGGCAAGCGGGTAACTTTGCCGCGTGCGCTCTCCAAGCTCGGGCACTGTTCGCGCACGCAGGCCGAACGGCTAATCCTGGAAGGTCGCGTGTCGGTCGATGGACGCAAAGTCACCGATATTTCCGCATGGGTAGACCTGGCATTCGCGAAGATCCGCGTCGACGGTACCGAAGTGGTCGCCGAGGCAAAGATCTACCTGATGCTGAACAAGCCGCGCGGGCTGGTCACGACGCGCGATGATCCCGAGGGCCGGCCGACCGTCTACGACTGCCTCAAGGATTTCGAGGCTCCGCACCTCTCGCCGGTCGGAAGGTTGGACAAGGCGAGCGAAGGCTTGCTGCTTTTTACCAACGATACCGTCTTCGCGCAGGCGCTGCTCGATCCGCTCACCCATGTCACCAAGACCTACCATGTCCAGGTCAACCGGATCATGGACATGGAGATGCTGGCCCAGATGACTTATGGGGTCCGCCATGACGGCGAAATTCTGAAGGCGACGTCGGCGACGCTGTTGAGGAGCGGCGACAGGAATGCCTGGATCGAGGTCGAACTCGATGAGGGCCGCAACCGCCAGATCCGCCGCATGCTGGAAGCCCTGGATGTCGAATGCCTCCGTCTCGTGCGCGTTGCGATCGGTGGCCTGGCGCTCGGCGAGCTGCCAAAGGGTGCGGTGCGTGCCTTGACGGATGCGGAACTAAGAGAATTGCGCCAGAGTTCCGGCGTGGAAACGGCAAGATGGAATTGAGTGCATGACGGAATTGGCGGCGCACGAGTTTTGGCAGGAGATCCACAGCCCGGGCACCTTTAGAAGCGACGGCGATGTCTCGGCGTCCTATATCGCCGAACTGGATGATGGGCGGCAGCTTCGCCTGCCTGTACGCGTGTTGGCAGACGGGCAGCATGCGCTGGCCTCCCTGATCATCAACCAGGCAAGCTTCCAGGTTCTCGATGTCCTGGCTCGATCGCTTGCCGAGAAACTGGAGCCTTTCGAGGTGGAAGTTGTTGCCGGCCTACCGACCCTTGGCCTGACGCTCGCAGCCGCCGTGGCGCAGAAGCTGGGGCATACACGATATGTGCCGCTCGGAACGTCCCGAAAGTTCTGGTACCGCGACGACCTGTCCGTGGCGCTCATCTCGATTACCACCCCCACCCAACAGAAACGTCTTTATATAGATCCTCGCATGCTGCCGCTGCTGGAGGGTCGGCGTGTTGCGCTGATCGACGACGTCATTTCCAGTGGCACTTCGATCGTTTCCGGGCTGCAGCTTCTTGCCGGCTGCGGCATTGAGCCTGTTGCGATCGGTGCCGCCATGTTGCAGTCCCGCCGCTGGTGCGAAACGCTCGATGCTGTCGGACCGCAATGGCGGGAAAGAACAGTCGGCGTCTTTTCTACCCCGATGTTGGAGATGACCGAGACCGGCACCTGGCGCCGCCCCGCAGTCTGAATGCACGGTCGCGTGGAGCGCGGATTGCAACATTTCGCTCTATACAGTGCGAGCCGAACCGCTACAGTCTCTTGATGGATTGAGGTTCGGGGCAAACCATGACGTTCGAGCAAGCATCCTTGCTGATCCTCCTGCTTGCGATGCTCATCCTGTTTTCGTTGGAGCGTTTTCGTATCGAAGTGGTCGCGATTGCCGGGCTGCTCGCCGGATATGCCCTCCGCCTCTATTCCGCCGAACAGATCTTCTCCGGTTTTGCAAGCCCGGTGGTCATCACGGTCGTCGAGATCCTGCTCATCGTACAGGTCCTTGCACGGGCGCAGCTTTTTGATCAGCTCGCGGATTTTTTCGTGCGAGCCAAATTTTCGGATATCGCCGTCATCGCGACGTTGTCGGGCGCAACCGGCTTCATCTCGATCTTCATGAACGACATCGGCGCCTTTTCGATCGCTTTGCCGGCGACGCTGCGCGTGAGTGCCCTGCTCGCGATACCCAAACGGCAATTGATTATACCGATCTCCTTTGCCGCGCTCCTGGGCGGCATCGTCTCGCTGATCGGCACGCCCGCGAACATGCTCGTCAGCAACGCCTGGGCAAACGCAAACGGCAGCGGCTTTCGACTTTTCGACTTTGCCTATGTCGGGCTGCCGGTCGCCGTCGTCGGCATCATCATGACCGCGTGGCTTGCACCGCGGTTATTTCCGAAAAAGGATGGAGAGGCGCTCTCCGCTGAGCCGGTTTCACCACCGCGACGCAGGATCACCGAACGACATATCCCACCGGGCTCCTCGCTGATCGGTGCTCGGCTTTCGGACCTGCCGGATCGCTTCTCGCTGCAGCCGCATACGCTCGTGCGTGACGGCAAGTTTGTTTTCGGCACGCCCGACAAATTGGTTGTCGAGGCGGGCGACCTGCTATTGGCCGAAGCAGACGAGACAGTCTTTGATAGGCTTTACTCGTCCGGAACCCTGCTTCCGGAGCGCCACCCGAGCGCAGATTCTGCCGATCTCGATTACGTCGAGGCCGTCGTAATGCCGGAAAGCACGTTGGTCGGCTCGCGGCTACATTCTCTCGAGGTGTTCAGCAGCCGCGATGTTACGATATCGGCACTCTCCATGCGCTCGCCACGGATCGAGGGGCGCTTCGCCGACCTGCAACTGTCGATCGGCGACATTCTGGTCTTGGAGGGCGAGCAAAGGGCGATCGCCGAAGCGCTGGAGGAGTGCGAATGCCTCCCGCTGGCGTCGCAGCCGCCGTCCCGAATGTCCGCGTCGTCCTGGCAGCCTTTTGCCATTTTCGCCGCAGGCGTCGCCGCGACGGCCTTCGAACTCGTGACGCCTGATATTGCTTTTGCAGGCGTCGTGCTTGTCCTAGCACTCCTAAATTACCTCAACATTCGCCAGGCGATGGCTGATCTCAACTGGCCGATCATCATCATGCTCGGCGCAATGATCCCGATCGGTTCCGCCGTCGCGACAACTGGCACCGCCCAACTCATCGCGGCGGCGCTGGGTTCCATGGTGTCGCTGGCCGAACCCGCCGTGGGGGTGGCGCTTGTTCTCTTTCTGTCGATGCTCCTGACGCCTTTTGTTAACAACGCGACTGTCGCAATCGTCATGAGCCCCATCGCCGTTGCCTTCGCAGCAGGCGGCCATCACTCTCCATCGGCCTATCTGATCGCCGTCGCCGCGGGCGCCTCGCTGGATTTTCTGACACCCTTCGGCCACCACAACAATACGCTTGCCATGGGGATCGGAAGCTACCGCTTCAGTGACTTTCTGAAGGCCGGCGCGCCTCTGACCGTGCTGAGCTATAGTCTTACCCTACTTCTTATCTATCTCTTCTGGCTTTAGGAGCCGGTTTGCTTGACATCCCCGGCAATGGAACTAGAGCAGGGGAAAAGTTCCCGATCAACGCAGAAGGATGGTCGAGCCCGTGCGAATCCTCTCCGAAGCCCATTTCCCAGAGCTCCCCAATTACTACCGTGGCAAGGTTCGCGAGAACTATGACCTGCCGGATGGGCGCCGCATCATCATCAGCACAGACCGATTGAGTGCTTTCGATCGCATCCTCACCTGCATCCCTTACAAGGGCCAGGTCCTCACGCAGACGGCCCGCTACTGGTTCGAGGCGACGAAGGACATCTGCCCCAACCACGTTCTCGACTATCCCGATCCGAACGTTGTCATCGGCAAGCGTCTCGATATCCTGCCGGTGGAAATCGTCGTTCGCGGTTATCTCGCCGGCACCACGGGGACCTCGATCCTCACTCTTTATAAGAAGGGCGAGCGCGAGATGTACGGCATGCGACTGCCGGACGGCATGCGCGACAACCAGAAACTCCCGACCCCAGTCATCACGCCGACCAGCAAGGAATTCGATGGCGGCCACGACGAACCGTTGACGCCTGCCGAGATCGTCGAGCGCGGGCTCTTGACCAAGGAACAATGGGAAACGCTCTCGCGTTACGCGCTGGCTCTCTTTGCCCGCGGCCAGGAACTTGCGGCCAAGCGCGGGCTCATCCTTGTCGACACCAAATATGAGTTCGGCACGGACGAGAACGGCAACATCATTCTCGCGGACGAAATCCACACACCCGACAGCAGCCGCTACTGGCTTGCCGACAGCTACCAGTCAAGTTTCGAGGCAGGCGCGCGCCCGACAAGCTTCGACAAGGACTTCGTTCGCGCCTGGGTCGCGGAGCGTTGTGATCCTTACAAGGACGAAATCCCGGAAATTCCCGTCGAACTGATCCAGCAGACCTCCGAGGTCTACATCAAGGCCTACGAGAGCATCACGGCGCAACGCTTCGTTCCCGACGACAGCGGCGCGACGCCGGTCGAGCGCGTCCGCAAGAATCTGTCCGTCTACTTCTCTTAAAGTCGCGCCATAGAAAGCCTGCAACATTAGCTTGCAGGCTTTCCGTCCTTAGCGCTAGCATCTGGAAAACTGGGGGCCGGCCTCGTGCCGGCAGGGGAATGGATGGCACGCAGGCCAAGACGTAAGGCCGAAGAGACTCGTGAAGACATTCTGTCCATGGCGGAATTGTTGTTCCGGCAACGCGGCTTTGTCGCCGTTTCGATCGCCGACATTGCTGCCGCGCTTGGAATGTCGCCTGCCAACGTCTTCAAGCATTTCCGCTCGAAAGCTGCCCTCGTCGATGCCATCGCTGAACGCCATCTGGGCGATGTAGCTGACCGCTTCGCGACCTTTGACGATGAGCTACCGCCGAATGAGCGGTTGCTGCGCTTTGTCTTGCGCCTGCTGGACAGCCACCTGCAGGACATTCAGCAGAACCCCTACATCTTTGAAATGGTCCTGATGACGGTGCAGGCCAAGCTCGAGGCCGGCAATCGATATAGGGAGCGCATCGTCCGGAAACTGGATGAAATCATACGAGCAGGTGTCGCCGAAGGTCGCTATCACTGCAGTAGCGCCGCAGATGCCGCCAACACCGTTGCCGATGTCCTGGCGAGTGTCCTGCATCCCGTTCTGATCGCCCGTGATGATAAGGACACACTTGTCCAGCGCGCAAAGCAGATCGTCATTTTCGTGGATGCCGCACTGCAAAATAGCGCTTGCTAAGTGACGATTCATAACTTACGTCACTTCGTAAAGTCTTTCTTAAATTCGGATCAGTGGCATTTGATTCTGGATCGACGATCGGCCTTGCTTGTTGAAGAAGGTCACTGGTTCGGACGCCACCGCACAAGGAATTCATTATGATACGGCGCATTTTCCTCGTTTCCTCCGCCCTCGCGATCGGCGGCGTCCTCGCCGCATGCAGCGACAGCGGCAACAAGCAGGGCGCGGCCGGGGCCGCGGGTGCAGCCGCCGCCCAGCAAGCCGCGCCGGTTGGCGTGATATCCCTGACGAAGGCCACCTTCCCCGTCACCACGATCCTGCCTGGCCGCGCCGAGGCTTCGCAGATCGCCGACATTCGCCCGCAGGTGAGCGGCATCATCCGCGAGATCCCCTTCAAGGAAGGTGGCGAAGTCAAGAAGGGCGACGTCCTCTATCAGATCGAAGACGCACCTTACCTGGCAACCGCTGCACAAGCGCGCGCCGCCATTGCCAAGGCCGAAGCCAGCGTTCCCAGCGCGCAAAGCAATTTCGATCGTTACCAGCGCCTAGTCGGCTCGGGCGCGACGCAGATCGAGCTTGAGACCGCACGCACCAACCTTCTGCAGGCGCAGGCCGAGGTCGAATCCGCGAAGGCAGCGCTGACTGCCGCCGAAATCGATGTCGACCACACGAAGATCACTGCGCCGTTTGACGGCGTTATCGACCAGACGGCATACAACGTCGGCAACGTCGTCGCGGCCAACCAGACGACGGCGCTCACCACCGTGCGCCAGTTGGACCCGGTCTACATTCTATTGACGGAGTCGAGCACCAACCTGCTGCGGCTTCGCGACGCGATCCGCAGCGGCGAGGTCAAGGGCAACGCCGGCAATGCCGCCTTCCGCCTCATCCTCGAAAACGGCAAGGAATATGACCAGAAGGGCACGCTCGACATGTCGAAGTCCGTCGTCAGCGAGACGACCGGGACGTTTATCATCCGCGTGCGCTTCCCGAATCCAGATCACATCATCTTGCCCGGCATGTATGTCCGCGCGACGCTGGAACTCGGCGCGGAGCAAGGCTATGCGCTGCCGCAGCTTGCCACCAGCCGAAATGCAAATGGTGAGCTGACCGCGCAGTTCGTCTCAGCCGACGGCAAGGTCGAAACCCGCATCTTCGAAAACGCATCTCCTTCGAACAACGCCTGGCTTGTGACCGAGGGTATCAAGGACGGCGACCAGCTGATCGTCAGTGGCCTGCAGTCGATTACGGCAGGCATGCCCGTCAAGCCAATGCCGATGAAAATCAATGACAAGGGCATCGTCGTGCCCGCTGATCAGGCCGCATCCGGTGAAGCGCAGAAGCCCGCCGCGAAGTAATTCGCGACGAACCGTGATCAGAGCCGCACAGGAACAGTAAGCCAATGGCCAAGTTTTTCATCCGACGCCCGATCTTTGCTTGGGTCATCGCGATTACGATCATGCTCGCGGGCCTGCTCGCGATCTTTACGCTCTCGATTTCGCAATACCCCGATATCGCGCCGACGACGGTGCGGATCAACGCGACCTATCGCGGAGCGAGTGCCGAAACGGTCGAGAAATCGGTGACGACCATCATCGAAGACGGCATGACCGGCCTCGACGACCTGACTTACATGACCTCGACCTCGTCGACCGGCTCTGCCAGCATCTCGCTGACGTTCGGCACCAGTGCCGACCCCGACATCGCGCAGGTTCAGGTCCAGAACAAGCTCCAGCTCGTGCAGTCCAAGCTGCCGGGCGATGTCATTGACGCTGGCATCAGCGTCACCCGCTCGACGTCGAGCATCCTGCTCGTCGGCTCGCTCGTTTCGACCGACGGCAAGCGCAGTTCCGTCGACCTCGGCAACATCATGTCGACGTCCATCGAAGATCAGATCCAGCGGTTGGAAGGCGTCGGCAGCATCAATATCTTCGGCTCCGGCTACGCCATGCGCGTCTGGCTCGATCCGTACAAGCTGCTGAAGTACCAATTGACGACAGGCGACGTGACCTCCGCAATCGAAGCACAGAACACCCAGGTTTCCGTTGGATCGCTTGGCGCCCAGCCATCAGTTGAAGGCCAGCAGCTCAACGTGACCATTACGGCGCAGAGCCAGCTCACTACCGTTTCCGACTTCGAGCACATCATTCTGAAGGTCGAAAAGGACGGTTCCACCGTACGCCTCAGCGACGTGGCACGCATCGAGATCGGCCAGGAGAGCTATGGCGGCTCCTCCCGTTACAACGGTCAGCCATCGAGCGGTTTTGCCGTCAACCTCGCCATCGGCGCCAACGCCATCGATACTGCCGCCCGCGTACGCTCTGCCCTCGACACCATCAGCCGCGGCCTGCCGGAAGGCGTGGAAATCACCTATCCGTACGACACAACACCGTTCGTCGAGCTGTCGATCGAGAAGGTCGTGCACACGCTGATTGAAGCCATCGTTCTCGTGTTCATCGTGCTGCTGATCTTCCTGCAGAATCTTCGGGCAACGCTTATTCCGACGATCGCCGTGCCGGTGGTTCTGCTCGGGACCTTTGGCATTCTCGCCATGGCGGGATATTCGATCAACACGCTGACAATGTTTGCCATGGTGCTGGCGATCGGCCTCCTCGTCGACGACGCGATCGTCGTCGTCGAGAACGTCGAACGCATCATGACGGAAGAGAAGCTGTCGCCGCTCGAAGCGACCGAGAAGTCGATGGGCGAAATCACCGGCGCGATCGTTGGTATCGCGCTCGTCCTCACGGCCGTCTTTATTCCAATGGCCTTCTTCGGCGGTTCAACCGGCATCATCTATCGCCAGTTCTCCGTGACGATTGTCTCGGCAATGCTGCTTTCTGCCCTCGTCGCGATCGTGCTGACGCCAGCGCTCTGCGCGACGATGCTAAAGCCTGTAAGCGAGCACAAGAAGCACCGCATCGGTGACTGGTTCAACCGCAACTTCACGCGCTCCACCAACGGCTATGTCAGGACCATCAGTTACCTGCTGAAGCGGCCGATCCGCGTCATGCTCGTCTTCCTTCTTATCGGCGTCGGTTGCGCCTATCTCTTCAATCGCCTGCCAAGCTCGTTCCTTCCTCAGGAAGACCAGGGCGTTCTGCTGACCATCGTCACCACCCCTCCGGGTTCGACGACACAGCAGACGCAAGCTGTCGTCGAGAAGGTCGAGAAATACTACCGCGAGAACGAGAAGGATGCCGTCCAGTCCGTCTTCGGCGCGCTTGGTTTCGGCTTCAATGGCTCTGGCCAGAACAGCGCCATCGTTTTCACCAAGCTCAAGGATTTCTCGGAACGCACGGAACCAAACCTGCATGCCCAGGCTGTCGTGACGCGGGCGCTCAAGACCTTCTTCACCTTCCGCGAGGCGCAGGTCTTCGCGCTGCTGCCGCCCGCGATCCAGGGTCTCGGTGTCTCGAGCGGCTTCTCCATGTATCTCGTCGACACCGGCGGTCATGGCACCGATGCGCTGGATGCTGCCTCGAAGCGGCTGATCCAGATGGCCAACACCAGCGGCAAGGTCGTTGCCCTCCGCAGCAACAACAAGGAAGTCGAGCCGCAGATGAAGATCGTCATTGACCAGGAGAAGATCGGCGCGATGGGCGTCGATATTTCCGCGGTCAATTCGATGCTCTCGGTGATCTTTACCGGCCGCGACGTCAACGACTTCACGCTGAACGGCGAGATCAAGCCGGTCTACGTGCAGGGTGATGCGCCATTCCGCATGCAGCCTGACGATCTCGATCATTGGTATGCCCGCAACTCGAGCGGGGAGATGGTGCCCTTCTCCGCCTTCACCCGCACAGAATGGGTCAAGGGCGCCCCGACGCTCGCCCGCTTCAACGCAGTAAGCGCCATCCCGCTCGACGGCGCGTCCCCACCGGGCGTAAGCTCGGGTGACGCGATGAATGAAATGGAAGCTTTGACCGCGCAGCTGGGCGGCGGTTACACCGTCGCCTGGCAAGGTATCTCCTACCAGGAACGTTTGTCGGGTTCGCAAGCACCGATGCTCTACGCGATCTCCGTCCTCGTCGTCTTCCTCTGCCTGGCAGCGCTTTACGAAAGCTGGTCGATCCCGTTCTCCGTCATCATGGCCGTACCGGTCGGCGTCCTCGGGGCCCTCACTGCCGCAACGTTCTTCGGCCAGGCGAACGACGTCTACTTCAAGGTCGGCCTGCTTACGACCATAGGTCTTGCCGCGAAAAACGCGATCCTGATCGTGGAGTTTGCGAAGGACAGAATGGAAACGGGAATGGGACTGCTAGAGGCGACACTTGAGGCAGCGCGCCTGCGCCTACGCCCCATCATCATGACATCGCTTGCCTTCATTCTAGGCGTCGTACCGCTTGCAATCGCAACCGGCGCCGGTTCTGCAGCGCAAAACGCGATCGGCATCGGAGTGCTCGGCGGCATGCTCGCAGCAACGGCTCTCGGCATCTTCTTTGTCCCCTCATTCTTCGTTGTCATCCGCCGGATCTTCTCGCGGACGCAAAAAAATGAAGCGTGAGTGTGATATAAATGCACTGTGAGAAGAGGAGACTCGTTGATACATTGCCGCCGACTGCTTCGGGATGGTGTTTCTCATTTGAGCGAAGCGCGGCCGATAGCGAAGCATGAAGGCTTCTGACAAGAATAGATTTGGTCGAGTTACAGGAAGATTTTTAATGGCATCTTTTCGCTTTGCCTCTCCGGCGCTTCTGCTTTTGCTCGCGGGCTGTGTCAGCGGCCCGGATCATGTTCCTCCGGAGATGCCGCTTCCGTCGAAGTTCAGCGAGGGCGGCGCCAAGAACATAGGCGACGTCTCGACGGCAGCGTGGTGGACGGCTTATCGTGACACCAGGCTGAACGGCCTGGTCGGCGAGGGACTAAACCAGAACCTCTCGGTACAGCAGGCCCTAGAACGCATCAACGCCGCAGCTGGCGGCGTCACCGTGGCCGGCGCCGGTTCGTTGCCGAGCCTGCTGGTCGGTGCCAGCCACACCACGAGCGGCACGATGGGTGAGCGGAGCGTCTCAGGCGGCGCCACCAACATCAGCGCCGGCGAAGCCAACGTCTCCTGGCTACTCGATCTCTTCGGCCAGTATCGCCGCTCCAAGGAAAGCGCACAGGCAAGCCTTGATGCCGCCTATTCCAGCGCCGACGTCGCCAAGCTCACCCTCCTGCAGGATCTGGTGAACTCCTACATCGACCTGCGCTTCTTCCAGGAGCGCCTGGCACTGTCGCGCGCCAACCTGAAGTCGCGCCAGGAAACCTACGAGCTGACCAAGTTCCAGCTCGAAGCCGGCGCCGCCTCACGCCTCGACGTCGTCCAGGCCGAAGGACTGGTGCAGTCGACGCAGGCCGAAATCCCCGGTCTGGAAACCAATATCCGAGTCGCCGCCCACCACATCGCCACGCTGCTCGGCCAGCCGGCCGGCTCACTGCTCGGTGAGCTCCTGAAGGGCGCACCGCAGCCGATCTTCCGCGGCGGCATTGCCTCCGGCGTCCCGGCCGACCTGATCCGCAACCGGCCCGACATTCGCGTCGCCGAGCGGAATCTCGCCGCCGCTACCGCCAATATCGGCGTTGCCATCTCGCAGCTCTACCCGACGATCACCCTGTCGGGTTCGATCTCGCCGAGCTATGTCAAGGTGGCCGGCGTCTCGGGCGGCAGCTTGACCAGCTGGTCCTTCGGCCCGACCCTGACGCTGCCGATCTTCGACGGCGGCCGCCTGCGCGCCAATGTCGACATCGCCAAGTCCGATGCCAAGACGCAGTATCTCGCCTGGAAATCGACGGTGCTAAGCGCTGTCGAAGAGGTCGAGAACGCGCTCTCGGCGGTGCGCCGCGACGCCCAGACGGTGGAAGCGCTGCGCGCCCAGGTGAAGACGACGCAGGAAACCCTGGAACTGTCGACCGCCAGCTATAAGGACGGTGCGTCTTCGCTGCTCGATGTGCTCGATGCGCAGCGCCA
The DNA here is from genome assembly GCF_000377185.1 of Rhizobium sp. 42MFCr.1. NCBI lineage: Bacteria > Pseudomonadati > Pseudomonadota > Alphaproteobacteria > Hyphomicrobiales > Rhizobiaceae > Rhizobium > Rhizobium sp. 42MFCr.1. The sequence goes on from NZ_KB897882.1 coordinate 12,269, forward strand.
GGTGTCGCTGGCCCAGGCAAGTCTTGCTGCAGCCATCCAGCAGATGGCCAAGGACTATGTCGCCCTCAACGTCGCCATCGGCGGCGGCTACAATCCGGGCGCACCGCGGACCACCGCGCCACCAAAGGCAAGCTGAGCCACATGAGACATCAAGCCCCGCCAACAGCGGGGCTTATACATTGCGAGGCCGGTGCATCGGTTATGATGCACCGGCCTCGTTTGCCATTGAGGTGATTGCAACACCGCAGTGACGATGCGCAGAGCGGTTGGTCCTAGCGGGCCTGAACTTTCGTTCGTAAAAAAGCAGAAC
>NZ_KB897883.1:0-11748 GCF_000377185.1 Rhizobium sp. 42MFCr.1
GGCTGTTTCCTTGCAAAATCAGTTTGAGGTTTCCCTGGTTGGCGGAGCGTGATTCACTGGGTTTATCGCGGTGAATCGGAGAGCCAGGAATGGGTAAACCACGCGAACGGCGCCAAACGGGTGAACAGGATTTATTCCGATCCCGGCTCGACCAGATCATCAACATGAAGCACGAACTTGTGCGTCTGGCGCAGGCTATTGACTGGCCTGTGTTGGAAGCCCGCTTTGGGACGGTCTATTCGGACGGAGCTGGCATGCCGCCATTGCCGACGCGGCTGATGGCGGGGCTGGCCATTCTGAAGCACACGTTCAACCTGTCGGACGAGGCGCTGTGCGAGCGCTGGGTGGAGAACCCCTACTTTCAGTACCTCTGCGGCGAGGAGTTCTTTCGTCACGAACTATCGTTCGACCGCTCCTCGATGACGCGCTGGCGGCAGCGCATGGGCGAGGAACGGATCGGCGCGCTCTTGCAGGAGAGCCTGGCCGTGGCCGTCAAGACAGGCGCGATGAAGCCGCAGGATACGCGGCAGGTGATCGTGGACACGACCGTTCAACCGAAGAACGTCATGTTCCCGACGGATGCCAAGCTTATTCACCGGGCGCGCGAACGGCTGGTGCGGCTGGCGAAGAAAATGGGGCTTGATCTGCGCCAGACCTATATTCGGGTCGGTAAATTCGCCCTGATCCAGCACCAGCGCTACGCTCATGCGAAGCAATTCAAACGGGCCGGCAAGGCGCTGCGCAAGTTGAAGACCTATCTCGGCCGGACCGTTCGCGACGTCGAACGTCAGATCGCCGGCGACGAACAACTCGACGCGATCTTCAAATGGTCGCTCTATCAGGCAAAAACGGTCATCGCGCAGCGGCAACGTCAGCGTGGCCGCAAGATCTACAGCCTGCATGCCGACGAGGTCGAGTGCATTGGTAAAGGCAAGGCGCACAAGCCCTATGAGTTCGGAGTGAAGGTGTCCGTGGCCACAACACTGAACCGTTCAAAGGGCGGGCAGTTCGCCCTGCACGCAGCGGCGCTGCCCGGCAATCCGTACGACGGCCACACGCTCGCGACCGTCATTCCGGATATGGAAAAGATGATTGGCAACGAGCTCTCCCGCATTCTGGCCGATGCTGGATACCGCGGCCATAATGCTCCCGAAAGTCACAAGCTGAGAGTCTTCACCAGTGGCCAGAAGCGCCGTCTCACACCCGCCATCAAGCGCCAGATGCGACGACGATCGGCGGTCGAACCCGTCATTGGACACCTCAAGAGCGAACACAGAATGGACCGGAATTATCTCGCTGGCGAACAGGGGGATGCCGTCAATGCCGTTCTGGCCGCCGCCGGATACAACTTCTCCCTCCTGCTGCGATGGTTCAGGCAACTTTTGTGTCTGTTCGCCGCACTCCTCCTCACGTTCCAGAGCCGACCGATGCCGCAACAACCTGCCTGAAAGCGAGTTCTTCACGATCGACGAACGAAGAAGGGCCGAACGATTTCGAGCCCTTCTTATCATTGATCTCGATCAGGCCGGACGGACGTTCTCGGCCTTGGACTTTCCGGTCTTACGATCTTGACCCAGGTCGTAGCTGACATTCTGGCCGTCACGCAGCGATCCACCCGGTACTGCAGAGATATGCACGAAGACATCCGGACCGCCATTGTCCGGCGTGATGAAGCCGAAGCCCTTGTCTTGATTGAAAAACTTTACAGTGCCATTCGCCACAAACTTCTCCTAGTGCCAGCTTTTGGAGCTGAAGTCATAGACCGACGAGAAATCGCAAGCAAGCAAGGCACACAGCTGGCTTCCACTATCTCGTTAGGGGTTATCACGAAATGATCTGGAGTTCGGTCCAAAGTGTTCGCCTGCGGATCAACGGCGCTGACGCTCGAACCGGATGGTCCGTCCCAGAACCGCTCCAGCATTACCGACGCTGCCTTCTACGTTCCAACGATAAGGGCGGACACAGACCCATCGCCCTCGTTCCTGACCCAGCGCGTTAGTCCGAGCTGGACCGCTTGATCGCGCGTCCAGGCACGATAGCTCACGCCTTGAGTTATCCTGAGTGAAAAGCAAACAGATCGGGACTCATGGGGGCTCCTGATTGAACCTCGATCTCGCGTAAAATGTAGCTCGGCTTGAACATGGCAAGCGCGGGAGGAGGCTGGGGCGGCAGGTGGGCGCGCGCTGGCGGTCTGCGGAACACTTTCGATTTATTAAGCAGTTTCAAATATAACTGCATGCACAAAAGAAGAGTGCGTTTACCGTCACCCCCTTTGTGACGGATCAAATTGCGGCCCTCGTTCTCCTGCGAGGGCTTTCTTTTGAGCGGCAGGGGTTTTGCGGTGGATAGGTCGGGCCACTTTTGCGGCCGAGAACTGGTCCAAGCCACCGGCGGAGATCACGATCGCCGCCGCTACTCGGCGGCTTGCCGCAACGAGTAGCCTTCCAGCGGCTCAACGAGCGCGATGATCTCGAAATCACTTATCATGTGATGCTGATCGGAGCCGACTAACGCCAAGGTCCAGAAGTCTGGATCCTCGCCAAAAATCGTAGACACTTGCACGATCGTCGTCCGGCCACCGGTGTGCCTGTCTGATCGCGCCCAGTAAAATGCGTCTGGAACCAAACTCTTCATAACGTCTACTCCCTACACAATGCGGGTAAGATATCAGGAAACTGAAATATGACCATTGCTCGGTTCATTATCCACAAAGAGGATAAGGATGAGCGGGCAACTCGTCTGCATGAGCTGTTCGTCAGCGACCGGACGCCGAAACATCGTTGATCGTCTTGTCGGCAGGTCAGAGCGTCAATAGCAACTGGTCTGTCGGGAGGTCATCTGCTCTCTCAAGCGAGGACAGGGTGACGCCCAGCAATCGAATGCCCTTTGGCGGCGGGAAGATGGGCTTGAGCAGCAAGGCGATAGTCTCTTCAATTTCTCCGGCCGATAGGAAAGGCCTTTCGCATGTCCTGGCTCGTGTGATCTGCGCGAAGTCAGCGTATTTCACTTTCATCGTGACGGTCTTCGCCCTGATAGCGTTGGCTTCGCACGGCCCGCATCCAGATATCGGTCTCCTCTGGCGTGAGCAGCAGCACCGGCATCGCCTTCTCGTGGATCGGCTTCACCAACGCATTCGGATCCGTCGTCAAGAAGCCGTAGAGGTCATCGGTAGACAGCCCGTCCTTTCGCGCGGGTCTTCCACCGTGACATCGGCGCCGTCCGCAACGCCGTTAAACTCCCCTGGAGCAACGGCCAGGCGGAAGGCCAGATCAACCGCCTGAGGACGATAACGTGCGATGTACGGCAGAGCGGGCGCGGAGCTCTTCAGAGTGCGCATGCTACCGCTCATGATCATCACACAAAGTGAGGAAGACTCCGATTAAATGCCAAGCGACAGGCGGCATCTGGAGGAAGAAATCAGCACCATCGTTGGCAGCCTGCGGCGCAGAGAGGCATAATGGCTAGAAGCTCGATCACGGTGCGATGCGTCCGGTTGGTGCCGCAGTTGATCGCTGCTCCGGCTCCAGCCCGCGGGCTTCCGCAGGTTGCTCATACTGCGCCATCTGGCGTGTCCTAAACCGCCCAAGCTCTAGTAGTACTCGGTCAAACGCTCGCTGCTCGCCAGTTGCAATGTGAGGGTGGCGGTTCGTATCCGCTCAAGTCTGGTCGAGTCCAATATTCGTGAGGATGTTCGGTCAGATGCGACATCCCATGAAGTCAATCAAAGACACAAGAGGCTGATTGGCGTCTACCGTCCGCATCCACCTCAATCGTCAGGGTCCAGCCACCCTTAGTCGGAAAGACGCTGTTGCCCATGTCGGCGATCTTGCCACAATCCGGCAGTTCGGTTTCCCCATAAACCCGACGCTTGATAGAAATCAACTTCTTGTCGGGGTCAACAATGCAAACTCCGTCTGCGCCAACGTCAAGTTCTCGGCAGAACTTTTCCGCGGCTTCCCTATCAGCTGCGGCGACCGCAAACACTGAAGAAGTGCAGCTTAGAAGAATAGCAGAAAGTAGTGCTATTTGCTTGACCATGAGGCTCTCGTCGATTGCTCTTCAGCTTTGAAGTAGGGCCCTTGTTGGGCGAAGTCTATTGCCGGAGGGTAGCTCGATCAGACTGCCACCACCTTCCAGCGCCCCTTCAGAGCCATACAATGCTCTTCCTGATCGAACCTTGTGCCCACCAGCGGTACACCGATGCCGATTGGATTGACGGCACCTACGGTGTGGCCTGGAGTCCCTTAGAGGATCCATGATGGTCGCTCTGGTCTCGTTATGTCGGCTCGTGCGCGATTGTCGATCTTGCACCGGTGGAAGAGGTCCTTGGCGTGAAGCAGGTCTGCGGCGTCAACAGCATTATCCAGCGTCGTACCGTCAAGCGGGAGCCCTCTTCTTCGGCTACCCCACCAGTAGATACATCGGTCACAGATCACCGGCCCTGGAATGCGGAGCTAGCCTGGAGTGATCGGGAAGGGCCGAGCGGAACGGTTTCGATGCGAATGCCGGACCTTGAGGATCCTTACGCCGCTCATCGGGGCATCACGCAGCGGCTTAATGCGTCGTAAACCATATATCGCTAATTTGAGGGAACGGCGCGGGCCAGGTGTGTGGCATTAACCGCGAGTGCGAAGCGAGCGCCGATGCGAACACATGACTACTTGAATGACGCATGCCGAAAAATCTTGCTGGCGACAGATCGCCCTCTACGCCCTTCTCTTTGCTGGCTTATTCCTCGGTGCACTTTCGCTGCCGCGCGGGCCATTCGTCCTGGTGGTGACGGATCCGCGTCTGCCTCCGTCCCATATGATGGATGTTGTCGGCCAGGCAGGAGGAGCTTTTGTCCTGGCTGGTACCCGCCCTTGGCTCGCTGTCGCCTATTCGGACACAGCCGGGTTTCCGGAACGCCTGCGTAGCGCCGGCGCCATTCTCGTTCTCAATCACATTCTGGCAGTCGGCTGCCGGGCAGGAGCCTAAGATGGATGCTTTGGAAAAACTGCGCACGCGCGCCTCGTTCGGAATTATTGGTTTGCTCTGGATCAACCTTGCCGCGCTAACCGTCAGAAATTTGGTCAGACCGGAAAGTTTCGACCTGCCTTCGGTGATCGCTGCCGCAATCATAACGATCACGGCCAGCTTCACATGGTGGCGCGACCGCTCGGCCCCAGCAACCCGAATTGTCACCTCGATGGCCATGGCCATCAGCGTAGGCTTTCTCGTCTATGGCTTCGAAGGCTCGCCGCTGCAGATCGACTTGCATATGTATTTCTTCGCGGCGTTGGCGATTTGCGCAGCGTGGGTCGATTGGCGCGCGATCGTCGCATTTGCCGGGCTCGTGGCGTTGCATCACCTCGTTCTCTATGTCGCCGTTCCTCTCGCCGTGTTTCCTGGAGAGTCGTATTTCAATCGGGTGGTTCTCCATGCCGCCGTTCTTGTGTTGCAGGCGGGCGCGCTGATCGCTCTCACGTCAGCCATGGTCTCCGCCTTCGCGATAGCGGAGCGGTCCGTTGCGCAGGCTCAGGCGGCGGGCCGTAAGGCGACAGAAATGGCGGAAATGGCTCGGCACGCTGACAATAAAGCGGCAGCGGCGCGCGAGGCCCAGGAAGAGTTGCGGGCCAAGGCACATGATTCAGTCACCTTTGCTGTTACCTGCCTGCGCTCGGCGCTCTCCAAGCTGTCCAAGGGCGATGTGACCGTGCGTATCGCGGAAGAGCTCGAAGGCGATTTGAACGACTTACGTCATGCCTTCAACGAATCTGTCGAACAGCTGGACGCTGTTTTGAGGCAGGTGGGCGACGTTGCAAATTCAGTGCGCAATGGATCTGCGCAGATAAACCACGCCAACTCCGATCTGTCCCAGCGGACGGAAAATCAGGCGGCCTCGCTATCCGAAACCGCCGCATCTCTTTCCCATGCGGTGGAAACGGTCCGCCAGACCTGCACACTTGCGGAAACTGTCGGTTCAATGGTGCTCAAGGCGAAAGACGGCGCCGAAGATTCGAGCGCTATCGTTGCCCACGCCGTCGACGCAATGCTCAAGATCGAAGTCTCTTCGCAGGAGATCGGCCAAATTATAGGCGTGATCGACGACATTGCATTCCAGACAAACCTTCTCGCGCTGAATGCCGGGGTAGAGGCCGCGCGCGCAGGAGAGGCTGGCAAGGGTTTCGCAGTAGTTGCCCAGGAAGTCCGCGAGTTGGCCCAGCGCTCTGCTTCCGCTGCCAGCGAAATCAAGACGCTGATCAGCGCATCTGCCGACCACGTCAAGCACGGCGTTGCACTGGTCGACAAGACAGGCCAGGCCCTTCACGGAATTGCTGGAGATGTTGCGGCCATCAGCGGGCACATTGCCGAGATCGTTGAACGTTCACGCCAGCAGTCCACTGAGCTTAACGGCATCGGCAATGCAATTTCCGATATCGACCGAAACACCCAGAAAAATGCGACAATGGTCGAAGAATCTGCGGCCGCCATTGGATTCGTTGCCGATGAGGCGAACGTCCTTGAGCAGCTCATCCGACGTTTCAAGGTTGGCGCAATCACATCCCACAATCGGATCCGGGCCGCGGCATAGCCGTGGCTGAAGTGCATTGGGTCGAGTGCAGGCGAGTGTCACCCGCCATCCAGGCGGGTGCCCATAGAAAATGACCGCCCAGTTCAGAGCCGTTCCTTTGATGACTACGATTGCCGTCGCGCCAAATCCAAAACCGACTGCGCCAATCTTCCCGTTGCTCGCGCCGTTAGATTTCAGCCAGGCCAAGGCCACCTGGGTATCGGCAGCCATATCCGACCTGGTCTCCATTTCCACGGTTTCAAGGGCGGGTCCGGCTTCGGCTGCGGTTCCACCAAAACGCATAGTCAGGTGCCAATGTCACAAAACCCTCAAGCGCCAAGCGCCTAGTGACGTCCTCGAAGTGCAGTGTCAGACCTAACTGGTCATGAGCCACAAATTACACCGGGATGAGGCTCTGTGTCGGCGTCGGGGCGGGGGAGATAGCAGTTAAGTTTGCCCCAATCCACATCGAGAGCCACTCTTTCGGTACGCAATCGCTGATCGTCGTTGGCGATTTGCGCCGCCCTTGCATATTCCCAAACGTCATCAGTGGGCTCCTCGGAAAGTCGATCTTCCGTTCTTGAAGCACGCAGACCGGGACCACGCCTTATCACCTCTTCTAAAGCCTGAAAGCAGATCGGATACCGCGTCCTCTTTCGCTGAGCGGCAACGCGTGATCCTCCCGCTCGCTCAGCGGAGGATTTGGCTTTCGCCCTTATGAAGGTCATGCTTCACTTCGACCTTGGCATAGGTTTCGGCCCGGACCCTCCTTGACGTGAGGTTGAAAATATATATGCATACGCTATGCAATATTTGGAAGCCAACAAACTCGGTGCCCTCGGCGCCATGATCCGCGACCGGACGGAAGCGTCGTTGACGGGGCTTTCGCCGAGCGCGGCGGCCGTTCTATCGATGCTGCATTTCAAGCCGGGACTGACGACGACGGAACTCGCCGTGGTTGTCGGCGTCAGTCAACCGAATGCCGTGCGGTTGATCGACGGGCTGGAGCGTCAGGCATTGATTGAACGCGGCAAACCGGAAGGTCGCGTCACGCCACTGACATTGACGCAGGCAGGCCATGCGCAGGTGGAGGAGTTGCACGCTCTCCGGCTGGCTGCACTCGACGACTTGCTGTCGGCGCTGCAACGGGACGAGCGGCAGCGCTTTGCGTCCATGCTGGATACGATTCTTGCAGGTGCGACGACTTCCCGCGCTTTTGCGCGGACGACATGTCGCCTCTGCGAGCATGATCTTTGCGGCCCCGAGGTCTGCCCGATCGCCTGCCGCGCGACTGAGATTGAGAAAAAGGAAAATCAAGAATGATCATTTCTTATGCAGAACATTCGCCGGCGATCGATACCGACGCTTGGGTTGCTCCGGATGCTACGGTATGTGGTAATGTCGTCATCGGTGCTGGCTGCCGCATCATGCATGGCGCCCGCCTTGTTGCTGAGGCAGGCGGGTCGATCCGCATCGGCCGCAACTGCATTGTGTTGGAAAATGCAGTGATCCGAGCCACAGGCCGTCATCCTTGCACGTTCGGAGATCACTGTGTTGTTGGTCCCAACAGCCATGTGGTTGGCGCCGAAATCAACGATGAGGTATTCGTTGCCACTGGCGCGGCGGTTTTCCATGGTGCTCACATCGGCCGTGGATCGGAAGTTCGCATTAACGGCATCGTTCACCTGCGCACCCGCCTTGAGCCGGGTACGACCGTGCCGATCGGCTGGATTGCCGTTGGCGACCCGGCTCAACTCCTGCCCCCGGATCAGCACGAGGCGATCTGGCTGCACCAGAAGCCGCTTGACTTCCCTGGCTTCGTTTACGGTGTCGACCGAAGCGTGCCCAACGTGATGCAGAAAATCACGGCGGGTCTTTCGGCCGCGCTCGGTGTGCATCGTGCGGAAAGCGTGTAAACAAGGAACGCGATAGGGACGGCCATCGCTGCGCATCAGGCGCACGAGTTAGGATTCCGCGACAGGCAGCCCCACTTTTCGACGGGTGGAGAGGTGTCCTTCTCCAGTTCAACGATCAACCGTGGTCCACCATCTGAGAAATGCCGACGTGAGTGGCGGTGTTCGTTGATCGTGGCTTTGATCGGCGGCGCAGGTTCGAGAAGCTCTCGAACCTGACCACATCGACCGGCGAGTTAAAGCGGATTGAAATCTGCCGGTGGTTGGCCGCGCCAGAGTAGCCGATTATCTGCCCGATGAAAGACTGACCAAGATATTGGCCGCGCACCCGATCGCTTAGGTCAATTTCGGGAGGTACGCCGCTTCGGTGCTATGGAACTGTTGAGCAAGGCGTGCCTACTCTCATCCCATTAGGACTCTGTTGATATGTCGCCGCTGATGCGGCGGTTTGCCGATGGCGTCGCGGCTCGACCACCGTCGGCGGTGATTGAGCGATCCAAGCCACAACCCTTACATCTCGCCGCTACGAGTGGGGCACGTCATCTTTTGACTGGCAATCCAGACAGCGGCCTATTCAGGGCGCCACGCTCTCACAAGGTCTAGCAGGCCGGGAAACCGTGCGTCGAGATCTTCCGTTCTAACCCGGCTGCGTCGCTCGAGACCGTATTGCCTCTGATGGATTAGGCCGGCTTCGCGCAAAGCCTTGAAATGATGCGTCAGCGACGATTTCGGTCGATCGAACCCGAACCATCCGCAGGCATGGTCGTATCCTTCCGATTCCATCAGCAGCTTGCGGATGACGGTGAGCCGCAAGGGATCGGCAAGCGCGCCCATAACTGTTTCAAGCCGAAGATTCTCGACAGACGGTTCAGGCAGCGGCGGTGGTAGATCGGAGGGGGCAATCAAATTGGTCATGAAACCGCTCATAGCACGAAAGTACGATTCTTGTCGAACTATTATGTACGAATTAAATCGAACTATGCCAGTACGAGAAAACTCGAACTAGCATAGGAGCCTTCAATGTCATCAGTCAGTTCATGTCCGGTCGGTCAACCTACATCCGAAACTGCAGCCAATCCGCCATGGCAGATGTGGGGGCAGCCTGGATCGTCAGCGCCGTCTTCATTCTTTCGAACTCTTCGACCCCGCTCTACGTGCGATGGCAGGCGGCAATCGGGTTTTCGTCGGCCACACTGACAGGTATCTTCGCGGCCTATATTCTAGGTTTGCTTCTGACGCTGTTGGTGGCCGGCCAGCTCTCCGACCGGTTCGGTCGGCGCCCGGTGTTATTGCCCGGGCTCATGGCGGCGATCGCGGCGAGCTTGCTCTTCGCGCAGGCCAACTCGATCATTGCGTTGATCGTTGCGCGGTTCCTGTCTGGCATGGCGGTCGGGGTCGTGGTCTCAGCGGGTATGGCGGCAGTGGTCGATCTGGGCGGTCCGGAACGGAAGCGGCAAGCTTCGCTGATCGCATCTGTCTCGATGGTGCTAGGTGCCGGACTTGGCCCCCTGCTGGCAGGTGCTATCGCGTCATCGATTGCAGAACCGGTCGTGCCAATCTTCCTCTCTGAGCTGGTCATTCTCCTGACGGCGGTATTCGTCTTGCTCCTGTTGCCACAGAAGCACCGCGACAGTCGTACGGATCAATCATGGCGCCTGCATCCGCCCAGCTTGCCGCGGGGCAATCGCCGCCATCTCCTCTTTGGCGTCGCCGTGTTCGGACCGGGTATCACGTCCACCTCTTTCGTCCTCGCACTCGGCCCATCGCTTTTGTCGCGCTTGCTCGGAGTCACGAGCCCGCTGATTGCCGGTGGTATGGCTTGCGTCATGTTTCTGGCTGCGACCGGAATTCAATTCGCCGCGCGTCCACTCTCCATACGCGCGATCTTTCTGACCGGTGCTACGGCAACTGTATTCGCGATGGCGGGGGTCGCTCTTGCCGTCCAATCCTCAAACGCAGCCGCATTGGTTGGCGCTGCGGTTTTCGCGGGCTGTGGCCAGGGGCTGGGGCAGCTTGGCGGGCTGACCTTGATCGGGCTGCACGTGCTAGGAAATCATCGTGCTGAGGCCAACGCAGTTCTCAACATCGGAGGCTACATCCCCGCAGGTCTGATGCCGGTCGCAATTGGCTTGGTCATAGACAAGGCTGGCCTCTCCATCGGTGCAACGTTGTTTGCTGCAGCGCTTGCTACGACCGCTGTCCTGGGCGGGCTGGCAGTCGCGCGAAGTCTGGAACGGGAATAGTTCGACTAGGATGTCACATTGGCTGACCCTCGGCGCCGTTTTTGACTCGAGGGTCGGTTGCACAGCCGCAGTGGCCATCGACCAGCGACCGTCGCGATTCTTCAATCAGTATGGCTGCATCTCGAGCAGGTCGTCAAAATCATCCAGTTTCGTCAGGTTGGCAGCGATATTCTTGGCGAGCTGGGCAAGCCCACATAGGAGTTCCAGAAATTGCCTTCAGCCTCGAAGTTCAACATATCACGCACTTAGCTCATTGCGTGAGGCGCCGCCGGTTCTAGTCTCTTCAAGACCAGACAAATGGTGGGTCTAGCGACGGGACTTTGCGGCGACAATCGCCTCCGCTTGTATGACGCACAGCTCGATTTCTTGCTTTGTCATTCCATTGGCAGCATTCGTGAAGCGTTCAATGAAGTCTGCTAGTTCCGGGTCGCTAGCAATCGTCGATACGCCAAGCATCCAGTTTGGTGAAGTGCCGAGGGCAGAAGCAATTCGCACCAGCGTGACCAAATCGGGCTCGCGGCGACCCGAAACATAGTGTGCATAACGGCGCTCTTCGAGCCCCGCTCGCCGCGCTGCTTCGGCGTTCGAAATGCCTAGTTGCCGGGCTCTCTCCTGCAAGCGTCTAGCGAGTGTCTCCATAGGAACACTTTGTTCCTCACTGACACGCCTCTGGCCACGAACAATATGGAGTGATATAAGAACAAAATGTAGTACGTACGCAAAATTTGGAAACATTCTGATCTGAGGGAGACAATCGGATATGGAATTACGCCAACTCTCCTATTTCAAAGCGGTGGCCGAGGAACTGCACTTCGGCCGGGCGGCAGCCAGGATGCACATTGCCCAGCCGGCCTTAAGCAATCATGTGATGTCGCTGGAAAGGGAGCTTGGCTGCCCGCTGTTCATCCGCTCGACCAGAAGGGTGGAGCTGACCAGGGCAGGGGAAACCTTTTACGATCGCTGTGTGCGGATCCTGAGCGACATCGACCTGACCACCGAACTGACGCGGGCAGCCGGCGGCAGTCGCATCCGCCAGATC
>NZ_KB897884.1:0-10952 GCF_000377185.1 Rhizobium sp. 42MFCr.1
TATGTTCCGGAATCTGATTCCGCTTCTTGCAGACCGGTACCATGTCGTCGCGCCGGATTATCCGGGCTACGGGCAAAGCGCCACTCCCGATCGCAGTACGTATGCCTATACGTTTGCCGCGACCGTCGACATCGTCGACAAGCTGATGGTTCGTCTGGAAGCCAAGAGCTACGCGATGTACGTCATGGATTATGGCGCGCCAGTCGGCTATCGCCTGGCGCTGAAGCATCCGGAACGGGTCAGCGGCCTGATCATCCAGAACGGCAATGCCTATGATGAAGGACTGAAGGAATTCTGGGATCCCATCAAGACCTACTGGTCCGATGGATCAGCAAAGAGCCGCGAAGCGCTCTCCGGCTTGCTCACGCTCGAAACCACCAAGTTCCAGTACACCGACGGCATGGAAGACGTGTCGCGCATTAGCCCGGACAACTGGGTTCACGACCAAGCCCTTCTGGATCGCCCTGGGAACAAGGACATCCAGCTCGATATGCTGTACGATTACCGAACCAACGTGCCGCTATATCCTGACTTCCAACGTTTCTTTCGTGAGCGCAAGCCACCCACGCTCATCGTCTGGGGCAAGAACGATTTTATCTTTCCCGAGGCAGGCGCTCATCCTTACCTCAAGGATCTACCGGATGCAGAAATCCATATCCTGAACTCAGGTCATTTTTTGCTCGAAGAAAAGCTGGATGTCGCTGCTCCCCTTATCAACGACTTCCTGGATCGCAACGTCGCCAAGAAGTGACTAGCCATGGTCGCCGGCGGTGTGACCGAAGCTCCGCCAAATCGAGGTCGCACCGCTGAATAGCGGATACTATATTTCGAATTTGGGAGCACCCATGCCTTACCATTTTTTGGAAGTTGCAATCACTCCGAATGTGCGGCAGGCCCAAGCTGAAATGGGTGCTGATCAGATATGGTTAGGCGAGCACCATTGCGCGTCTGATAGTTTCACCGAGAGTGAACTTGCCTTCATCGCGGCACGAGACAGCTTCTATATCGCCTCCGTGTCGGAAACCAACTGGCCCTATGTTCAGCATCGCGGTGGACCGCAGGGCTTTCTCAAAGCCGTCGACAACAAGACGCTGGCTTTCGCCGACTACCGGGGTAACCGCCAATATATCAGCACCGGCAACTTTGTCGCAAACGACCGGGCCTGTCTGTTTTTAGTCGATTATCCGCGACGCGCCCGTCTCAAGATCTATATGCATGTCGAGACGCTGGCACTCGATGCCGACCCGGCACTGACCGACCTTGTTTTCGATGCTGGCTACCGGGCGAGGGCCGAGCAGATTTTACGGCTACGCCTGGAGGCTTTCGACTGGAATTGCCCTCAGCACATCACCCCCCGCTACACCGAAGGCGAGGTGGAGAAAGCGGTGACACCGTTGCGCGAGCGTTTGGGTCAACTGGAATCGGAAAATACAGAGCTGCGTGCCCGGCTCGCCGCCGCCTTGGGAGAAAAATAATGGACGCCACAAGACCACCTTTGCCTCCGTTTTCAACGGCTTCAGCAACAGAAAAGGTTCGACTTGCCGAGGATGGCTGGAATAGTAGCAACCCCGAAAAGGTAGCGCTGGCCTATAGCAAGGACAGCCAGTGGCGCAACCGCTCGGAATTTGTAACCGGCCGCGAAGCGATCGTTGGCTTTCTAACCCGGAAATGGCAACGCGAGCTCGAATATCGACTGATCAAGGAGCTTTGGGCCTTTACCGACAATCGCATCGCGGTTCGCTTTGCCTATGAATGGCATGACGACAGCGGTAGTTGGTTTCGGTCATACGGGAACGAAAATTGGGAGTTCGGAGCCGATGGGCTCATGCAAAAACGCTTCGCTTGCATCAACGATTTGCCGATCCTTGCCGCGGATCGACGCTTCCACTGGCCGCTTGGCCGGCGACCGGATGAACACCCCTGCCTCAGCGATTTTAGCTTTTAAAGCGAGGACAAGATGAGGCGTTCGACCTACCACCGCATCAATATCGACGGTTGCGAGATGTTCTATCGGCAAGCCGGGGAGCCAACAAAACCGATCCTGCTGTTGCTGCACGGTTTTCCGTCTTCAAGCCACATGTTTCGTGATCTCATGCCACTGCTCGCCGATCGGTTCCACTTGATCGCGCCGGATATACCGGGGTTCGGTCAGTCACAGGCGCCCTCGCGTGAAAATTTCGCCTACACCTTCGACAATCTTGCCCACTGCATAAAAAGGTTCATTGAGGTTTTGGGCTTCGAGCGATTTACGCTCTACGCTTTCGATATCGGTGCACCGATCGGCTTTCGCATCGCGATGGAGTATCCCGAGCGGGTGACCGCGATTATCTCCCAAAATGGCAATGCCTACGAAGAAGGGTTGAGCGACGTCTGGAACCCGATAAAGCGATACTGGTCCGAGCCGACGGAGGCCAATCGGGACGAACTACGGGAAATCATGAGACCTCCCGCCATTCGTTGGCAATACGAACACGGCGTTTCCGACTTATCAACGGTGTCTCCCGACGGGTATTCGCTCGATGCCTTCTTCATGGCGCGCCCGGACGCTGAAGAAATCCAGCTCGACATTGCACTCGATTACGCGAGCAATGTCGCCCTATATCCGATGTTCCAACGCTATTTACGCCAGAACCAGCCGAAGTTTTTGGCTATCTGGGGCGACAAGGATCCATTCTTTCTACCTGCCGGCGCAGAAGCCTTCAAACGGGACCTGCCGAATGCCGAGATTCGCTTCGTCGATACAGGGCATTTTGCACTAGAGACGCATGCCTTTGAAGTCGCCGCTGCGATCGTGAATTTCCTCACATAGCTGCCGTTGCAGTAGCCGGCGTTCGTCCCCAGCCTGGCCTAACCGCGGCGCCTCCTCGCTGTCTTATCGAAATTTTCTAGGACACTGCCATGGATCGTCTAATAAACTCGCGCCAACTTGTGCCCGAAGAAGATATCATTGAGGTGAGAGCATTTGTTGACCTGTTCATGATCGCACCGCAGACGGTCGTGGACGAGGCTGAGTTTTGTTGCATGCAGCTGGGTGCAGGTTGCGCAATATCGCTGCCCTCAGCGCCCGCAATTGGTCTCAACCGCATTCTTGGTCTTGCCGCACTCGATGACGTCGAAAAGGCCTACGAATGGATGACCAAAAAGACAGGCCGCCGCTATTTGCAAATGAACACCGACGTCGTTCCTCTTCAGGTGCTCGATTGGATAAGGACACGAGGCCTGTTTCCTGAGGGGAACGGATGGGCAAAGCTGCGACGAGCTGCTCCAGCCGCTCCGCTCGCCCACGCTGGAGAAGTCACCACCCGAGAGGTAAATATAGACGAAGCCGAAATTTTCGGTTCGATGATGTGTGCCGGATTTAACTTTCCAGTAGAGCTGATACCGCTCTGGTCTGCAATCGTCGGGAAAGAAGGTTGGACTTGCTTTTTCGCTGAGCTAGGCGGCAAGCCGATAGCGACAGGTGCGATGTACGCGTCAGGCAACTTTGCATGGCTCGGCGGCGGCGCGACAGTTCCCGAGTTTCGTAATCGCGGCGCGCAGAAGGCTCTTATTGCTGCGCGTCTAAATCATGGCGCCCGTCAGGGCGTCCAGACATTCGTCGTCGAAACCGCCCAGCCGTCGGCCCAAGAGCCGAACATCTCTCACGCGAATCTCATCGCAACCGGATTTGAACAGATTTACTCGAGAGTGAACTACCGATTTACGGATGCTTCATAAGATGCGTCCAGCACCATGGCTCTGAGCCTCGAGTTGCTGCTTTCTTTCAAGTTGTCGTGCTTGGCGGACGAGCGCTTCGAATTCGGAAAGAACGTTGTCCTCTTCTAAATCCAATTATGCACCCACACCGTCCTCGATGACCGAGCGTTACGCGTGTTGAACGGTTGTCGCGCACTTATCCTCGGCGACACCATCCGAGCGGTCGCCGTTGCCGTAACTTCGGTCTCCGACCGCGATCGCCGTCTGAGTGTCCGCAGGATTAGAAGCAGTTGCCACTACAGCCTGCAAAAATTCGCCTGCCGCCGACTTGAGTCGTCCCGCCAACTGCGCAGCAAGTCTGGCGATCACATCAGGTAGGAAACCTCCTTTTCGAAGAACCTGGAGTTTTTGCATCGGCGATCTTTTAGCCGGCGGGCCTTTGCCTTGCGCATCCGAAGTCCATATTTGCCTGCAATTAGATCCTAAGACCGTGTACTGTGCCAAACGTCGAAATCGAGGGTCAGCGGACATGGACGAGGAGGGCTTGGCGGAGATCTCAGCCTGGTATGTTCGCTTCGCCGATGCAGAAGCCCTCGGCCGTTCGCCGCTCTACGAGGCGTTAGCTCGTGCGGTTGCTGGGGACCGGGAGACCCTCGGCTTCCTATCGACTCTCCCGGACATGAAAAGGCAACCGAACCTTCTGCTTGCGGCGGTGCGTCACCTGTTCGGCACGCCGACGGGCTGGACCGAGTTCCGACGGGTGCTCCTGGCCCATCCCGACGCTGTTCGTTCGCTGATGCTCGAGCGTTCGACACAAACCAACGAACCAGGAAGGTGCGCTTCGCTACTCCCCGTCCTGGCGCGATTGCCACAGCCGCTGGCGCTCCTCGAAGTCGGGACCTCCGCAGGGCTCTGCCTCATGCCCGACCTCTATGGCTACGACTACGGCCACAAGGCGATCCGCGCACCCGTGATGGCCTTGGAGCCGCCCGTGTTCCGTTGCTCCGCCAGCGAGATGACCCCATTGCCGACGGCCGCACCACATGTCGTCTGGCGGGCGGGGTTGGACCTGAGTCCGATCGATGCGTCAGATCCTGCGCAAGTCGCATGGCTTGAGACGCTGGTCTGGCCAGAGCAGACGGAACGGCTTGCCAATCTGCAGGCCGCCGTGAAAATCGCCGCCACGGTCAAGCCACGGATCGTGAAGGGTGACCTGCGCGGGAGCGAGTTCGTTCGGCTCTGCAGCGAAGCTCCAAAGGACGCCACCCTTGTCGTCTTTCACACGGCCGTTCTCGACTACATCTCCGACCTCGCAGACAGAGAGGCTTTCGCCGAACAGGCGATGCGTCTCGCTCCGTATTGGGTATCGAACGAGTTCCCCCGCGCATTCCCGTCCATCGCCACGCGAGCAGGAACAAGCTGGCCACCCGGGCGCTTCCTCCTATCTGTGAACCGCTCTCCTGTAGCCTGGACCGACCCGCATGGAGCTTCGCTCACATGGATCGCAGACGAGCTCAAGGGCCCGGCCGATGCAGAGCATTTGCGCTAAAGCTTGCTCAGGGCGGGCCCTCCCGAATGGCCGGAACGTTCGGCCAAAAATTCGCGAGCACGCCAAGAAGAAGAAATCGCATGAGCTTGATCTCTGCTATGGAACCTCGGCATAGCGGATGATGCTCTGATTTTGTACGTTGGCGACTAATTCATCAGAACGAGACAAAAATCGGCGGAGCAAAGGTGAGGAATTTGAATCGTTGTATCCTAAGGTGAGATCAATTGTCGGAGGCACACCCTCTAGCGCTCTAGCGACGACATTTGGCGTCAGCATATTTTGCGCATAAAGCGGAATAAGCGTTATTCCACCGGTAGACACGACGAGCGACATTGCTGAAGGTAGGCCGTCACCCTCGTACTCTGCCTTGAGGGTGATCCCGACGTTCGACGCGTAGTCTTGGATCACGGATTGCAATACGGGAGAAATTCTGGCCGAACTGACGTAAGTTTCGCGGGCAAGGTCCTGCGGCCGGATCTTTTTGCGCGACGTCAAGCGATGGTCCGCCGGCAGTACGGCGATCAGTGGCTCCTTGGCTAAAAACTTGAAGGACACACCAACACTCTGCGTCTCGGGGCGAAGGAAAGCGACGTCCAGCTTGCCACGCATCAGTGCCAGAGCAAGGTCCGGGGAAGACTGACTGGACAGTATGATTTCAACCTCCGGCGCTTCCTCACGAATAATGCGCAATGCATGCGGTAGCCACACGACCTCTTGTCCTGCGAGAAAACCGATAACGAACGACTGCTTTTCCGGTCGTTCTGCCCGCCGAGCCCCTTCCGCAGCCGCCTCGACTTGCAATAACGCCAGCCGCGCGTGATCAAGAAACACTTTACCGGCGGCGGTAAGCGTCACGCCGCGCGGCTGCCGTTCCAGCAGTTTTACACCGATTTCGGTTTCCAGATCGCGAATTTGCCTGCTGAGTGAGGGCTGGGAGGTGTGTAGCCGCCGCTCGGCTGCGGTCAGTAAGCTTCCCTCCTCGGCAACAGCAACAAAATAGCGCAAATGCCTCAGTTCCATCGGGTCCTCGCTATACCTTTAAGGCATAGCTCGAACGTACAAGGTATTTGTCTTTGATAGAAGGAGATTTAATTAACGTCGCAATTTTCGGATATAATCGAACGCGCCTCACCGGAGGTATTTCGCAATCAACTGTGTCCAAAAAGGAATGTTTAACAGGGCAAATGGAGCGACACGATGCCTACAATCACGACCACGGACGGCGTAAACATCTTCTACAAGGACTGGGGCTCAGGCCAGCCGATCGTTTTCAGCCACGGCTGGCCGCTGTCGGCTGATGACTGGGACGCCCAGATGACCTTCTTCCTTCGCCAGGGCTACCGGGTGATCGCCCACGACCGGCGCGGCCACGGCCGGTCCGACCAGCCCGGCACCGGCAACGACATGGACCACTGGGTTGCCGACCTCGCGGCCCTGACCGAGCACCTCAACCTGCGTGACGCGATCCACATCGGCCACTCCACAGGTGGCGGTGAGGTGGCTCGCTATGTCGCCCGCCACCCGGAACGCGTCGCGAAGGCGGTACTGGTCGCCTCCCTGACCCCGAACATGTACCGGAGCGAGGAAAACCCGTCCGGTCAGCCGCCGGAGTGGTTTGAAGCGATCCGCGCGGGCGTGCTGGGCAATCGGTCGCAGTTCTTCCGGTTCGTCCCTGAGAACCCGTTCTACGGTTACAATCTCGACGGAGCCGAGCCTTCGGAGGCGATCATTGCGAACTGGTGGCGCCAGGGCATGGCCGGTGGTGCCCTGGCTCACTACGCGACTGTCGACTCTTGGCTGGAAGATTATACCGAAGACCTCAAGAAGATCACCGTGCCGGTGTTGGTGATGCATGGTGAGGCCGATCAAGTCGTCCCCTTTGCAAGTTCCGTGCCGCGTGCGGTCGACCTGCTCAAGAACGGGTCGCTGAAGACCTATCCTGGCTACCCCCATGGCATGCTGACCACACATGCAGATGTCCTCAACCCCGACCTGCTCGCGTTCATCAGGTCTTGACGACATCGACCGGACCGCGGCCTTCACCCAACGTCGGCCGGACGATCTGTCACCCGGCAGTGCCGGGTGACACCTGCCGCCATCGACATGCCCGCATGGCTGGCGTTGCTGTCGTCTTTGAGTTTTATGGCGCTCAGCTCGATGGCGGCTTTTGGGACACTGACCATAGTGTCTGAACGGCTGAGATCGGGGCGCAAAGCTGTTATTGCCCGAGGCATCTTGGTCTTAAAGGGAATAGAACGGGTTCCCCCGAGGCTACGGCATCTCTATCGAAGCCATGGATTAATAACTTTCAATCCAACGGCTTCGAAGGTGCTTGTATCGCGTGTTGTAACCGAAAGGCCGTTGGCCGCTGCTGTGGCTGCAATATATCGATCCGCCTTAGCGATAGCCTTTCCGGATACTCGAGCGCGCACCATCAGTTCCGAGTAAACTGCGACGTTGCGAGATCGAAGGGGAGCATACGCGCGGAAAAATGCGGGAGCACTTCACCTTCGAGAGGATCGTGAAGAATGGTTTGCCGTTTGCCCGGGGGCTGCGATACCGAAACGAAGTTCAGCGAACGTTACGGCAAAAAGAAAAGCGTTTCAATTGCTTGTGCATCCAACCAAGCGATCACGCTCTGGTCAGGAACTGGCTTCCAAGGCTCCGATATCACATTGGTGTCAAGCAGGATCATTCGAAAGTCATCGGTTCTGCAGGTGTCTCATCGCGATTCTGCTGCAGAGCTTCGACGTCCAAATTGGAGAGGTGCGTCGCGCCCAATGCCCGCTAATAGCGAGCCCAGCTTAATGCGTTCAGAAGGGCGAACCGCCGCCTCGATAATGTCACGAATTTCGGCCTCGGTGCTGCGTCCGTGATGAGCCGCGCGTACGCGTGGGCCGCGATGTGTTTCATCAGAAATATTGTGAATTAGTAATTGCCGGCATCGAAATCACCTAACCATGATTGATGACACTGATATCAACAAACATAAAATGACGTTTCTATCCAAGCATAATTTGTGTCGCTGCCCGTGACCTGCGCGGCGCCGCCGTTGTTGATGACTGCATCACTGGCCGCGGTCGGCGCGCGCCGTCGGCACTCAAATACGCAGATTTTGTTTTCCAGCCTGCGAGATATCTACTGCCGAAGTGCGCTCGGCCGCATGTGACTTATCTCCTCACCGTTTTTTGCCCGGCGTTGCGCTTTTCATAGAATGTAATGAATTCTTCGAACGGGAGGGCTTTCGAGTATAGCCAACCTTGCCCGAACTGAACGCCGGACTGACGCAGGATCGTTTCCTGTTCAGCTGTTTCGATACCTTCCGCGACCATCTTGAGTTTCAGGCTATGGGCCATCTCGATGATATGAGGTGTAACCAGGCTTGTCGCGGCATTCCGACCGATAGCATCGACGAAGGACTTGTCAATTTTGAGTACCGTGATGGGCAAGCTCTCGAGCAATGACAGACTGGAGTATCCCGTCCCGAAATCATCGATCGCGATCACATGGCCGGCGTCGCGCGCTTTCGCCAGGGTGGTCCGGGCAATGTCGGCGTGAATGAAGCCGCGCTCCGTCACCTCCAGCCAGACCTGCGACGCTTGCACGTCAGCCGCATGAATCTCGTCGGTGATCAATGTCAGGAACTGACCGCTTTCCAGGTCCTGCGGCGATATGTTGATCGCAATATGCATGTCGCGATGCTCGGCGAGCGCCGTTTTCATGTTCAAGATAACGTTTTGGATCATGATCGCCGTGACTTGACCGATCATTCCGTTCTGTTCTGCGAAAGGAACGAAGAGGTCTGGTCTGACCCACGTGCCATCGGGCTTTTGCCACCGTACCAAGGCTTCAGCACCGATGCATCGACCACTCGATAGTTCGATGATTGGTTGATAATGCGCGAGAAGCTCTTTCTTGTGAAGACCCGTCGCAAGCTCGCCTGCGAGTGACAATCGCTGGCGCGATACCCAAACGATCAGAGCGATCAGGGCAAGTGATATTCCGACGCCGATCGGGACCATCTTCCAGAGTTCGCTGTCGGTACGCCAGTCGGCGACGCTCCGGTTGGAAATTGCAAACGCGGCAAAATCCTTGCCTCGACGGGAGGCAAAGACTTCGCTTTCGTTAAAGCCGCTGGTTTCTTCTTTGACCAGCCGCGAGACAAGTTCCGGGTCGGCATCGCCAGAAAGAGCGATCGGTTGTCCGTCCAGGGATGCAATACCCAGCAGCATGGGTGTGTCGTGAAGGACATCGACCAGTCGTGCCCGCTTCAGCAGTGCGTGATAGTCACCGTGGCTGACAACAACCATGCCATTTGAGGGCGTCGAGATGCCTCCTCCATTCAGACGCAAGGAATATCCGTCCGACAGTGGGATGCTCTTTTCAGTGAGCCGCATCTCATTGCGAACAAGTCCCCAGGTGTTGCAGATCACGCGCCCACTGCTCGTTATGGCGATTTCCTCCACCGAGAGGGCATCCGTCGTCAACTCCTGCAAGCGGGCGATGTCATCAGGCGAGCAGGTCTGTCGCTGCTCAGAGGCGAGCAGGTCCAACGCTGCACGAGCCCGGGAAATATTCAGGTCACCGCGCTGCAGCGTCCAGTCGGCGTAATCGGCCAAGTGTTGGCGCTCCAGTGCGAATGCGCGTTCCCGAGAAATATAAAAGGCCGCCAATAGCGGTAATGCTCCGGCGCAAATTGCCAGCCCGAACGCAATCGCTAAAATTCCATTTCGCCGCAAGTTGGCTTCCTCGGAAACTTCGGATCACTGCAATTGGGCGAAGTTAACACGCTTTCGAGTTGTCGGAGCTATAGAATTACTCTCGCAACTGAATTGGTCTCCGACGATCAAACCGCAGCCGTTTCCACCAGCTTCAACCTTACGGTCAACGGGCGCGCTGGCTTCGACGGCATCGGCGCCACTATACCGAGCGATCGGAAGGAACTCCGCGATCCCTAATTTTCGAGCACCTTTGAAGGTCCGTATCGACGCGCTCGTAGCGCTCCGATCAGTGAGTTGCACGAAGGACGTCGTGCGGTCATCTTGCAAGCCATCCGCCATCGACAGGCAAGACGATGCCGTGGACATAGTCGGACGCCTGAGATGCCAGGAACACGGCTGCGCCACCGAGTTGCGCGGGATCGCCCCAATGGCCGGCCGGGATGCGGGCAAGGATGCCGGCGCTGCGCTCACGATCCTCGCGAAGCGCGGTCGTGTTGTTGGTCACGAAATAGCCCGGAGCAATGGCATTGACGTTGATACCCTTGCCCGCCCATTCGCAGGCCAAGAGACGCGTCAGTCCGGCAAGGCCGCTCTTCGAGGCCGTGTAGGAGGGAATGCGGATACCGCCCTGGAAGGACAATAGCGAGGCGATATTGATGATCTTGCCCCTGCCACTCGCGAGCATATGCCGGGCGGCAGCCTGCGACAGAAAGAAGACGCTCTTCAGGTTGATGTCCATGACCGCATCCCAATCGGCCTCCGTGAAGTCGATGGCGTCGGCGCGGCGGATGATGCCGGCATTGTTGACCAGGATGTCGAGCTTGCCAAAGGTCGCTACCGTTTCGTCGACGATTGCCTTTGTCGGTTCGATCGATCCAAGATCGGCCTTGATGGCGTGAAAGCCAGCACCGATCTCGCGAACCGCAGCCTCGGTTTCGTCCATCGATGAGCGGCCAACGGCAACGATCGAGGCGCCGGCCGCCGCC
>NZ_KB897885.1:0-9793 GCF_000377185.1 Rhizobium sp. 42MFCr.1
AATGTCGTCGAGCCAGTCGTAGATCACCATCCAGTTGCGGGTCGCCTCGACAACCGCATGCGAGTTCTGACGGTAGCGTTCGAGAAACCCGCCAAGCGACTGGCGGTCGTTCTTCACGCGGCCGGAGCGCAGCGTCTTGCCACCGCTCTCCTGGACCACCAGGTGGCTGTAGGATTTGTGATAGTCGACGCCGATATGATAATCATAAGAGGCAGTCATGCTTCCAACTCCCTTGTTGAGATCCGCAAAACCCCAACAGGATAAGCCGAAAGGCCGGAAGTGTGACTGTCCCTCAATCATTCGCAGTGATCCGTTCTCTCCGGAGGCGACCTCTTTCATGTCACCTCCCTTACAAATTAGCTTCCAGGGTGCGCGCTCGCATCGCGCCTACGTCGCGACCGGTCGGCGTCGAGCTCAAATACAGTCGACGAACGGCGGCGAACGCAAGAGGCCGCGTACGAAATCGCCCATCGTTTTTGTATGACAGTATTTATTAAGGGAGCGGGTGAGGCTCGCCCGAGCTATAGTCTCGGGCGGAGACCAAAAGGACTCAGGCCGCCAATATGGTGATCCCATGGGCGTTGGCTGCGGCATTCATGCGGTCCAGCGTTTCCGCTGACGGCGCCGCCTCCGGCGGTTCCTTCGAGCCAGCTGCCTCTAGGAATTCCACCATGTCGCTGGCGACGATAGCCGAGAAGACGGCGGGCTGAGGGCCGGGATTGGAGTAGGCGTGGGGCTGGTTCGCCTCGATGCGGACGATGTCGCCGGTCGTCGCCTCGAACTCGTCGATGCCGTTCTCCGTCGCGCGGCGGATCGTCAGCCGACCCTCGATGATCCTGAAGACCTCGGGACTGGCGTGGCGGTGCAGCGGCGTCCGGCTGCCCGCCGGCACGGTAATGTCGAAGATGTTGAGCCAGGCTCCTTGCAGACGAGCCCGTCGCTCGATCCGATCGCCCAGCACGAAGAACACCTTCGCGCTCGCCTGGGCAGGCGCTTTTACAAATGAGTTGGACATCATGTCTCGCTTTTCTTTTTCTTGGCGGCGAGCCCGTTAGACCTTTCCAAGGTCAATGGCAACTGGCTTCAAGTCCGTCGTGGTTGGCGTTTTCAGCGTCGGCCGGCATATGGGCAATGATCCTGTCGGCATCAAGACGGTGCGGCGTATCGCCCCTTTGCGGCTCTCTTCGTCCGAGAGCGGCCGCATGTCCAGCACAGCTGGCGGAATATCAGCGACGAGCCGGGCCAGATGTTCGGGACCGTCACACCTGGGGGCTGCGAGCAGCTGTTCATCGACATCGAAGCACTCAATGCCGATACGCCCGAGAAAATTGCAGTGATCGAGGCGCGCCTGGGGATCATCAACGATGTCACGCTGGCCCTCAATTTGGCGAGCGTGAAGCAAGGACAGGTTACCGGCACCGCATTGGCGCCTACCGTTTAAGGCTGCAGCACTCTCCTGGCCCTCGCTCTGCGCCGCCAGAATGCGTTTGGCGACTTCCCCCGAAGCCTTTGCATTGTCCTTGGCGATGGACGCCGCGATGGCCTGCAGCGCTGCAATATGAATCGCAACCACAGTAACGCTACAAACTGCAGCACTCGTTTTGATTGAAGTCGGTTGCGGTCGAGCCGTCAGAACTGCGTGATGACACTGATCCCGACTCCTTCGGCCTGATCCAGCGTCATCAAGCCCGGGATCGCCTCTTGAAGCGTGATGCGCCGGCCGATTAGCTTCTGTGGCGCGATCTTGCCTGACGTCAGCATCGACAGCATCGCATCGTAGCGCCAGGCCTGCATGCCGTGGCTGCCGTAGATCTCCAGCTCGTGGCCGATCACCTGCGCCATCGGGATCTGCGGTGTCGCATATTCGCCGACCATGAGGCCGACCTGCACATGCCGCCCGCGCCGGCGCAGGTTCTTGATCGAGTTGAAGCAGGTGACGGGGTGGCCGAGCGCGTCGATCGAGACATGCGCGCCACCCTTGGTGATCTCGCGAACCGCTTCCGCCACATCGGCGACGCTCTTCGCATTGATCGTGGCCACCGCGCCGCACTCGCGCGCGAAGGCGAGCTTCTCGTCGGAGAGATCGATACCGATGGCGTTGGCGCCAAGCGCCGTTGCGATCATGATCGCCGATAGGCCGACGCCCCCGCAGCCGTGAACGGCGATCCATTCGCCGGGACCGGTGCGCGCCTGGTCGGCAACGGCGCGAAACGACGTCGCAAAGCGGCAGCCGAGGCTTGCCGCCGTCGCATCGTCGATGCTCTCGGGAAGGTGCACGAGGTTGGTGTCGGCATAATCGATCGCCACGTATTCCGCAAACGAACCCCAATGCGTGAAGCCGGGCTGGAACTGGTTCGGGCAGACCTGCTGGTTGCCGGAATGGCATTCGCCGCAATGGCCGCAGCCGGACACGAAGGGTACGGTCACGCGATCGCCGACCTTGAAGCGCACGACGCCCTTGCCCGTTGCGACGACCTTGCCGGCCAGTTCATGGCCCGGCACATGCGGCAGCTTGATATCAGGATCATGGCCCATCCAGCCGTGCCAGTCGCTGCGGCAGAGCCCGGTCGCGCCGACGGCAATGACAACGCCATCCTCGCTGGGCGTGGGGTCGGGCAGGGCGCGAATTTCGGGAGCCTTCTCAAAGGCGTCGTAGAATATGGCTTTCATCGATTTTACTCCCTATCAGCCGCAGCGATTCCGACGGATGATGCCACGCCGTCGGTGTCGCATCCAATCGCGCCATCCATGATTTTCCGTGATATACCCATCGATGGCGCGCAAGGGATCGCGCACGAATATTACGCCCTGGAAAGCCTCGTCGCCATTTTCTTGCGTAGGGTTCCAGGCCGCGGATTTCCGCTTGACCGGCTCTTCGCGCGGGGATTTTGCTCTTCGGACTTTTCAAGGAGAATGCCCATGGCCGTCGACACATCGCCCCGTTCAACCACCTGGACCTACGTCGAGGGAGAGTGGCTCACCGGCAATCCGCCGCTGATCGGGCCGACCTCGCATGCCATGTGGCTAGCCTCGACGGTCTTCGATGGGGCGCGTTGGTTCGACGGCATCGCGCCGGATCTCGACCGGCATTGCCAGCGCGTCAATCGCTCGGCGATCAACATGGGTCTGAAGCCCGTCAAGACCGCTGAGGAGATCGAGGCGCTTGCCTGGGAAGGCATCAAGAGGTTCGACGGCAAGACGCCTGTTTACATCAAGCCGATGTATTGGGGCGAGCATGGTTCGGCCGGCAGCGTCGTCACCGTCGACGGTGAATCCACCCGCTTCGCCCTTTGCCTGTTCGAAGCCCCGCTCGGCAACAATGCGCCGAATTCGCTGACCGTCTCGCCCTATCGCCGCCCGTCGCCGGAAACGGCGATGACGGATGCCAAGGCCGGCTCGCTCTATCCGAACAGCGGCCGTGCCATTGCCGAGGCCAAAAGCCGTGGTTTCGACAATGCCCTGATGCGCGACATGAACGGCAACGTTGCGGAGACGGCGTCCTCCAACATCTTCATGGTCAAGGACGGCATCGTCGCGACGCCGATCGCCAACCGCACCTTCCTTGCCGGCATCACCCGCGCCCGCGTCATCGGCCTGCTGCGCAAGGCGGGCTTCGAGGTTCGGGAAGTGACGCTCTCGGTCGAGGATTTCATGAACGCCGACGAGATCTTCACGACGGGCAATTACTCCAAGGTCGTTGGCGTCAATCGCCTCGATGGCCGCGACTTCCAGCAAGGGCCGGTCGCGCGCAAGGCGCTCGAACTTTATATGGATTGGGCCTTCGGCCGCAGCGAAAGCGACAGCTAAGTCTGTTGCCTCGGATCTGAATACAATGGCCGCGCTTGCCGCGGCCATTCGCTCGGCTGTAGGGAGGAGAGCCGACATCTCTTTGTTCGAACGACCGAGAAGCCCGCGTCATGATCGTGCGCCCCCGTCCCAGCCTGCTTAAACTCTTCTTCATTCTCCGCGGTTCGATCATAAAGCAGGTTTTTCCGCAGATCCTGCTGACCGGTTTCCTGTCCTCGCTCGTGGTTCTCGTCCACAGCGTCTGGCCGGGTGTCCTGCCGATTTTCAGCGGTGCGCCTTTCGCGCTTCTCGGCATCGCGATCTCCATCTTCCTCGGCTTCCGCAACAACGCCTGCTATGACCGCTGGTGGGAGGCGCGCAAGCAGTGGGGACAGATGATCTTTTCGGCGCGTCACTTCGCGCGGCAGACGCTGATCCTCGAAACGGCGCATGGCGAGGCCGGGGCCGAAGCGCGCAGACGCCTGGTCACGCTCGTCATCGCCTTCATCCAGTCGCTGGTGCCGCATCTGCGTGCTGGCAGTGGCCGCGAAAAGGTCGAACGCCTGCTGTCGCCTGAGCTGAAAACCCGCTATCACGCGAGCCGCACGCCGCCGGAGGCGATTTCGCTGGAAATTTCCCGGGAGCTTGCCGATCTGCGTGCCAAGGACATGCTGTCAGACATCTCCTATCAGATACTCGACAAGACGCTCGGAGAGCTGACGCTGGCGCAGGCCTCCTGTGAGCGTATCCGCTGGACACCGGTGCCGTTCGGCTACACGCTGCTGCTGCACCGCACGGCGCACCTCTTCTGCCTGCTGTTGCCATTCGGCTTCGACGACGTCCTCGGCTGGTTCATGCCCTTTGCGACGGCGCTGGTCGCCTACACCTTCTTCGGCCTCGATGCGCTCGGCGACGAGCTGGAAGCGCCCTTCGGCAACCAGCCGAATGCGCTGCCGATCGGCGCCCTTGCCGACACGATCGAGATCAATCTGCGCGAAGCGCTGGGAGAGACCGACCTGCCGCCTCTCCCGGTGCCGGTGGACTACCTTTTGATGTAAGCTCTCCGGCCTCCGTAGCGCTGAAAGAAGTCAGGGCAGGACAGGCGTGCCGGTCCGGTTGGCGGCGGCCAGATAGACCTCTGGGGCGAAAAAGACGCCGTCCTGTTCGAAGGCCAGCAGTTGCTCGGCTCGTAGCGCTTCTCTCACCCTTGGCCGTTCGCCAACCCGCTTTATGAAAGCGGAAAGCGCCGGCCATTGTCTGAGGTCGATAGCGATCCATGGTGACCAGTTCAGGCAGACGAAGAGATAGGCATCGGCTACGGTGAAATTCTCGCCGGTCAGGTAGGGCCCTTCCATACGGCTGCTCAGCCATTCCAATCGTTTGAGGAGCAGGGCGCGGATCTGGTCATGGGCGCCGGCATAAGCCGCATCGAAAAACATAACCATCGGCTTGTGCAACTCGGAGGTTATGAAGTTCAGGTAGGATTGCACCTGGCTGCGCTCGAAGGTGCCGGCGGCCGGCAACATCGATGTTCCCTCGGCTGCGCTATCGGCAAGGAACTGGGCAATGATCGGCCCCTCCGTCAACACCTTGCCGTCGTCGAGTATCAGGGCCGGCACATAGCCGTTGCCGTTGATGGAAAGATAGTCACTACCATTCTCTGCCCGGTGGTTCGCGGGGTCGACGGCGATCAGTTCCACATCGATTCCAAGTTCGCGGCAAATGATATGCGGCGAGAGCGAACAAGCGGCAGCGCGCATGTAAAGTTTCATCGGATTTCCTCCTCCGCAGACCGGCATCGGCGTGCCGGTATCAATTCATTGGACATTTGTACTGTTTCGCATAAAAATAAATCGGTCAAGAATTTAATGCGAAGCGGTACAAAATATGAAGGATGAGAAGAAGCGGGGCCGTCCGCGCGCGTTCGATGCGGGCGCGGCGATCGGCAAGGCGCGTGAGGTTTTCTGGGACCGGGGATTTTCTGCGGCGTCGCTGGACAATCTGAGCGCCGCCACGAGCCTCAATCGGCCGAGCCTCTACAATGCCTTCGGCGACAAGGAGGATCTCTATCTGGATGCGCTGGAGGGCTACCGGATGGACAGCATGGTTGTCCTCGAGGAGGCGCTGGATGCGTCCTTGCAGGTGCGCGAGAATCTGGCGCGGATCTACGATCGCGCGCTTGCAACCTACCTTCACGGCGATACGGCGGCGCGCGGCTGCTTCTTGATCAGCACCGCGGCCGTCGAGGCCATCCAGCACGAGCGCGTGCGCGACGTGCTGGGCCGCAGCCTCGCCGATTTCGACCGCGCGATAGAAGAACGCCTCGTTCTTGCGGTTGAACGCGGAGAGCTGCCGGACAAGACCGATCCGAAGGCATTGGCCCGGTTGGCCTCGGCGATCATGCACTCGCTGGCCGTGCGGGCGCGCGCCGGGGAAACCCGGGAGGCGCTGGAAGCACTGGCGCGCTCCGGCGTAGAGCTTATCTGCGGCGCGCCGTAACGGCATTGTGCGGCCGCACGAGCCAGGCGTAGGCGGCGCCTGCGATCAGCAGCACGCAGGTTCCGAGGAACACCACTCGCATGCCGATATGGCCGCCGACGAAACCGCCGAGCACGGGGCCGGCGACCTGGCCGACATATTGCGAGGAGACCGACAGGCCGAGGATGCTGCCGGCCGCGCTATCAGGCACGCTGTGGCGGATAACCGCGGAGATGCAGGGCAGAAGGCCGCCGAGCGCGATCCCCATCAGGAAGCGCAGGATGATCAGCTGCCAGGAACTGGTCACGAATGCCTGCGGGATCAGCAGTAACCCGGCGACCGCAAGGGCACCCGCAATGACCGGCCAGTGGCCGATTCGGTCGGCAAGCTTGCCGAGACGCGAGGCCGATAGGATGCTCCCGAGCGCTGCCGCCGACATGACAACGCCTGCAATCATCGTTACCCTGCCGGGATCTTCCGCCAGCTGCGCGACGTAGACGGTGATGATCGGCTCGATCGACATGTTGGCGAGCATCAGCAGCATGCCGGTGGCGAGCATCGCAATGACGGGACCCTTGTCGGGGATAGAGGCCCAGCCGCCGCTTGCCTTCGCGGCCTGCTTGCGGGCAGGGGACTTCTCTTCCTTGATCAGAAAGGTTGTTGTGAGGAAAGCCACGAAAATCATCGCGCCGGCGGCGAGGAAGGTGTTGCGGATGCCGATCAATGGCGGCAGCGCGCCGCCGATCAGCGGCCCGACGAGGTTGCCGGCCATGATGCCGGAAGCGAGTACACCGAGCGCCCACGCGGATCGATCCTTCGGCGTCTGCGTCGCGACCAGCACCATCGAGCCGGACGAATAGCCGCCCGCAAGGCCGACGAACAGGCGCAACGCCACCAGCTGCCAGACGTTGTCAGCCATGCCCATCAGCGAGATCGCGACCGTCATCCCGGCGCTGGCGCGCACCAGCATCAACTTGCGTCCGTAGATATCGCCAAGCCGGCCCCAGAGCGGCGCCACGAAGGCGGCGGCCAGAAAGGTCGCGCCATAGGCGATGCCCGACCACTGCACGATCGCCGCGTGGTTACTGACCCCAAGCTCCTCGACATAGAGGGGCAGGAAAGGCAGCAGCAGCGTCATCGCGACAATCGTCGTGAAGGAGCCGAGCAGCGAAATGACCAGATTACGCTTCCAGTAGATCGAGCCGCTCTCGACAACGGCTGCGTCCCATTTGGTATCGGTCATTTCGTGGCCTTTGCATTGATCGTATAGGTCAGTTCAGCCGCGCCGGAGGCAAGGATATGTCCCTTTGCGGCGGCAAGAAAATCGGCGCGGGTGAAGGCGTCGGGTAGCGCGAGCCTGTCGATATCGAGCGCATAGACCGTTACGCGGTAGCGATGGATGCGGAGATCGTTCCACGGTGGGCACGCGCCCATATAGCCGCCGTAGGGACCATCCTTCAAGAACCCAGCGAAACCATTCTGGCCGCGGCGGCCATGCTCGGTCATCTCCAGTGGCAATCCGCCCGGCGGCAAGCCGTCGCCATCGGCTCCTTCGGCGAGCTTTGTGACCGTGGCTGGGATGTCCGCAAGGATCCAGTGCGTGAATTCCATCCGGGGCAGGTCGTGCGCGATCACCGTTCCGTCCTTGTTGAGCAGCGAGAGGTCTTGCGGCACATCCGGATCGGTCATGGCAAGCGCATAAGACCGCGTGCCTGCCGGTCCCTTCGACCAGGAGAAGGCCGGGCTCTGGTTCTTGCCAGCCGCTGGCTTGCCTCCGGCCGCGATGCAGGATGCGTTCTCCTCCGGCAATGTGCCTCCCTTGCCGCTCTTCTCGAAGGTGATCTTCAAGTCCGCGGCGAGGGTCGGCATAGCGCCGAGAGCAAGAATGAGGGTCGCTGCCGTTATCGTTTTACGCATGAGCGTGTCTCCTTTTCGATGAGACAGCTCTAACAATCGCGGTGATCGCCTGATGCGCAGAAACGCTCAAAGAATTGTCGGAAAAGCTCAAACATTTGCCACATGCTGTCTGGCCCGCATGCGCTCGGCGAAGCGTCGCGGTGAGCGATAGCCGGCCGCAAGCGCCGCCTCGCGGAGCGAGATCCCTTCCTCCGAGAGCAGTGTTGCAGCAAGGTCCACGCGCACCTCGGTCAGCAGGTCGCGCAGGGATGTCGATTCCGCGGTGAGCCGCCGCCGCAACGTCGCGTTGCTGGTGCCGAGTTCGGCGGCGATCGCATGGGCGGTCCAGGACTTGTCCGGCTGCCATCGGATGAGCGAGCGCACGGCGTCGCTCGTTGTCTTCGGCTTGACCGGCAGGACGCCGCGCATGCCAAGCACCGTCAACACCTCCATCACGCGATGTTCGATCAGCAGGGCAGGCAGCGTCCCGCTCGTCAGGCCCTCGCCGGCATGGTGGATCGCGGCAGCAAGGACCGTGTCGAGCGGCAAATCGATCGGCCGAACCGCCCGCTGCGGCGGGAACGAACGAGCCGCCCGCGCGACAAGTTCGTCGGGGAAGCCGATGAAGATCGCCCGGTAGACGCCGCTGGCAGGATCGGGGTCATTGACGACATCGCCGCGCCAACCGCCGGGCAAGACCAGAACGGTGCCTGCGCCAAAGCGCAGCTGCCGTCCCATGGTCACGAGTTCCTTCGAACCCTCGACGATAACGACGACCGACGCGCGCGGAAACGCGCAGCCGGCGATGCGTTCGCGCTCGCGGGTCACGAAGGTAAAGAGCGCGGAGACCTGCTCCGCCACCTCAGGCAACGCCCGCGGGCGGTTGTCCTTGGCGGCAAGCTTCTGCAGCCGCTCCAATATGGTTTGCGCTTCCGACATGCAATCGTCCGTCGTCGATGATGGCGATGATCTTGAACCATCGCCGCAGACTTTCCAAGCCGCCAGTGGTGCCGCAGTTGCCGCAATGGGCTTGAGATGCTATAAATCCGATTGCAAAATGCAATCGGATTTTGGGGCGAGGCCACTGACGCCGAAAGGATTTGTGCCATGGACACCCTGCAAACATCGCGCGAGCAGACCGTTCGCGGGCTCTACGATGCCTATCTTCAGGGCCGCAAGGAGATCGCGGTCGGGATGCTGACGGAGGATTTCACCTTCTCCAGCCCGCGCGACGATCACATTGATCGCGTTGCCTATTTCAGCCGTTGCTGGCCCGAGCCGCCGCCATTTCGCGAGATCGAGATCGAGCACCTTGAGATCGCGGACGACGAGGCCGTGGTACGCTACCGGGCCGAAAAGCATGACGGCGGGGCATTCCGCAACATGGAGGTCATGCGCTTCAGGGGCGACAGGATCGCCTCGGTGGACGTCTATTTCGGTCGCAACGTCTAGCAGGCTGTTGAAAAAGGCATTGGCGCAAGGCTCCTGTCGTTATTCACTCGCTTTATTGCGATTTGGAGCTGATGGATGCGTGGCGGCGATGTGAGGACAGGCGAACTCTTCAGCTATGTGGATCTGGAGGCTCGTGTTCGAAAAGATCATCCTCTACGGGCCATCCGGCAGATCGTGAACG
>NZ_KB897886.1:0-9319 GCF_000377185.1 Rhizobium sp. 42MFCr.1
AAGTGCCGCACAAAAAGGCCTGACAGAAGACCGCACTCGATCACATGTTCAAAAGGCCAAAAACTGCTTGCACTACGGGCGGCAACCACAGAAGAAATGTCACCTTGGGCGGGTCTTCAGCCATTTAGAAATGCGACACTCACGATGTCCACTTGCACTGAGGCAAGCCCCCGACCGGACCGGCTGGGCCAGTTGCAAGGGAAGGGAGGGGGCGGGTGAGACGCACCAACCGACTTTAGCTTTGACAGTCGGACCAGTCAGTCATTCCGCCGCATCGAGATCAGAGAGCGCTTGTCGCCGTCGGGCAATGACGGCGGGATCGTTCATAAAATCCGTCTTCCGCCCCGGCTAAGTTCTAGCTCGCCTACGAATCCTCCTGCAGAGGGAATTTCGCAATAACGGGGCCGTTGGTTCTGATTCTTTCAACTGCACCAGGAATCAAAATGAGAGGGTCATAGGTTCTGCTCCCCTTCAAGAGCTGCATTTAGTGCATGGCGATCAGCTTCAGCGGGCTTTCAGGGGCCTCGGCAGGCGGGCGGCTAAGTGCGCGATACGCCGCTCGTTGCAATGGACGGCAACCACCCCATCTTGTTCGGGCCCCTGCTTCTGGGCGATGCAGAATTTGATCCGCAAACTCCCTGGGGTTATCGCGACCGGTGGGCTAGCTGACGGGGATGTGCCGAAAGCCACCTAGCGCAATCACGGATGCATGTCGAAGGCATCGAAATTGCGTTCGACCCGTCAGCGATCGCGGAACATTCGGGCAGCGGCAATATGCGCTGCAGCGCATCCGGCCAATGCCACGTGGACCGGGCGAGTCAGGGCTCTTTAGGTAGCGTCCGGCTCCATCAAAGAACCGGTCGCCGATCTTGCCGACGATCCCACCGTGAACTTGGGCTGAAATGCCGCAATACGCGGCGACGTTGCCCCGCAACTCTTCGGCTCAGACGATCACGTGTTGGACGCCCTGGCTACTCCATCCGCTTGTGTGGTGCTCAGGTAAAGATCGCCAAATCGATCGCCAAACTTTTCCCACATGAGACGAGAAAACTCCAACGTGGCATTGAGCGGGTAGTGATGAAGCAATATAGAGTCGGCTTCACCCTTATCGTTCATGTGAGCAACGATAAAGCAGTCGACGGGAACGCCGTTGATCCGCGATCGATATGCTTCCATGAAGAAATTGTCGTCCCAGTTTCCGTAATAGGTATATTCTTGGAATTCGTACAACGTGCGGGCATACGAAATGAGCGTGAGAATGTTGTCCCTGCCGTGAACTGAGCGCTTTAGGATTGCTCCTTCGAGAGTTGCATCCTTTGCAAGCTTGCCTAGCCACGGGGGCGGCCCATCCGGACGTGGAAGAGTTGGTGCGGTGTCGGTAAACTTCATGTTCCTACTCCTGTCAGATTGATTGCCAACAGATGTGGTTTCTTGTGGCAGCAGGGTGGCGCGGGTGACATTTTAAGCGTCGAGCGCTAGCCATTCTTGACGCTAGTCGCCCCGTTCCAACCCGGTCAGGGGTTCTTCTTCTAGAAGGCAAGAACCCCGCCGCGAACTCGTCCGGAGCTTCCCCCGGCAAGAAGTGCCCGATAGGCGCGATCACCAGTAGCGAGGCGGTGAGGCCGAATAGAAACGTCGGGGTCATGTCGAACTCCTCTGCTGTCGGTGGGGCAATCAGGCGCGGTGGTTAGCCACCACCGGGTCAGGACCCGGCCGTATCGCGGACGGCGTCGATCGTCGGATGCGTGGGCCGCTCATGGATATAGCCCGTAGGGGTGCGGTCGATCAGCAGGCTGAGCAGCTCTGGCCGGGTATAGTGGCCGCGCGAATCGACCACTTGCTTACGCCTGTCGATTCGCGAAAAGTCGAGGTCGACGACAATCTCGCCCTCGCCTTGGCGAAGGGGTTCGGCCAACAAGCTGCCATCGGGTGCGACGATGGCCGTGAAGCAACCACCCGAGATCGGCTCGATCTCGCAGCCAGTATCTTTCATGATCTGTGCCTGTTGTTCAGCGTCGAGCCAGGCAGTCGCGTTCACAACGAAGCAGCCGGACTCCAGCGCATGCTGACGGATATTGATCTCCATCTTCTGCGCGAAGGGTTCGCCAAAGCAGGACCCAGGATACATGGCCGAATGGATCTGCTCACCGTCGGCGATCAAGGCGTAGCGCGCGAGCGGATTGTTATGCTCCATGCATGCGAGCTGTCCGATGCGGCCGACCTTGCTGTCGATGGCACGCAGGCCCGAACCATCTCCCTGGCCCCAGATCATGCGTTCATAATGGGTGGGCGTAATCTTGCGTCGGCGCTGGATTAATGTGCCGTCGGCATCGAAGAGCAATTGCGTGTTATAGAGGGTGCCGCCATCGCGCTCGTTGACGCCGATCGCCACCACCATACCCGCCTCCCGCGCCGCGTCGGCGAGCGCGTCTGTGGTCGGCGAGGGCACCGTCACGGCTTGCTCCAGCAACCTTAGAAATTCGTTGCCGTAAAGCTGCTGCCAAGGCGTTTGCACGGCGGCAAAATAGGGATAGTAGGGCACCAAGGTCTCTGGGAAGGTGGCGAACTGCACGCCTTTCCGAGCGAGCTGATGGATTTTCTGGACGACCTTTTCGACTGTTGCTTCGCGGCTATAGAGCACCGGGCTAATCTGAACGGCCGCGGCTTTGACGATGGTATTCATGATGTTCACTTTCAGTACGGGTTTGCGCGAGTGTCTTGCTGCCCACGATGATGTCATTGGAACGAGCCGCGGATCTCCGCGATTGTTTGGCTGGGGGCCTGTAGATGCGGGTAGTGGCCGATGTCGGGAAGAAGCTTGAGGTCGGCCTGGATTCGATGTGCAAGTTCGATCCCCATTTCCTTCTTGATGTAGAGGTCTTCGCTACCCCAGACCACGGTTGCCGGTGTCCTGAGCCTCGCCAGATTCGCCTCGAAATAGTCCTGGTCGCGCGTGAACTGTGAGTAGTAGTGGTAGAAGGCGTCCACCGAGGTCATATCGCCGTGACCCCAGCCGACCGCGATATCCTCCCGGAATTCGCGCGATACTTCGTAGCGGGCTTCCTCCGGAAGGCCGCGGAAAAAGGTATTTGCCAGGATCTCCTCGCGATTTGCATTCATGAAAGCCCGAACCTGGTCGGAGGAGGGCTTCGACTTAAGCGCCTGCAAGCTTTCCCACATATAGGCTGGCCGATTGAATGGTGCGAAGTCGCCGACAATGAGCGACCTTGCGACATCAGGCTCCTCCAGCGCCAGAAGGAGAGTGGGCAGAGCACTGATGTCGGTCGCGTAGATAGTGAGCTGCGACCGATCGATACCGGAGCGATCGATGTAATTCTTCAGAACGCGCGCATAGTCGCGGGGCGCATAGCTGAACCGATCGACTTGGGGACGCGATGAGAGGCCGAAGCCCGGCCAGTCGAAAGCGTGGACTTCAAAGTCGTCTGCGAGCGCCGGCGCGACGTCCTTCCACGCATAGATGGTTTCGGGAAAGCCGTGCAGGAGGAGCACCGTCCCCTTCGGATCCGCACGATGGACAACCATCCTTCGGAGCGTAATGTCAGTATCGATCGGGATGGTCCCGATATCGGCCGGCGGTCGTTTTGCGTGATGCGACATGTCATCATTCCCGTTTTTCGACAATTGCTGACTGGGCGGCCATTGCGTTTGCCCGCTGACCGGCGTTTGGATGCTCAAGATATGCACCGCCGGGCTATCAGCCGGTAGAATGGGATTGTGAGAGTCAGCCTCTCAAATCCGATAAGCCCGTTGACTCGGGCAGCTTGCCGCAGCAGGCGGCGCGCAGCCTTGGCGCGGCAAAATCTATGAACGCTCTCACCTTCAGTGGGAGCAGCCCCTGGCGCGGATAGACGATGTGTACGGGCCGCGCCGGGCCATCATATTCGGTCAGGATTGGGACAAGCGCGCCTGACCGGAATTCGTCCTGGAGCTGATAGTCGAAAAGACGCGCGATCCCGACACCGCCCAACGCCGCCGTAAGATTGCTGGCTGCCGTGCTTACAGAAAGCCTGGTACGCGGTGCTGCGATCAGTTCCTCGCCGCTGACGTGATAGGTCCAGAATTTGGAGGGATTGCCGAAGAGGATACAGTCATGGTCAGCAAGATCGAGCGGGTGTCGCGGCGTTCCACGTCGGTCGAGATAGCGGGGGCTGGCGCAGGTCAGCATTCGATAGTCACCGACCCTGACGGCGTAGAGCGCGCTGTCGGCGAGTGGTCCGAGGCGAATGGCGATGTCTACCTGCTCCTCAATCAGCTGAACCATTCGGTCTACGGCGAGAAAGCGAACCGTGACATCTGGATATTGGTCCATGAAAGCAAGCGCGATCGGTAACGCTATGCCCGTGCCGAATTCGACCGCAGTTGTAATCGCCAATTCGCCGCGTGGTGCCTCGTACTCGCCCGAGGCGCGCCGCTCGGCCTCCTCAAGATCAGCAATGATCCGTCGTGCCGCATCGACATAGTCCCGCCCGGCATTGGTAAGCTGGATATTCCGGCTGGTGCGGACGATGAGGCTGGCGCCGAGATGCCGTTCCAGCTCGGCCACCTTGCGACTGACGCTGGGAAGCGGCGCGTTGAGCTTGCGGCTGGCTGCCGACAGGCTGCCGGCATCGACGACCGCAAGTATGACACGCATTGCATCGAGACGATCCATGTCGCGCCCCAACCAATGGGCAAACGCCCGAGAAACACGCCTGGAAGTTCGATCGCGATCCTGAACCAAAACAGCGTCGCCGTCGATAGACTTGCGGCGATGGTTCTCAGGCAATCTGGCCAAGGTGCCGGACGGGACTGCCACCAACGACTATCGGCGGACTGGATTTGCGAGGGTGAGGAATTGTATATGTGTGTATTAACCCGCCAAGTAGACAACAGTTCGAAACACCCGGTCCGCATTTGTGAAAAATCCAAGACACAAAGAACGGGCAATTTTCTCTGTGAGCTGGGGCTGAAGTGAGCGCCCGGCCATCTGCAACACGAAGGCTCTATCTTCATTGCGGGGGCTGCGGTTCAGTGGTTGCGGGATGGTCTCGGCATTATCGGCAGCGCCGATCAGACCGCCGACCTTGCCCAGCAGGCAGACCTTGAGCAGCAGCTTTATCTTGTTCCAGCATTTACTGGCCTCGGCGCCCCCTGGTGGGATCCGAGCGCCCGGGCCACGCTCTTCGGCATGACCAGGAATTCAGGTCCGGCGGAGCTTGCACGTGCGGCCCTGGATTCGATCTGTCTCCAGACGCATGATTTGATGCAGGCAATGCGGAGCGATTGGCCGGATGCATCCATATCGCTGCTTCGCGTCGATGGCGGTGTGTCGAAGAACGCCTGGGCAATGCAGCGCCTTTCAGACATCGTCGGTCTTACTGTCCAGCGATCGAGTTCAAGCGAAGTGACAGCACTCGGAGCTGCATGGCTGGCTGGTCATGGCGTCGGGTGTTGGCCAGGCCCGGAGCAGTTCGCCGCCGAACGGGAAATCGGACAAGGCTTTCATCCATCCGTGGGCGCTGACCAGAATTTCCAGTTGGTTCGAGGGTGGAAGGCAGCAGTGCGGGCAACCATCCAGTTCGCTTCTCAAGTCGCTTAGCGAGCCTTTGAGGATTAACCGGCGCGCGCCGCTAGCCGAAATGCCGCCAGGCAAATGAAAAAATCGGGCTGGTGTGAACGGAGGGCGCGTCGGCGCGTGCGCACTCACCACGGGAGGGCAGATCGGAGACTGACGGGACCTGATGACAACGGCGTTTGTTGTCGTGTAATCCCGCCGTTATAAGTCTCTGCCAAAACCTTATAATGAAGCCGAAGCAACTGTGCCAGACTTCGGCCAAGACAGTCGCGGTTCGGCTCTGGCCTCTGGTTACGGCTCGAAGGTCTTCACATGGCGCGGCGCGATCGGGCGGGTTGCCGGAAATTGTCGCGCCGGTGAGTTTGCCATCGGTTCGGTCGATGCAAATGCGACAGTGCGGGGAATACTCGACCTCTATGACAAGCTTCTGGCCGATTTACCCGAGACGCATTGCTGAGGCAGATTGCGCAGCCGGGCGCCGCTGCGACAACCTGCTAAAAGCGTTGCCAGGCCCCTGAGGCTCTGAAATTCTGGGACGTGGAATGGACGCTGCAGCAGCGAAGCGGACGGATGGCGCTAACCAAATTCGGCACAGCGATGGGCAGAGAGCGCGGGATGCATTGGCACGTTGACTTTGCCCAAGGCTGATTGTCGAGACGCCGGCCAAAGGGACGATGCCGCAGCAATGCGATTTGAAACTTCGTTGCGCCGATGTCATGCTCTTGTTCGGCTGTTCGTTGTTGCCGAGGTCAGGTTCGCCGGGAGAGCGTTTGACCCAGCCGTACTAAGGACAAGTGGGGGTGACCATGATTGTCGTTGAGCCGCTGCGCGACAAGAACATCCTGATCATTACACCACACGGTTCGCTCGAACGGGCCGACTTCGCGACGATCGCGAATGGGGTTGAGCTCGTCCTTCGTTCAGACGGCAAACTCAACGGTCTGATGATCAGTATTGAATCATTCCCCGGCTGGAACAACTTCGGGGCCCTGGCCGCTCATCTGAAATTTGTGTCTGGTCACCATCGACAAATCGAACGGATTGCTGTTGTAACCGGCAGCAGGCTTCTTAGGCTCATCCCCGCCATCGCCCACTATTTCGTCCACCCTGAGATTCGCTCATTCGACTTTGGGCAACGAGCAGCAGCCCTTTCGTGGTTGGAGACTGGCCGACCATGACTTATCCGGGGGAGAAAGAGGCAGAAGCAGATCCTTGGTTGCGCTGTCCCGGCCGGCGGAGTCTCCTGGCCTTTGTTCTGACTGTGGTTTGGGCCGCATGTCTTCCCGTGCAATCCTTTGCGCAATCGCCGCTCGGAGGGGACATGCCTGAAGTGGAGTTCGGCGCGCGCAAAATATTCCTGATGCTTTTTTTGATGCTCGGTCCAATCAAGATACTGGTGCCATTCAAGGCCCTCGCAGGCAGCTATGAGCCCCGCGTTCGGCGGCGAATAGCCTCCAGAGCGATCCTTTTCTCGGCGGCGGCGCTCGCGATCGCCGGCTTTCTCGGACGCACCATGCTTGAAAATCTGGAAATCTCGTTGCCGGTGCTGGCGATGACCGGCGGCATCATCCTGTTCATCGTGGCCTTGCGAACTGTCTTGCAGCCGGCTGCTAACCTCCCGGTACGACCGACAGAGCCGGGCCAAACGGATCTGGGACTAGCTCTTACACCGCTGGCGTTTCCAACGATCGTGACGCCTTATGGTATAGCCGCCGTGATCGTCTTCGCGACGTTGGCGGGTGACCGCCAAACGGAAGGGCTCACCGTGGCGGCCATCGTATTGCTGATCTTGGCGCTGGACTGGATGGCAATGCTGTTCGCGGAGTCTATCCTTAGATGGATCGGAACTTCACTACAGGTTTTGGCAGTGGTGCTTGGCGTTACCCAGGCTGCTCTGGGTCTGCAGATAATTTTGCATAGTTTAAGCATGATTGCCTGGTGACCACCGCTTTTCCGCACTGGGCAACGTTTTGCGACAGGGAAAGACAAGCGCATGCACCCCCTCGTCGTCCAGGACTGCGAGCTGTAGTTCGAGCGCGAGCGGCGCTTTCAAAATCGGTTGCCACATCGAGGCACCTCATTGGAACGCTTTCATTCCAATCGACACGATCAGGCACGTATGAGACGCCGAGCATGGCGGCAAGCACGGCCACAAATGATCACCAGCTCACTCCACATAGAACACCATGTTGCCGTTGCGTGCCCGCATGACCCACTCGATGTCGTCGGGCTTGAGCCCCTTGGCCTTGAGTTGCCCGACAAGCCACTTGTTCGACTTTGCCGCGTCTCTAATGGCCTTCTGGTGCTGTGCGCTGCCGGGAGATGGATGTGAACCAGTTTCGGAGAAGTTTGCGGTTCGGTAGCTAACTATAGATAGTCGCTTGCCATGATAGGTGCGAACATATTCCGGAAGACTTTCGCTCCAGTTCATCCTGCGATATTCGCGCCGGGTCTGTTGAGCATCGACCGGGCATGCGACCGTAGCGATTGTGATTGCGATTCCAAGCAGTGCCGCTAGCTTCATCATTTCAATGCTCCACAAAGATGGTTTGCCGTGAACATAGCGTACGCCCAGCGGCAGGGCATTGAGCGTAGTCAATACCAGCCCAGAATTTGGGCGGGAATCCGATCTTAGACTGTTTGAAGCTAGCGTGGGTGTTAATGCTAACGCACATGACGGACGACCAGAAGGAATTACCCGGTCGGCCCACCGCTATCTGATGTCGCGCGCCTGTCCCGAGGCCCTCAGCTCTTCGAGGGTCTTGCCGACGCAGCTCTCGCCTTCGGAATCTCCAATAGCTTTGGCACGGCCATGTAAAGTAATAGTACCTCCGATTCGGTCCGACGCAACAAACGTTGCCGTCCCGTCCTCAGTGACTCGGGACAAATAAAATGCATGGAACGTGTCCTTGTATTGGCAGGTGATGACCAAAGGGAAACGGCCAAAAGGATCCTGAGCCAACGCCGCTGAACCAGATACTTGGAGCGACGTCCAACAAGCGGCCAGCACCACGATCGATACCCTGATCAAAGCGCGTACAGTCCGTGCAAAGAAGAACAGCATTGATTGATCCTCGCATGTTTTGGCGCCAATTCGGCACACGACGTCACTGATTGACTTGAAGCAATAGCTCGGGACCCAAGCTGCCTGCACCAGTTATGCAATCAACTTGCGCAACATCTCTTGATCGGGCCGCACCACAGCGGCCCTCATCGTTTGACCCATGACTTGCCTCCCTTCTACACGTTCGAAGAGTTTTATGGGCGCGCGCCCGAGCCAATACGGCAGTGTTGAAATGCGCCGTCGCCAAAATCAGTTGGGTACGATGTCCCATTTTTCGTCAGGGTTGAAGCGCGTCATTTTCGCGACCGCCGCGGCGGTGTTGCTGCCGAGATCGCGTTCGTAGACGACGCCCTTCTCGCTCACCAGGAACGTCTTCACTCCCGTCTCACCGTATTTGACGGGCCATCCGACGAGCGCGAACCCGACGATCATGTTGCCGTTGATTATGTAGCTGTAGTCGCCACCGGCTATGTTGGCGCCCTGGCCCTTCAGGATACGAAAACGGTAGCCGAAATAGCCATCCCCGGCCTTCGCACGCTCGAGAGCGGCCTGTTCGACGAAGGCTCCGGCGGGACTGTCTTGATCTCCCTGGTTGGGGGGCCAGTAAAGGCCGTCTGTCTTGCCAGGGCTACTTATAAGGTTCTGTGCATATTCGAGAACGCCGTCGCCGTCGTGATCGG
>NZ_KB897887.1:0-8675 GCF_000377185.1 Rhizobium sp. 42MFCr.1
TGTTGAAACCCCAAGGGATGGAAAGGCTCGCTATGATGGCGCCCGAGGCATCGTCACAGTGGGTGGCAAGCACACCTGTGCTGACGCGGTACCGGTTCAATTGGCCAGGTTCATGGGGCTCGTCGAGGGTAAGCAATCCCCCCTGCCAGTCCCGCCAGCCGTTACGAAAATGCCTCAGCGCCGACTCGACACCTTGTTCCAGGCTGAGTATGGCCCGAAAGGCAGCTTCCTCGGGTTGCGTGCCGAAGCCGATGGCGATCTGCACCCGCCCTTCAGTCGCCTCCATGTCGAGCGTCCCCGATAGCGCGACGTTGCCCGACGGCGCACAGTGGTATTCCTCCTTCAACCCCTCCCCGCGCGACAAAGCCTGCCAGCCATCGGAGAAGCCGACATAGCCCGCCGACCGCGCAAGCCAGGGGACAGAGGCAGCAATCGCAAGCGCCCTTCCCGAGCCCTCGGCGAAGAGCATGGGCCGACCCTTGAAATCACCATACCAGGCTGTGTTATCGGCGCCGCCATTGACGAGATGCGGCGCAATAAGTGCATGCACCCGGTAGTCGGAAAGCTTGCCGGTCAACGCCTCAAAACGGAGGTCCTGCAACACCACCTCGCGCTCAGGGTCTGAAAGGATGGTCTTTGAGATCCGATAGCGGCCGTCGTGGGCGGTGTTGACGAGACGAAACGCCGGAACACCGTCCTCGACCGCATGTACTTGGTGATCAGCGTCGCGCTTCTCCTCGGAAAAATAGCCGTCCGCCGTCACGATGAAGGGACCGCCGAACCGGTAATGTTGCCCCTGCCCGGGCATTCTTTTGCGCCCGTAGGCCGCCGCGAAACTCAACGCTAACCGCGCTCATCAAGCATGAGCGCCATGCGTATGGAATCGATAAATCGCCCATTGATCAATGTACCGCGTCTTTCTACCCCTTCACGGCGGAAACCCACGCGCTCGTAAAGAGCTATAGCGCGAGCGTTGTCGGCATGAACAAACAGTTCGATCCGGATTAAGCCCACGTCGTTTGCTGCATTTAAAGCCGCCTCCATCAAACGCTGCCCAAGTCGGTTACCGCGATAGGCGGGAATAATCCCCATTCCGAGCGATCCACGGTGCGATTGGGTCGGCCGGGAATGGCGAGTAATGTCGCACCAGCCAACGACCCGCCCCTTGTTGAGGGCGACGAACTGCGGATTGCCCTTGTCAATCATGCCGAGTACGAAGCTGCGCATCTCAGGAAATGGAGGGGCTTCCAGCCAAGTCAGATACTTTCGTTCCCGTGCGACAACGTCGAGCGCTGTGTGGAAACCTTCGATGTTTTCCGGCGCGATAGGAACGATATCTATTTTATCTGGTGTACACATCGTTTTGTCGGTTACCCCTTCCCATCGGACTGCAACCTTCATTCAAGCTCATACATCCTCGGATTGCAATCGGAAAGTCATCGCAAAAAGGTGACCGGTTGCCCGGTCACAGGTGGCACGGGCCATGTGTGAGCCCGAACCTCGCGGGAGGCCGGCCGCGCGACGGCGGCCGGATGGATTCCGCTTAAATCGTGCCCGTAGACATCTGATTGGCGATGTATTCCGCCTGACGAATCGCAAGCGAGACGATGGTCAACGTCGGGTTCTCCGCGCCGCCCGTCGTGAACTGACTGCCGTCGGACACGAACAGGTTCTTGATGTCGTGCGTCTGACCCCACTTGTTGACGACACCGTCCTGAGGTTTTTCGCTCATGCGGTTCGTGCCGAGGTTGTGGGTCGACGGATATGGCGGCGTCGGGAAAGATCTGGTAGCCCCGACCGCGGCATAGAGCGCCATCCCTTGATTATATCCATGATCGCGCATGGCGACATCGTTGGCGTGATCCGTGAACGACACATCTGGGATCGGCATGCCGTGTTGATCTTTCAGTTCCGCGT
This sequence comes from Rhizobium sp. 42MFCr.1, assembly GCF_000377185.1. NCBI lineage: Bacteria > Pseudomonadati > Pseudomonadota > Alphaproteobacteria > Hyphomicrobiales > Rhizobiaceae > Rhizobium > Rhizobium sp. 42MFCr.1. The sequence goes on from NZ_KB897887.1 coordinate 1,918, forward strand.
GAGTTTCACAGCATTCTGCTCCTGCGGCATGTCTTCGCCGACAATCCACATTCCCGCGATGTTGGCGTAGTCATCGAGCGCCGACGTGAAGGAGCGACCCCAGCCACCAGGATTGAGGAAGGCAGCCATGAATGGAAGGCCTAGCGACAAGGTCTCGAGCTCGTAGCCGCCGACAAAACCGCGCGACGGATCGTTCCTTGCTTCGTCGCGGATGACGCCTGCCATCGTCGTGCCACGGTACATGTGGACCGGCTTCTCGAAAACGGCGTACACCGATCCAGTGGTATGACGCATGTAGTTCTTACCGACTTGACCAGAAGAGTTGGCAAGTCCATCCGGAAACTTCGAGGAGTGCGAGTTCAAGAGCAGCCGAGGACTCTCGATCGAGTTGCCCGCGACCGCCACGATGCGTGCCTTCTGTTCTTGCAGTTTTCCGTCCTTGTCTGCGTATACGACTCCAGTGACTTTAGCGTTCTTGTCATGCTCAATTTTGACGACGTGGGAGTTTGGACGAACTTCAAGCTTGCCGGTGGCCTCACCTTTCGGAATTTCGGTGTAGAGCGTCGACCATTTTGCACCCCATTTGCATCCTTGGAAGCAAAAGCCCGTCTGCTGACAGCCCATGCGACCGTCCCGCTCGGCCGAGTTGATGGCCATGTGCCCAGTGTGACACTCCTTGTAACCCAGCTTGTCGGCGCCGGCTTTGAAGACCTTGAAGTTATTGTTGCCGGGTAGGCCCTCAATCCCGTTTGTCCGCGTGACGCCCATCTTGTCTTCTGCCCGAGCATAATAAGGCTCGAAATCGGCCTTGCCCGGTCAGACAACTTTTCCAAAGCCCCTTGAGGGCGACCGGTGAAGCTATTTGAAGCGGCCGTGCCGCTGCAGAACCTCGATGCGATAGCCATCGGGGTCGGTTACGAAAAAAAAGTGAGCAAGCAGGCTGCCTTCGCGATTGAAATCGATGATTTTTCCGGGTTCAACACCGGCGTCAGAAAGCCGGCGATGCTCCGCATCAAGCTCCGAGACCGAAACAGCGAAATGGCCGTATCCATCGCCTAGGGCATAAGGCTCCATTCGCTCCTTGTTGATCGTGAGCTCCAACTCGAACTCGCTCTCCGCATTGCTCAGGTATACGAGGGTGAACGTGTCGAACTCGAGCCTGTCTGCAACCTCAAGGCCGAAAACCTTGCTGTAGAACTTGACCTGCCACGGAACTTTCATCCAGCGGCGGCTAGAGTCCCGGCGGTTTTGAATACGCCAAGTGGCGCGGTGGTAGCAACCGGCGGAAACGCGAAGCTTTCATCTTGCGCAGCGTTGGAGCCGGTTGCGGCGATGGTCCCGGCATAGTCTGCTGGGGTCTGGTATCCGAGGGATGAGTGTGGCCGGAAATGATTATAATCGTCCGCCCATTCCGCGATGGCGCTCCGGGCGTGATCGAGGCCGAAGAACAGACTCTCGTTGAGTAGCTCATTGCGCATGCGCCCGTTGAAACTCTCGACATAGCCGTTCTGCATTGGCTTTCCCGGCGCGATGTAATGCCACTCGACCTTGTGATCCTTCGACCAGGCAAGGATGGCATTCGAGGTGAGTTCGGTGCCGTAGCACATTGGGAAGCTTGCTCTGCCGTGGCCGACGGCGCGCGAAGCCCTAACTAGCGCAGCGCGCCGTCCTTGTGGCCATGGCCGGCCGCAGGTCTCTAAAGTGAAGTTGTCGAGACAACACTCTGGAGCGTGACAGACCATGACCAAACACCTTTATAGCCCCACTGATGCCGTACTGGTAGCGATCGACATGTCCAAGCACCGTCAGGAGGTGCTGATGGAGCGGCCTGAAGGCGGACGCCGCCGCCGTATGACCGTGATGGCGACGAAGAATGACTATGACCGTCTTGTCGATGAACTTGCAGCGATCGGACGGCCAATCGTTGTTGGCTTTGAAGCCACCGGCAATTATCACCGAACCCTGGCACACCGGCTGCTGATGGCCGGGTTCCAATTGCGATTGATCTCCTCTGTGGCATTGGCACGAACTCGGGAGGCGCTTCACAAGGGCTGGGCACGAGGGATGGCGCCACCACCACGCAGTCATGCCCCAATTCGACAATCTGACGGTAAAGGCCGTAACCGGTCGGGCCTGCTTCGTAGCAAAAGTGAAGCTTGGCTCCGCGCTTGGAAAGTCTGTTGACCATCGACGTCACAGACGCCGGCTCCGAGGAGATGTCGCCAAAAAACCGCACCTCGCCGTTGCGCACTCCATCGGCAACCGCAACTGAAATCTTCGACTTGGATGTATCCAGGCCAATGAAAACTACGCTACCTTCTTTCATGGTTCGCCCTCGCTAAGCTTGGGGCTCGGCTCCGGCCAATCCAGAGCAACTCCCGAATTCAGCTTACCGCGGGGGCGGGCCACGCTCACCCCCAGAACATACGGTCTAATCCATCCTGGAGGAAATTACCCGTGGCAGGTCAAGGGGCCTCTACTGGTTTACCAGGTGACGTTCAAGCCGACTTTGCCGCTTGCCGCCCAAGCCATCCCATTGAAACTTGTCTGGTAGCTTGCAGCAGCAAAAAGCGAGACATTGTTGGCAATTTTGGCGTCAAGGCCAGCATCAATCGTGACCGAGGGACCGGAAAGATCCACCACGAAGGTCGCCGGGACAGTTCCTGAAAAGGTCGTTTCAGGTACGCCCAGGAACTCGTTCGAGATGCTCGTGCGCAGCCAGGCAGTCATGAGCGTGGGCGCGTTCGAGTTCAGTTCGGGTTTCCAGGTCTTTGCAACACGCAGTCCCATGCGGGCAACAAGGCTTTCATCATCCGACGCGCTGATGGTCGCTGCCCCGTCGCTGGCGTCGGCGATATTGATAGTCTGGTAGACCATTTGCGCCTGCGGTTCGGCGATCCAGCCGTCGCCGAGGCCAATCGGATAGCCGGCTTCCAGAGAAGCCGCAAAGCCAAATCCGTCAGTGGACAAGGAGAACGGGCGCACCGAGGCCGAGTCGAGATCGTACATCGTCCCCTGGAGGACTGCGTCGAGGTACCAACCTCCAGCGCCATAATGCGTCCAGTAACCTCCGATGCTGTAGCCGTTGAGCCGGTTCGTTCCAGCAAATTTCGAAAAGACATCGACATCGGAGCCAACCCTACCGATCGCGCCATAGATACCGGCAAGATCAGAGGCGCCATCGCTGCCTTCGCGGCCATACAGGTCGGAGCCGAACTGTACGGCATATAGGTTATAGTCCGTCTCCGGTGAACCGATCCTGTCCGAGCAAGTCTTATGTCCATGCTGGTCGACGACGCGGCCCCAGGCTGCCTGCTCTCGCTGCTCGCCACGGCGTTCATGGAGGGTATCCAGGATAGCCGAGCCGTAGACGACCGCAAATGCCGGATTGAACTTGTAAAGGCCGGCTTCCGGTCGAAACGCCGACGAATCTGCGGTTATCCCACCACCGCCGCCGCCTTCCCCACTACCGTCTCCTCCACCGCCACTACCGCCTTCGCCACCACCGCCGCCTCCCCCACTACCGTCTCCTCCACCGCCGCCGCCATCTCCAGTTCCATCTCCAGGATCGCCGGGGCAAATAGGACCGTCGCCAGTGCGCAGATACCAGTTTTCCGGGGAAGTGCCGTCGAGGCCGCTGCGGAAAAGGTGATACTCGAAGGCACCCGCCACGACAGGGGCGTCCTCCGGAATCGCGAAAGCATTGGGGACGGTGGTTGCTCCATTGGTCGCCTCGACGACGAGGATGCCGTTGCCGGTGGTTTCTCCGCCTGCGCCTCCGGCGTTCAGGATATTCACCGAAGTCCTGCCAGTCGCGGTCGCGCCAGCCCCGCTGATGATCAGCAGATCGGACGGCGACCCGTCCGTGCCAAGCACGGTATTGAGCTTGAGGGATCCTCCATTGCCAACATAGTTCCCGGCAATCGTCAGGCGGTCGCCGGTCGAAGCCGATCCAGTGAGGTCGATCGTGCCGGCATTCGTCACGGACGCCAACTGAGTTGATGCGAATGGCCGGACGGAGTTCTGGTCGCCCGACGCAAACAGGGTGCTGCTTGAATCGATCGTAAGTTCACCCGTGCCGGTCACTGAATCACCAAGCGTGAGCGCGCCGTTGCCGAGGTTGAGCGAGGAACCGTTCGTCAACTCGACCAACTCCCACAGGCTGAACCGACTAGGCCCGAACGCGTCGACATCGTCGAAGGTCAGCGTGTCGCCAGCCCCCTGCCCACCGGAAAGGCTGTTGAGGTTTCCGAAATCAAGACTGCTCGAGGGCAGTCCCTGGAGCAGGGCTGTGTCGGTGCCGTCCCCCATGTCTATGTTTCTGACGATTCCCCCCGTCCACGTCAGGTCGTCATTGCCGGTGCCTGCTCTGATGCCGTCGTTGAACAAGCCGCCGCTTACCTCAATAATATCCGCTCCGTCGCCGGTGCTGACGAATTGGTTTACAGTCCCGGCAAGGTTGATGAACGTGTCGTTGCCCGCTCCGAGGTCAACGCTTGCCCCGCTACCAGGGGTGGCCTCGCCTTGAATTGTCCCCGAATTCACGATTGTGTCGGCGCTCGTACCCGAGCTTCGGATTCCCTGGTTGATCATCGCCTCGGGCTCGTTGGTGATTGTGCTTGTACCGGAATTGGTTAGCCGGATGCCGTTGTTCACAGTCCGGCGGTTGGTGAAGGTAAGTTGGCTCGAGTTGAGGGTGACAAGTCCCAGGTTGACGTTGTTGTCGATGGTTACGCTGCCGCCATTGGTAACGGTCAACGGCCCATTGACGTTGCCGCCGGTGAAACGGAGATCGAGCGATCCGATATCGGTAAAGGTCAGGAACTGGTTGATATTGCCGGCACTCATCATGTCAAGAGTGCCTATTGCCGAGGCCGCAAACCCGTTGTTCAGATTGGCATTCGTCCGTACATCGACTGTTAGGCTACTTTGGCCACTTACAGAGTACGTGGTGTTTTGGCTGTCCGTGCAGATCACAGTATCGCCACTGGCCGGCACAGCCGGCACGCAGGCCGCCGACGCGGCCCGCGGCAAACACAATACGAGCGCTACAAGAGCGGTGACAATACTCGACCGCAGTCTGAGAAGATTGCCCTCGGGTGCCCGAACATGCTCACCAACAACAGCCATTGGAATAGTTCCCTCTCGAAACCATCGCCCGAATCGTCCCCAAGAAACCGTATTGCGGCAATTGAAATTTACAAGTCGTTTATTGTTACAGCGGCCGAGGAGCCGCAAAGACATATCGACTGGTGGCCTCAACTAAATCTCTGATTTGAGACGATTGAGGAGAGACGAAATTGCCAGGAAACGGCACACGGCAGAAGAGATGTTTGCGCATCTACGTCAGGTTTACGTGCTGACCTCGCAGGGGCGGTTCCGTCGATAGGCGTGAAGGAAGTTGCGTATTCCCGGTGAAGGGGCTGAAGGTGCTGGAGGCGGAGAACGCTTGGCTGTGGTGGGCGATCTCGGATCTGACGCTGACAAGATGATCCTGGTTGAGCTGCGCGGGGAAACTACAAAGCCCCGCGCGTCGCCGCGCCTGTGTGGATCGGGTGGTTGCTGAGCTTGGCGTGTTGGAACGACGGGCCGTGTCGGGTTCTGGGCCAAGACCCCATACACGCTGCGCGAGATCCCCACGCGACCTGACAATGAAGTGACCGCCCACATCATCGCGCTCACAACCGGTATGGGCCGCCACGGCTATCGTCTCACTGCGGCGATGGTGCATCGAGCCGGCTGGGCTGTGAACCGCAAAGCGCGTCGCGAGGATATGGCGACGTGAGGGGCTAAAGGTTCGCTAGAAGGCGCGGGTGGCTTTGGGGCAACGAGACCTCCCGCATCCGGCTTCGGCCTGAACAAAAACCGTGTCTGGTCTTACGATTTCGTTCATGATCGCACCCACAACGGAAAGAGCTTCCGCATGCTCAACGTCATCGACCAGTTCACGCAGGAATGCCTGACGATCAGGATCGGCCGGACGTTGAAAGTCGTCGACATGATCGACACGCTCGCGGACCAGTTCATCCTGCGCGCCCATAACCTCCTCCAGTGCTTCCTTCCTAACTGCTTCTCGGCACTGCTCTTGACTGATCTCGACTCAAACTTCGCATCTGCCTTGCCATCCCTTATTATTGTCCGCAGGTACGTCAAATTCTGAGCCATTAACCGCTTTCGAACTTCGATGGCGAAGGCTATTGCGACGAACTCAGCGCAAACCCGCTGACATGGGAATAACCTTTGCGCCATCCCTCAGCTGGTCCAGATAGTCGCTCCACCACTGAGCCATTTCGACACGCTCTTGCCAATGAGCGCCGCGATGATAGGCCGCACGGACCTTGTCATCGTCGCCGTGGGCAAGGGCGCGCTCGATTGCATCTGGATGCCACTTGCCGCTTTCGTTCAACAGTGTGGAAGCCATGGCTCGAAATCCATGCGTGCCCTACCGCCCTGCCCTTGCCAGCGACCGTGCGATGTCGACGATATCATCACGGCCAGCAGTTGGGTCTTTTTTGTTCCAGGCAATGCCAAGCCCGATCCGAAAGTCGATCCCGCTTACCTTCTTCAGCTCAAAGCCGCGATTGGGAAGATCAAGCGTCCATTCCGGCGCAAAGCCGATGCCAAGCCCGGCAGAGACCAGAGACACCAGCGCATAGGTGTCATCGCAGCTGAAGGCAATGTTGGCGGTGAGGTCGTATTCCGCAAACTTCTCATTGAAGTATCGCTCGGTTGTATAATCGCATTCCGTCCGTCAAGAG
>NZ_KB897888.1:0-8267 GCF_000377185.1 Rhizobium sp. 42MFCr.1
AACCGACAATTCGGATTGCGCCGCGTTGCCTTCCTTCAACCCGGTGAGGATACCGCATGCTCAACCCCTCTTGACGGATGGAATGCGATTATACAACGGAGCGCTACTTCAATGAGAAGTTCGCCGAATACGAGCTCACCGCCAACATCGCCTTCAGCTGCGATGACACCTATGCGCTGGTGTCGCTGGTCTCTGCCGGGCTTGGCATCGGCTTTGCGCCGGAATGGACGCTTGATCTTCCCAATCGCGGCTTTGAGCTGAAGAAGGTAAGCGGCATCGACTTCCGGATCGGGCTCGGCATTGCCTGGAACTGCGAGGATCCGACCGCAGGCCGCGACGACATCGTCGACATCGCTCGGTCGCTGGCAAGGCGGGGCTGACGACATAGCCTAGCCTGATGCCAGGGACGGTCGGTGCAGGGCACACTGGTTAGCGCTGGCCGAGGCCAATGGCACTTAGCGACGTGATACCGCCGGGCTGAGTACCAGGAGGCGGAGGATCTCGAACAGAACCTGAGCGCCAGCGTGTGCCATATTCGTCGTGCTGTCGGTTTTGCTGTCGGCGAGCTAAATCCACACACCCGCTCTCGTCATGCCAGTCTGCTGATTGGGCATTATGAAAAGTTGGGCTTGCGCGAGAGGCGGCAGGATCACAGATTGAGGCATCATCATAAGCAAAGGGCGGGAACGATGAGCGGCAATTTCTTTCAACCGGTCGATGCTGCCGAAGTTCCGCGCTTTGCCGGACATTCAACCTTCATGCGTCTGCCTGCCGTGCAGACCGCGATCGGGCTAGATATCGCCCTTGTCGGCATTCCCTGGGACGGCGGGACGACGAACAGGGCAGGCGCACGGCACGGACCGCGGGAGGTTCGCAATCAGTCAAGCCTCATGCGGCGCGTACACCATGTCTCGGGCACCGCGCCTTTCAGCATCGCCAACGTCGCAGATGTCGGCGATCTTTCCGTAAACCCGATCGATCTTGCCGACGGCCTAGATCGCATCAGAAAGGGAATGGATACGATTGTCGCCGCCGGTGCCATTCCGCTATCGGTCGGGGGAGACCATTTGACAACGCTGCCCGTGCTACGTGCCGTGGCAAAAAACAGACCGGTTGGCCTGATTCATTTTGATGCGCACTCTGATACCAACGATCGCTATTTCGGTGACAACCCCTATACGCACGGAACACCGTTTCGTCGTGCGATCGAGGAGGGGCTGCTCGACCCGAAGCGAATCGTTCAGATCGGAATTCGAGGGTCGATCTACGATCCGGGCGAGCATGACTGGGCAAAAGAGCAGGGCATCCGGATCATCTACATGGAGGAGTTTGTCACCCGCGGCGCAGACGACGTGATGCGCGAGGCGCGAGAAATCGCCGGTGGCCTGCCGACCTACGTTACCTTTGATATCGACTGCATCGATCCATCCATGGCGCCGGGAACCGGAACACCGGAGGCTGGCGGCTTCACGACCCGTGAGGCGCAGCAAATGATCCGTCTGCTTGCCGGAGTTGAGATCGTGGGCGCCGACGTTGTCGAAGTCGCGCCGCCATTTGACCTGGCCGGCATGACGGCACTTGCCGGCGCCACCATGATGTTCGAACTTCTCTGCGTCATTGCCAAACAGGTTGGTGTTCGGCGCGATGCTGCTGGCGTCCCCGATCACCGGCCATCCGCTCGCTAGGGGCGGATGCCGGCCTCGCCCGATAGCCGTCGGTAGCCGCCACGCCAGTAGAGCAACGGCTCGACATCGTCACGCGTTTTAATCGCGCAAACGTGACCGATAAGGATCGCGTGCGAATGGTGGTTGAGTACCGTTTCAAGTTCGCAGTCGATAACCGTCAGCGCATCTTTCAGCGCGGGCGTGCCGGTCGAAAGACTATACCATTGCGCGTCCTGATAGCGCTCGACCCCTCGCCGCCCATCGAAGCCGGCGAAGGACTGCGCGATATGCTGTTGGTCGACGGTGAGCACATTGACGCAGAAGCGGCGATACCGTTCAACCACAGGCCAGGAAGACGACCCGCGATTGAGGCTGACGATTACCGAAGGCTGCTCCGCAGAAAGGGAAGAAACCGATGTCGCGGTAAAGCCTGTCCTCTCGTCGCGTTCGCCTACGGTGATGACGCTCACCGCGCCGGCCAGGTGGCGCATAGACAGCTTGAACGCAGATTGATCGACGACAGGTCGGCTTGTCATCTCTGGCATCCGCTCTCTCCTTGGTTAGCCTGTGGCTTGTGCCTTCGCGAAACGATTGGTCGGCATCGAAAGTCCGAGGTTGTCCCGTAGCGTCTTGCCCTCATATTCTTCCCGGAAAAGTCCGCGCCGGCGCAATTCCGGCAGAACGAGCTTCACAAAATCGTCGAGGCTGGATGGCAGCGTCGGGAACATCAGGATGAAACCATCTGCCGCACGGGTCTCGAACCACTCCTCCATGAAGTCGGCAATCTGTGTCGGCGTACCGGTGATGCCATTGCCTGTGTGCTTCTCGGCGTAGTGGCGGACCAATTCACCGACGGTACGACCGCTCTTCACGAAATCGGTGAGTTCCTCAAACAGCGCCCGCGATCCCTTGGGTTCCGTCGGCAATCGATCCATCGGAAATGGCTTATCCAATGGGACGCCACGCAAATCGGCCTCGAGGAACTCGGAAAGCATCAAGCGACCGACGTCCGGGTGCATCTTGTCGATAAGGTAGTTGACCTTCGCCTGCGCCTCGGCTTCCGTTTCACCCACGTTCAGCACGACACCGGGCATGATCTTGAGGTCGTCAGGGTTACGTCCGAAGGCCGGCATACGTCCCTTGACGTTTTCGTAGAATGCGCGGTTTCGCTCGATGTTCGAGGCGAGGCTGAAAACGATCTCGGCCGTGCGTGCTGCCATTTCCATGCCGGGCTCCGAGCCACCGGCCTGCGCAATGACCGGCCGGCCCTGCGGCGAGCGCGCAATGTTCAGCGGCCCACGCACCTGGAAGTGCTTGCCCTTGTGATTGAGCGTATGGTGCTTGGTCTTGTCATAGTAGACACCGCTCTCGCGATCGAGCAGCAACGCGCCGTCCTCGAAGCTGTCCCAGAGACCAAAGACGACATCCACAAACTCGTTGCCTCGCTCATAGCGTAGCGCGTGCGGATCCAGCCCCTCACGATTGAAATTGTAGCCCGTCTCGTCGTGGTCCGAAGTAACGACGTTCCAGCATACCCGCCCGTGGCTCAGATGGTCGATTGAGGCAAATAGCCGAGCGACGTTGTAGGGCTCGTAGTAGCTGGTCGATACAGTGGCGACGAGACCGAGCTTCTCCGTCGTCACCGCAAGCGCGGCGAGCAACGACAATGGCTCGAAACGGTTCATCTTGGTCGGGATGCGGGCGAGAGCATCCGGGTCGCCGACGGCGGCGGCCGGAGAATCGGCCATGAACATGAAATCGAGTTTCGCCGCTTCTGATTGCTTGGCAACATCGAGCAGGTGGCTAAAATCGTTGGCGCCATGGACGTCGCTTGCCGGATGCAGCCATGAGGCCGGGTGAAAGCCGAATGTATAGACGAATGTACCCAGTTTCATCTTGTCGGTACGCGCCATGCCATTCTCCAGTGGGATTGGTTCTTTGATTGCCCAAGGTAACGCCACGCGACTTTCTTCATCAATAACGCAACGCTGACTTCCGTTTTAGTTTTTCTAAAGAGTCGCAGGTGCGGAGATTTGCGCCTGCCGCCGCCGTGGTGATACCGCCGCGCGTTTTATTTGACTCAATTTCGCATGTAACTGACCCTTTTCGCATCGTAGGGATGAGCAAGCAATCGATTGCTGCGGAGAGGAGCCAGTCTCACGGTTCGTCGCTGTCGGAAGAGAGGCTCGGGGGCGTTGCCTCTGGAGACTCCCGAGCCTCCCTTCCTCTGGCGTTCGAGCTTGCCGCAATAGCTGCTCGGTCCCCGCGGCCCGCCATCTCGGGTCAGGTCGCGACGATAGCCATGGTTTCATACTAGGCAAGTTCGACGTCATGGAAACGTATTCTTAGGCGATGGGTTAACGCCGGAACCTTGGGTGTCGCGGGTTCAGAAGGGGTCCAGCCACTTACTCAAATGTGGAATCGATTTGTGGGTCGGTTCCACATTTCTGAGTGATGACTGTTTGCGGCCCCAATCGACCGCTGGCTCTTGAAAAACCCAAGTTGTTAGGTTATTTTGGAGCATGGTCACCGTTCTCCGCGAAGCAGGAATGCGATTTGTCATTTACACGGATGACCACGAACCGGCGCACACCCATGTCTATGGAGATGGGGAAGCCCGCATCAATATCCTCGATCTCACCGTGATATCAAACCGGGGAATGAAGAAGCGGGATTTGAGCGTAGCCCTTGCCATTGTTCAGGCGAACAAGCGCCTGTTCATCGAAAAGTGGGAGAGCATCCATGGGTGAAGTTGTCTTTGAAGATCGTCACTACCGAGAAGCTACCGTGAAGGGGGAGGCAGAACGCGCCCGCGCGCCCATTCCGGCATCAGCTCGTTTCGATGAGGCATCCGGCCGCATCGTCGTGGATTTCACCAACGGCGCTGCGTTCATGGTGCCTGCCCGATCGATACAGGGCCTGGAGAATGCAACCGTTGCGCAGTTGGCGGAGGTAGGGCTTCTCGGCGAGACCGGCCTGCATTGGGAAAGCCTGGACGTGGATTTTACTATCGCCGGGTTGATGAACGGCATATTTGGCAATGCGAAGTTCATGGACGCGCAGCGCCGAGGCGGTCAATCCCGTTCAACGGCCAAGGTAGAGGCAAGCCGTGCCAACGGTGCCAAGGGCGGACGCCCCCGGAAGAACGCCTAGGCGCTTGCAGATGGCTGGCGCCTAGCCCGGCCGTCACGAGCGTTCAACGACGTTGCCACCTGGACCGAAGACCCAGTCGCAAATCGTTCGCTGCCGCGATAGGCTCCGGCGTGGACAAAACGTCCGCCTGGGGCCCAACCCGGTCTTCTACTGTGGGCAAGGACACGCCCGCAATTTGCGCGTAGTTGTCATCGCAATTCACGGCCGAAGGCAGGCCCGATCCGGCGTGACCATCTATGACCCAAATAGAACTCGACTATGCACCGGCTGTCGAAGCCCTCACGCCGGTGCTCCACAACCTGCCACGCAAAATCGTCGCGATCGGCGGATTGCCGGGTGTCGGTAAGACAACCCTTGGTCGATACCTCGCCTACCGCTTCAACGTCTCGCTCATCGAGACCGATCTGTTCCTCATCCCCAATCAGGGGAAGATGGTCTACCGCGTGGACTGGATCAATCAGGTTGTCGGCTCACGACTCGATAAGGACGACCCAAAATGGCGGCGTCCAGTTATCATCGAAGGTTCCACCGTCTTGCGCCTTCTCGCTAGCCTTGGGCGCGAGCCTGACTTTATCATCCATGTCGTCAACAACGAAGCGCCCGAGAGCAACGGCGCATTGGCCAAAGACCTGAAAAGCTATGACGCCAAGTATGCGCCAGCCTCGAAGGCTGACATAACTCTAAAGTTCTCAGTTTAACCGGAGGAAGTTTCATAATCCCCATCCCGAAAACTATCCCTGCTACACAGCGATGAAGAAGACCTCCGTGCCAAGTCCATTTCGCTCATCGAGGCAAGGGAGGACATGTCGCTCCACGTCTTGATGATCGAGCGGTGCATGGACACGCTACTATACGATCGCGGGAACACGCCAGACATGAGGATCGGAAGAAAGCGGGCTAGAGACGCCTGCAACCATCACCTGGTTGCGGCCGAGTCGCTTCGCGGAGTAGAGCGCTTGGTCGGCGTGTTCCATGGCGATCTTCATTTGGTCATCCAACCCATTCACCGTCGCGATGCCGAAGCTGGCGGTAATCTGTCGGCGGATCCCTTTCGATTGCCAGTCCATCCGGCCGAGGCGTGTTCTGAGCGTTTCAGCAAGTGTAGTCGCGTGCTCAAGCGAGCTTGCTGGAAGATAAACGATGAATTCTTCGCCGCCGAACCGTGCTGCGCATCCGTTGCGACCCATGACGCCTTCGATCTCCGCGCCCAATTCGATAAGGACGCGATCGCCCGCAGCGTGCCCGAAGCGATCATGATCTCCTTAAAGTGGTCTAAGTCACAGATCACGACAGCACCTTCGCTATCCGCGCGATACATACGCACGGCCTGCTTTTCAAAGCCACGACGATTTAGAAGTCCCGTGAGAGGATCTCTCTCAGAAGTATCCCTGTGCCGATCTATCGCTTTGGATGCCATGGCACCCAAAGCAGCGAAAGGAAACGAAAGGCCAATAGTTATTGTCGTGATATGGACGGCCAAGTTGTAAGTGGAGTCCGCGAAGTCCGCCAACTGGTCGCTGGATTCGAAGAAGAAGGTGAAAAGGAATGTTCGCGCCAGGGTATCAACTACAATGAGAGCGGCGGTAACAACCAAGGCAATGTCAGCAGCGCGGTGTGCCTTCGAGGCGACGGCGAATACAGCAGCTCCCAGCACGCATGCGAACGCGAAATCAGTAAGAAAAAGTTGGTGCTTCAGGCTCTCCATAACGAAAACGAATTGGCAAAGCAGGAGGGTGTAGCCGGTGACGAACGTCCGATGCCAAAATTTTGAGTTGGGCACCCGAAAGTGCAATCTTATGGCAATGCTGTAGCAACAAGCCGCCCCCATAAAAATCATTCCGGACACAAAGGCATCAAATTTCGGTTCAATCGGAAACGTAGAAATTACGAAGCCTAATCCCGCCTGCGCGAACGCAGCACTCCAATGCCAAGTATCCACGATACCAATACGCCACAGGAGGAGGAAAGCGATCGCAATCACCCCGAGGAGCGCGGGAGGCAAGAAGTAGAGTATATCGCTGGTCTCCATGATGCCTGCACATCCCAGAATTTCGGTTGCGTCGCACCTCTTGTAGTTGTGATGGCTTAAGGCTTCATTGAATTTCTCGGCGGAATTTCATTATCCAACCTGGCGCCTAGTGACGCCGATATGAGCCTGCACACAGGCTAGAGGCACAGGGAATACAGTCGTTAAGGTGCCGAACAGAACCTACTGGGAACCTGGCTGAACGAATGCCAGGCTCCACAATCTAGTGGCAATCATGAATGTGTTAGACGCGCCGGTCTGGTTGACTGGCGGTTCAGGTAACTAAGTAGGGGGCGGATAAGATTCGTCCCCCTCTGCTGGGACACAAAGGAAGGAAGGGACTCAATCGGCGTTTTTGGCTTGAGGCCACGGCCTTCACAGTTCAATCGCTTCGACCAGATTGTCGTGCGGAGGCTGCGGTGTTGTTTGACGTGGTTCTGACGCTGGCCTAGTAACGTTGGGTACTTGAACGCCTGCCGCTGGCTCGTTCTGCTGTGGTGCAGATGCCTGGGGAACACCGGCATCCTGCATGGCAACGATCATATCACCGCAGGACTTTAGTGAGACAATCGCGTCAAGCGAACCCTTGAGATTATAGACTCCCATGCCAACGATGTTGATGGATTTTGCCTTGGCCCATCCATACAAGTCCGCATTGGTCAGGCTATCGATCATGATCTGATCTTTGCCGATAGCCCGACCAATATAGGTGCCGGACGAACCGAGCGAGGTAACCACGGACACCTTGTATTGGTTACCCGCAGTCATGTTGGCCGACCGCGATGCTAGTGATAGGAACCAACCCTTGGTGTCGATGCCAAATAAAATCTGATCACCCGTTCTCGGATACGCAGTATGCGCAATGCACCTGATGTCTTGGGGATAAGCCATGACAATCCAGTGTTTGGTTTGCTTATAGACCACTCCGTCACCGGCGAGAGCCGGTGTGACGGTCGCGGCTGCAGCTGTCACGGCAAGCACGAATGCGGCGATTGTGTTCTTCAACACCTATACGTCCCTTCCTGAGAGGTTGCGTTTCTTTTCGTACTGCGCGATGCGGACTCGAAGCTCGGCAGGGCGGCCAGAGCGTTCGGTATTGTCCTCGATCTAACTGAGCCTTCTTGGATCAGGTCTAGCAGGCTGTTGAAAAAGGCATTGGCGCAAGGCTCCTGTCGTGATTCACTCGCTTTATTGCGATTTGGAGCTGATGGATGCGTGGCGGCGATGTGAGGACAGGCGAACTCTTCAGCTATGTGGATCTGGAGGCTCGTGTTCGAAAAGATCATCCTCTACGGGCCATCCGGCAGATCGTGAACGGAGCGCTCGTTTTATTGGAACAAGATTTTGCAGCGCTTTATTCACCGATCGGGCGGCCGTCGATTGCGCCAGAAAAGCTTCTTCGCGCCATGCTTCTGCAAGCCTTC
>NZ_KB897889.1:0-7490 GCF_000377185.1 Rhizobium sp. 42MFCr.1
TCTGCCAGTTCCATTGCATGAGCTATAGACCACCCTTCTATAACTCATGATTATCTGTATTGATGAGCTATGGCAAGCTTGGCTATCGCTCAGCCAGGAAACTTCACGTGCTCCACCCAAACAGCGACGATCGGCAGGAAGCCGCCTGTCGCCGAACACATTTTGTTTAATAGCACCTCCTATTCCCGCTCGCCCTCGGCATTGGCGCCGAGGACATGGCCGCGCTGGCCGCCAAGATTCTCAATCAGGTTTGGGAGGTTGCGTAACATCGAATGAAACACTCGGCTCGTCTTGAAGGGATCTGACCCGGCGACCCCCTACTCAGACAGGTCAAGCGCTTAAGACGGATCTCGAAGCATCGGAACCCGCCTTCTTGCCCGGCCGCCTTTCTTTGGCGGCTATGCGTCGTCATATGGGCCCGACAACAAAAGTCTAATGCCGAGGCCCACCATCACGATGCCCGTGAAGCGTTCCTGCCATGCCAGCAACTTCGGCCAGCGGTTCAGGAATTGGCCAACCGAGCCCGAGGCAAGCGCGACGCCGCCCAGGGAGACACACCGGTCTGGCATTACTGACGCAGCACTTAAACGGTTTTTCTTGCAAATATAGAAAATCTGGATATTCTGGGAATTCCAATCGGAGTTCGTTCCATGCGCCAGTTCACGACGGGTGACCTCAATAAACAGGTTGGTGACGTCACCGATGCTGCGAGCCGAGAGCCGGTCGTCCTGACCAAGCATAGGAAGCCTCGCTTCGTCCTTATGAGCTACGATCATTACGAGCGTCTGCGCACCGGCGGCGATACTCGCAAAGTACATCGTGCGTCGGACATGCCCGCAGAGCATATAGACCTGTTTGACGCGGAAATCGATCGTCTGGCGCGTGGCGAAGGTTACGGCGATGAGCCGTGAATTTCTCCCCGGCCAGATCATCGCCTATCCTTATCTCTGGGCTTGGCAGAACGACCGCGGAGAGACAGATGGACGCAAGTCGCGGCCGACCTGCGTCGTCGTCGCGGTCCGTAGCGCCAAGGACGGCCTCACGCACCTTGCTCTTCTTGCTGTTACCACGCAGCCACCGCAGTTGGATCGCGCCGCCATTGAAGTTCCGGATACGGAAGCACGCCGAGCCGGCTTGACCGACCTGAAGCGATGCTGGATCATGGTCGATGAATATAATTACGATATCGCCGAGCGTTCCTGGTATATCGAGCCCGACGGAAACGTTCTCGGCCGTTTCAGCAAGGCATTCATGATGAAGATCGCGGCGTCGTTCGGTGAAGCTTCCAGAAAGTCGGGTCGTCGGATTAACCGACTGGATTGATCTGCACGACAAGACCCTGGCGAGCAGGCGCGGTCAGCTTGAGCAGATATCGCCTCCGATACATCCTTTCTTAAAACTGCGCTCCTACTTCCGCTTGCCCCCGGCAATGGCGCCGAAGGAACGGAATGAGCAAGGCCACACAAGATCCTTTATCACGGCTTGCCATGGAGATGGCGGACTTGATCCGATTTAAGACCTCGACACTGACTGCGATTGGTAACAGCCTATCAGAAGATCGAGCACCTTGGCTTCATGTTCGGGGCGCTGGCGGCCTCCCCGCAAGGCGTGGTGAAAGGCTGCGGCGTGCCACTCAGCCAGATTCAAAGCGCCTAGGCTGTCCAGTCCTCGACCCGCAAGCCAGGCACGCGATCAAACTCATGCCGATTGTTCGTGACCAGTATCAGCCCCCGTGAGCGGGCGTGATCGGCGATCAACTGGTCGTAAGGCGGGATCGGGGTGACGCCGCGTGCAAGTTCTGCACGCAACTGTCCTGTATGGCCAGCTGCCATCTCGTCATATGGAAGGACCTCGAGCAGTGCGGCAAAGCCTTCGACGACCGACAAATTCCGCTCTGGGGCGGCTGGCTTTTCTGCTCCACGGATTAAGTCCATCAGACCGATGGAGCTAATGCAGAATTGACCATGGTGTCGGTTGAACGCCTCGCGCATCTGCTGCGGGCGGTTCTTCACCGTAACCGTACAGATGTGTGTATCCAGCATGTACTTCAGCATTAAAATGCTTCACGCTCCTGCAAGGCCGGTTGATCACGTTCGTTCATAAAATCCGAGGTAGCCGCTTCGCCATCGAACCAGCTGTCCCAAACTTCTCCGGCAGGGGCGATAATCCTCGTGCGTCCAACTGCGACAATATCGACGCGCTTTACATCATCAGGCAGAGCGACGGCCTTCGGCAACCGAACGGCCTGGCTGCGATTGCTTTGAAACACTGCACCTTGTTCCATTTCCTATCCTCCGCGATATATGAAAGCCATATCCCATTTAGTTTTTGCGAATGGGATATGGCAATGGGATATACCTCGGCACACTGGGCGATGTTTGAGAAGTCGGTCCAACGCCGCGGCCTGTGTCGATGCGCTCAAGGCGGACATCAGCACCATGCTGGAGGTATTTTCGACGACCTGCCACCAGACTGCGATCATCGCTATCGCGGCACGCAGCTGACTCGAAGGTCAGGTCGTCGAATAGCCTGCCTGAAGCGAACATGGGTCATCGTGCCTGCGCGAAGCGAGCGATTCTGGATTTGCGATCGGAGCTCCCAGCTTATCACGGCAGCATCAACTCGATCAGAGCGCACCGTCGACGACGACTACGGGTCGCCCGCGCGAGCAGGTTTCGATGCGGGCATCCACACGATAGATGTCGCGCAGCATTTTCGATGTGATCACGTCAGCGGTCGCGCCGCTCGAGGTCATTTCCCCATTGGCGATAACGATCGTGTTTGTGCAATAGCGCAAGGCGTGATTGAGATCATGGAGCGCAATGAGCACGATCATGCCCGTGCGGCTGGCAAGATCGACGACGAATTCCAATACATCGATCTGGCGATGGAGGTCGAGGGCCGAAGTCGGCTCGTCCATCAGCAAGACCTCGGGTTTGCGCACCAGCGCCTGGCCGAGCGAGACGAGCTGTCGCTGGCCGCCCGACAGGGCGTCTAGCCCCCGGAAGGCAAGGTCCTCGATACGCAACGCCTTCAGGAGCGCGTCAATCTCGAAAAGCTCTTCGTCCTTTACCCGCCAGCCGCCGCCCTGTTTTGTGGCAAGCAGGAGCGACTCGTAGACCGTCAGCACGGCATTCGAGCCGGTGTCCTGCGGCATGTAGCAGATCGCCCGGTCGCCGCGCGTCGCATCCGAAAGCTGCACGACACCGGGGCCGGAAATTAGACCGGCGATTCGCTTGAACAGCGTCGACTTGCCGGCCGCATTCGGGCCGATCACCGCCGTGGTGGAACCGGGCGTCAAGAGCTCGATTGCGACCTTGGACAGAACCGTCGTGCTGCCATAGCTGGCGCCGAGATCCTTAAGCACCAAGCTTACCATGCACGCCTCCGGTTCGAGAAAATCAGGACGAAGAAGAAGGGAACGCCGACAAGCGCGGTGATGACGCCGATCGGCAGGATGGCGCCGGGGATCAGGACCTTGCTGACGACCGACGTCGCCGAGAGCAGCAGCGCACCGCAGATCACGGAACCGGGCAGAAAGAACCGCTGGTCCTCTCCCACGACCATGCGCGCGATATGGGGGCCGACGAGGCCGACAAAGCCGATCGTCCCGACGAAGGAGACAGGAATGGCGGCAAGCAGGCTGACGGCAAGCATGGTGTGAAGGCGCAGGCGCCGGACATTGACGCCCATGCTCGCCGCCTTGTCGTCCCCGAGCCTCAGGGCTGTCAACGCCCAGGCGTTACGCGCGAAGAGCGGTAGCGTCACGACGAGAATTGCGCCGGTGACGAAGACTTTGTCCCACGTCGCCTTGGTAAGGCTTCCCATGGTCCAGAACACGACTGCGGCGAGCGCCTGTTCGGAGGCGAGGTATTCGAGAAGCGACAGGGCGGCATTGAACGTGAAGACGAGGGCGATGCCGAGCAGCACGATCGTCTCGACCGTAACACCGCGCAGCGTCGATGCGAAATGGATGAAGAGCGCGGCCACCATCGCCATGACGAAGGCATTGACCGGAACCATGTATTGAACCGCGCCCGGAAAAATGGCGACACCTGCAACGAGCCCCAGCGCCGCGCCAAAGCTGGCGGCCGCCGAAATGCCGAGCGTGAAGGGACTGGCGAGCGGGTTCGAAAGGATCGTCTGCATCTGCGCACCTGCCACCGAGAGCGACGCGCCGACCGTGATCGCCATCAGCGCGATCGGCATGCGGATATCCCAGATGACGACACGCAGCTGGTCACCGGCAGCCTCCGGGGAAGCGAGCGCCGACAGCACCTCGGCAAGGCTGTAATTCGCGGGGCCCAATGCCATGTCGGCAGCCATGCTTGCCGCAAGCGCGACGACAAGACCTGCCAGGATAAGGATGCGCCGAAAGGCAAGGGTGCGATATTGATCGCGCCCCGTCACCTTCGTTCCGATCGTCGCAACGCTCATCGCCTATTCGCCCTTCAACGAGACAAAGTAGCCTGGCTTGTAGTCGAGCGGCAGGAAGCGCGCGTGAAGCTCCTTGAAGGTCGCTTCCGGGTCGAGTCCGTTGAACAGGTCGGGGTGCAGCCACTTGGCGATCTGCTGGATTGCGACGAACTGGTAGGGATTGTTGTAGAACTGGTGCCAGATGGCATGGACATTGCCATCCTTGACCGCCTTGATGCCGGTAAAGGCTGGGCGTTTCGTCAGGTTTTCCAGCTTGCGGTGCGCTTCGGCGATATCTGCGCCATAGCCGACGCCGACCCAATTGCCACCAGGCACATAGCCTTCCCACATGCCGCCGGTGATGATGACCTGATCAGGATTGGAGGCGATGATCTGTTCCGGGTTCACCGTGCCGAAGGTGCCTGGAATGATGTCCTTTGCCATGTTGATGCCGCCGGCCAGCTCGACCATCTTGCCGAAATTCTCGCCGCCGAAAGACATGCAGCAATCATCGGAATAGCCGCCCGCGCGCTCCATGAAGACGACCGGCTTTGCGGGGTTACTCTTCTCCAGGACATCCGTGACCTTCTTGATGGCGTCGGCGCGGAAGGTGATGAAGTCGTCGGCGACCTTCTCCTTGCCCATCAGCGTGCCCATGATACGCATGCTAGGCTCGGTGTTTTCCATAGGCTTTTCCCGGAAGTCGACATAGACCAGGGGAATGCCGACCTTGGCAAGCTTGTCGATATAGCCGGCCTCTTCCGTAGCTGTCTTGGCGTCGACATTCATCAGGATGACGTCGGGTTTCAAGGCTACTGCCTGTTCGATATCGAACGTGCCATCCTTCATACCGCCGAAGGTCGGCAGCTTGGCGATACCAGGGTATTTTGCGAGATAGGCCGCGTAGGATTCCGGGTCCGCCTTCGGCAGGTCGTCGCGCCAGCCGACGACGTGCTGGAACGGGTTGTCCTTGTCGAGCGCGGCAAGGAAATAGATCTGCCGGCCTTCGCCGAGGATGACGTGCTTTGCCGGTACATTGACTTCGACGTCGCGGCCCGTCACGTCCCTCACGACGACGGGACCGGCGATCGCGGGCAGCACGGTGGACGCGAGAACGCCAAGGGCGATCATTGCCGACTTGCCAGAAAAGCGCATGGGTTAAATCTCCGGTGGAAACTGAACCGCACTTATTATTTGATGACTTTCATAGTCAAGATTTATCTTTTAGAAGCATTCGAAGCTGAGATAGGGACGGAACATGCAGAGCGATCGAATGGCAGACAGCGCCAATTTCACCTTGCGGGATGAGATCAAGGCCTATTGGTCCGAACGCGCGGCAACATTCGACCAGTCGCCGGGTCACGAAATTTTCTCCGAGGAGGAGCGTGCGGCCTGGCACGCACTGATCGGGCGGCATCTCGGCCGCGGCGATGGCCGCAAGGCCCTCGACCTTGCCAGCGGCACTGGTGTGATCTCCCACCTGATGGACGATCTCGGCTACCAAGTTACCGGCATCGACTGGTCGGAAGCCATGCTGGAGCGGGCACGTGCCAAGGCGGCATCGCGGGGACGGGCGATCCGCTTTCACGTTGGCGATGCAGAGAACACGCTTGAAGCCGATGACAGCTACGACGTTATCATCACCCGCCACCTTGTGTGGACACTGGTTGACCCCGAAGCCTGTTTTGCGGAATGGCTGCGCGTCCTGAAGCCGGGCGGGAAGCTGCTGATCATCGACGGGGATTTCGTCAACACGGGCCTTGCTGAGCGGCTCATCAAGCGTCTCGCGACCTTCCTCGAACGGACGAACCTCATCAAGACACAGGCACCCCATGCCCCCGCCACCATGGCCAGCATGCATGAGAGTATCCTGTCGCGCGTCCATTTTTCTGGAGGCGCACGGGTTGATACGGTTTCCCGCATGCTGAAAGCAACCGGTTTCTCCCCCGTTGCGGCCGACACTAACCTGCGAAAGATCCATAAGGCGCAGTCGCAGTATTTCGGCTTCTTCAAAGCCATCGCACGCGGCCTTCAGCATCGTTACGCGATCATAGCGCAAAAGCCAGCTGAATAGTCAGCAGCGGATTTTGAGGGACCTCCAGCTCTTGAGACCTCATCAGGGGTGAATAGCGGCCGGCACCGTGGCACATTGGCGACGGCTTCGGTGAGCGTTTGGAGGAACTGCAGGACCGCGCCGGCGTCTCGGCCAGTTTCCTTCGGCTGGCGATGTCCCAGCATCTCGCCGTATCGCGAGCGGCAAGGCTGGTGCGCGAACAAAAGGAGGGCCGCTTCGTGAACTATGAAGTCGATCAATCCCGCATCTCGTGCAGCTTAGGGATCCCGAGCGGTGGTCTGGTCCTCGACAGCGGTGCGACCACGCGGGACAATTGGACTCGCCGCCGCTCGGCGTGTCTAGTGGATCCTTGCCTCCGACCACCTCTGGCGGGCGCGTTCCACGATTTCACCTTCGGAACGTGCCCCTTCCTGAAACAAGGCGATTACCATAGCAGCGACCTCGACCCTTGCCCTGCGGTCGCGCTCAATTCCGTTCTCGCGACAGATGGTCTTGAGAGCATGCTTGATGAATGAGAAGTCAAGGTAGTGCGGAGGAATGTAGCGGGCGTCGAATAGCGCACCTCGCAGAAGGATGCTGCTCTGAGCCGGAGCGCCTGCTCCGAGGTATCCTTGGTTTACAGCCGTCTTTCGCAAATCAGCCTCCGTGTCATTCGATAGAGCCGTTAACTGCTACGATTGAATAAGCGTACCGATTTAGTCCTTGCTAATAAACGGCGTGACTGACGTTATTGACAGTTTTATGAGCTTCAGCCGATTTGGAGGGGCCATTTCGTGTGCGCACATGGGTTTACTGATCGGCGTCTCAGGCGTTGTGAGGCGACGCGCCGCCACTCGACTGGCCCCCCAGTAAGGTCTTAAGCGGAGTCGAACCTAGTTCGGCAGGATACCGACCTCGATGAAGCACACACACGGCGAATTTAGTTCTGCAGCAGCAGCGCGTAACGGGTATGCCGACGTTCGCCCGTGCGCGTAAGGGCACCGATCTCTACGAGTTGCTG
>NZ_KB897890.1:0-7364 GCF_000377185.1 Rhizobium sp. 42MFCr.1
ACCAAAAAAGGCCTCGCTAATTCACCGGGTTAGAACGGGCACGGAAACAGAACATACCGTAATTTACTTCCGTGGCGGTCCGCGGTTGCTACACTGTTATTGGGTAGAGGATCGCCATTGGGGAACGATCGGATGGAGACGGACGGCAGCAGCAGGACCGCGCAATGTGGATTGCGTCGATTGATGCTCAAGCTGCCTGCGCAACGCCATCTGCTCCAGAAACTGCCCGCGTCCAGCTCTTGGCCGTTCTTTTGCAATCTTCTTGAAGACTACGACAAGGCTTGTATCGCCTTAGACAACTTCCGACGTGACGGTGCTGACCGCTTTTATATCGAGGAGTACGAGACGATGGTCGCTGAATTGGAAGCTGATATCGTCCGAGACCTCGAGCGGCTTATCCCTTGGCCTAACCACTACTGAACACGGACATTGTCGGCTGGGGTCACAGAAAAAGGCCTCCCAACAATCCCAAAGGTGTGGCCTCTAAAGGGCCGCAACGCTGCTTTGCCTTGAATCTGATGATTACTTTGGGGGGCATGGCATCGCGCAGTGTTGATAAGGTTAAAATACGCCCCGCATATCCATCGAGTGCGCATTCCCGAATATCTGAAACAAGAAAGTGAATGGCCCCGGGTTTCGTAGAAACCCTCGGGAGAGATTTTCTGCTGCTTCTCGAACTCGACGGGCGACAGCATCCCGTTTCTGACGTGCTTGCGTTTCGGAGGGTAGAACATCTCGATGTAATCGAACATATCCTGGCGGGCCTCATCGCGTGAAAGGTAGAGCCTGCGGCATATCCGTTCGCGCTTCAGAAGACTGGAGAAGCTTTCCACGACCGCGGTGTCGTGACAATTGCCTCGACGGCTCATCGTGTGGACCAGGTTATGGTGCTTCAGGAACGAGGACCAGTCCATGCTGGTGAGAGCCTTGGTCCGAATAGATCAATATCTGGTACTTTGGCTTGCCGCCGCCACACGGCCATCAGACGCATCAGCCCCTAGTTCAATCGGCGCCTGAACATCCATGCCGAGACAGGCATGGTGACGGCGGCGATCGCAACGAGCGCTAACATGTCGGGCATCATCTCACTGACATGCGCGCCCTCGAGGTAGACGCGTCGGGTGATCGATATCGCGTATTTCAAGGGATTTATCACGGTCGCGTATTGCAAAACCTCTGGCATGTTGTCCGTCGGCGACATCAATCCCGAGAGCAGCATGAAGGGCATGAGGAAGATGAAACACAAAACCATCGCCTGCTGCATGTTTCCCGCCAACGACGACAGGAACAGTCCAAATCCGATGGCGGCCGCCAGAAATAGCGCAAGTCCCAGGTAGAGGGTAGCGAACGATCCCGCGAAGGGAATCCGAAACCAGAACAGCGCGACCAACAGGATCACAGAGGCTTGGACGATGCCGACAATCATCGAAGGCACGGCTTTGCCGATCATGATCTCGGTCGGTGTAAAGGGAGCAACGAGGAGCTGGTCGAAGGTCCCTTCCTCACGCTCGCGCGCGACCGACATCGCTGTCAGCAACATCGTCATCATCATTGTTATGGTTCCGATGAGCGACGGTGCCATCGTCCACCGGGTTTCGAGTTGCGGGTTGAACCACGCTCGGGTCGTGACTTGGATCGCGCCCGGAGAACGCCTTTGGGCAAGCCAGTTGCTTGAGAAGTCTCCTATGATCGTATTTGCATAACCCTGGGCGACGCCGCTTGTGTTCGAGTTACGTCCGTCGGCAACCACTTGGACGATCGACGAGGCGTCGCTCTCAAGCTTTCGTTCGAAGTCCTGTCCGATGACGACGATGAGGACCACCTGCTTCGTGTCCAGCAACGCGGCCGCCTGGGCTGTCTGAGTCAGCGTCGCTTGCCGCTGGAACACCCCGGAACCTTCCAGTTTGGCGACAAGGGCCCTCGAGGTCGCGCTGTGATCCTGATCGACCAGCGCATAGGGGACGGTATTTAGATCGTAGCTAGCGGCATAACCGAAGATGAGGCACTGGAGGATTGGCGGCAGCAGCACGCTTGCGCGGCTCTTCGGATCCTTCAGCATGACAAGGAGTTCCTTACGGATAATTGTCAGGATTCGAAACAACGACGCCAGCATCATGCGATCCTCTTTCGGGTAAGCCTCACCGAGAGCCCAAGCAGCCCTGCCGCCATGGCGGCGAGTACAGCGGCGTTTGGCAGGATGACCCTCCAGATGTTGCCAGCGAGGAACAAAGTCTGGAGGAGCGTCACGAAGTAGCGTGCGGGGAATATGTAGGTGATGATCTGGACAGCGAACGGCATACTGCGGGGATCGTACATGAAGCCCGATAACATCATGGCTGGAAGAAAGGTCGCAAACAGGGTGACCTGGCTCGCGACGAATTGGCTCTTGGTCGCCGATGAGATGACCAGCCCGAGGCCGAGCGCGACGAGAAGATAGAGCATCGATACGATGGTGAGGATGACCAGCGAGCCACGAAACGGGACCCCGAACAAAAGCTTGCTGCCGACGACGCAGAGCGCCAGCCCCGCCAGTCCAAGCAGGAAATAGGGGATCGTCTTTCCGAGCAGGATTTCCACTGAACGAACCGGGGTGACGAACAGTGCTTCGAAGGTCCCGCGCTCCCACTCCCGCGCCATGACAAGAGCGGTAAGCAGCGCGCCGATCAGCGTCATCACCAGCACGATGAGGCCCGGTACGAGGAAATAGGTGCTGTCGTTGGCTTCGTTGAACCAGAGCCGGCTAACAATCGTGATGCCTGAAACCTTGCCACCGTTTCGGGCCGCCTCCTTCGCTGCCCAGACCCCAACCGCACCCTGCGCATAACCGAGCGAGATCCGCGCCGTATTGGAATCCGCCCCGTTGACGATTAGTTGGACTTCCGCAGTGCTGAGCTGGATCGATCGCGCGAAATCTCTGGGAATGCGGACGATCGCTCTGATATCGTCTGACATCAGCATTTGCTCGGCCTCCACCATAGTCTTGACTCTTCGGGCGGAAAAATAATCCGAGAGCTCGAAACTTGATGCCATGCCGCGCGCCGCGCCAGAATCGTCTTCAATGACGATGGCCACGGGGACGTTCTTGATGTCCAGGTTGATGCCGTAGCCGAAAAGCACGAGAAGAGCGACCGGCATGATGATGCCGATCGCGATACTGCTAGGGTCACGCAGGAGCTGCCAGGCTTCCTTGCGCACCAGCGCGCGTATACGCCTGAGTGCCCAGGCCAGGCCACTTCGTCCCTGATCGCTCATGAGGTGCTCTCCTTGGACTTCTGCCGCTCTTTCTCAACGATCGCGATGAATGCTTGCTCCATGGTCGGGGCGTCGTTTTCCGTGCTCTTTGCGTGTGTCCTGATTTCGAGGGGGGTGCCTTCTGCAAGGTTCTTGCCTGCGTCCAGAATGATGATCCGATCGCAGTACTCCGCCTCCTCCATGAAATGGGTCGTCACGATGACCGTGACGCCCTGTTCTGAGAGTGCGGTGATCCGCCCCCAGAACTGCCGCCTCGCCAGCGGGTCGGCCCCGCTAGTCGCCTCGTCGAGGAACAGGATGTCGGGTTCGTGCAACAGTGCTGCCGCAAGTGCGAGCCGCTGCTTGAAACCGCCGGGCAACTGTCCGCTCGGAAGGCCAGAGAATTGTCCAAGTTCGAACTGCTCCTTCAGTGTATTGATCCTGTCGCGCTTGGCGCGTCCCCGCAGCCCATACGCGCTGGAAAAGAATTCCAGGTTCTCATCGACAGTGAGTTGGGCGTATAGGGAGAACTTCTGTGCAACATAGCCGAGCCGCTGGCGTGCTTTTGCCCCCGCAGTCAATAGGTTCGCGCCGGCTACCTGCAGCGTGCCGCTGGTTGCCGGCAAAAGGCCGCAGAGCATCTTGAATGTCGTGCTCTTGCCGGCCCCGTTCGGTCCCAGTAGGCCGTAGACCTCGCCACGCTTCACGCCGAAGCTGACATGGTCCACAGCGGTAAAGTCGCCAAAGGTGCGGACAAGGTCCCGCACCTCTACGATTGTCTCAGCAGAGGCCGGATGTTGGCTCGAACCTTCTGTCCGGCTCTCGCGTCGTTCGTCGCCAGTGGCCTCATTGAAGAGCATCATGAAGGCGTCCTCGAAGCGAGGTTTTACCGCCTCGATCTCAAGCTTTGTACCCTCCACCTCGAGCGGTCGTTCATCCTCTGCAGATTTGCGCACCACGCGGACGCGTCCAGCTTCCGGAACTGCATCAACGACGCCGGGAAGTGAAAACAGCCGGGCTTGGAGGGATCGCGCCGCCATGCCCTTTGCGTCCCTCATCAAAAAGCAACACCCTTTTGCCTTCTCTGTAATGTCCGCCGGCCGCCCCTTGGCGAGAACTTGTCCCGCATGCATCAGCACGGCGTGTTCGCAGCGCTCAGCCTCGTCCAGATAGGATGTCGACACGATCACAGACAGCTCGTCTTCCTCGATGAGCTTGTGGACGATCTCCCAAAGCTCGCGGCGGGAGAGCGGATCGACGCCGACGGTCGGTTCGTCGAGGAGCAGCAGTTGTGGCGAGCGGACGAGCGTACAGGCAAGCCCGAGCTTCTGCTTCATGCCTCCCGAAAGCTTGCCCGCCGGCCTTTGCTTGAACCGCCCGAGCTGTGTCATCTCGAACAGCCGCGGGTAGATGTTGTTCCTCTGCTCCTGTTCTATCCCGTGCAGATCGGCATAGAGATCGAGGTTTTCCTGGACGCTCAAGTCCTCGTAAAGACCGAAGCGCTGAGGCATGTAGCTAATCCTGTCCTGGACCTGTTGCGGCGAACGGGCGACGTCGATACCGATGACTTCGATGCTGCCGGCGTCTGGTGCGACCAGGCCGGCGGCCAGTCGCAATAGCGTGGTCTTGCCCGCGCCATCCGGGCCGACCAGGGCCGTCAGCGTTCCGCGAGCCACTTCAAGCGAGATGCCAGCAAGGGCATCGACGGGCTTACCGGCGTCGCGCTTGAAGGTCTTGCGAACGTCCTTGGCGACCAGGGCTGTCTGTTGGGCGTTCATGGCTTTCACCCTATTTCTGCGCGGTCGCTGCGACGTCGCTACTGAGATCCGGTCTCACGGTTGCCGGCATTCCAAGCCTTAGGACGTTATCTGGATCCTCGACAAAGACTCGCACCTCGTAGACCAGGCTGCTTCGGAGCTCCTCCGTCTGTACTGTTTTCGGTGTGAACTCGGAGACCGAGGAGATGAAACCGATCCATCCCGGTATCGGCCGTCCCGGAAAGGAATCGACGCTGATGGTTGCCTTCATCCCAGGGCGCAGTAGCCCGATTTGCGTCTCGGAGACATAGGCGCGAACCCATTTAGGATTGACTGTGGCGAGCGAGAACGCTGTCCGCGTCGGCGAAGCCATTTCCCCCGGCTCGATTAGCCGGGATCGCACGATCGCTTCGACTGGGGCTACCAAATTGGCTTCCGCGAGCTGCTGATGCAGCAGGGCAACATTGGCATCCGCCGCGCGAAGCTGCGCCTCTGCTTCTTCGATGTCCTCGATCCGGGGACCGATCACAAGCAGATCCAATGCCTTCTGATTAACCTCCACCTTGGCATCGGCCTGCTTCGATTCCGATTCCGCCATCTCAAGCGAGCGCTGGCTGGCGACGGCTCGCAGAGCAAGGGAGCCTTGGCGCTCATACTGCGCCCTCGCGTTCGCCGCCTCAACCTTCGCCGATCCGAGATTGGCGCGCGCCTGGGCGATGTCCTCCGGGCGACTGCCGTTCTTTAGCCGGGCAAGGTTGGCGCGCTGGCTTGCCGCTTGCGCCTCCGCTTGCGCCGCTTGGGGAGCGAGCCTGCTGGTATCCAGCCTCCCGAGCACCTGATCCTTTTTTACCCGATCCCCCTCCTCGACGAGCACCTCCGCGACCCGCTCGCTCCCGTTGAAGGCGAGATCGACCTGCCTGAAATCGATGTTTCCATAGAGAACAACTCCCCCGGAGCCGTTGCGGTCATGGAGATACCAATACGCCCCGCCTCCTGTGAGGATCGCGAGAAAAACGACGATAATTAGAATGCGCTTCATGACTTCATTCATCTCCGCGGCTAAGTCGACTTCTCGTTGGTTTTGGTCTGTGCTGCAGGGTCGCTTTGATCAGGTTATTCGGGTTTGGATATCCTCATTCGCGCAGAATAGTCTCCGCGTGCTGGATGGCGAGCTGGTCAAGGTCTGGCGCGCTCGAACCAGAGCCAAACGGCTCGTGGAAGAGTACCCCCATCACAGAGCTGGCTCGCTTTGTCTGAACAGTTCGCGGCGTTTCGTTAAGTGGTTACGCCTCGATCATGCGGCCGCCTTCATGCGCGTGTGCGTATTGTAAAAGATCAAATAACGGCCGATCCCAGCGCGGGCCTCGGACACAATTTTGAAGGCCCGAAGATAAACCTCCTCCTAATTGATCGACCGCCAGAGCCGCTCGACAAGGACGTCGTCCCGCCATACGCCCCCTCCCATCCATCCATCCAACCCACCCTTCTTCAACACCGCCGTGAAGTCGATGGACATGAAATACGATCCTTGGTCGGTATTGAATATGTCGGGCTTGCCATACCGGGCAAGGGCCTCCTCAACCGCCTCTATTAGCCGTCTCCATCGTGATCACCATGAAGGCACACAACGAATGAACCAATAGACGACGGCGCAGAGATAGACGACGCACTATGCCATTGGAATTTAGGTGAGGCCCGGACCCGGTGAACTTGAGCTTGCGTAGGAGATATGAATAGAGGCGCAGCTTCCTCCAGGCGGTCCGCCCGGATTCAACGACGTAATCGCATTCTTCAGTTTGTGATGATCGGCTCGGCCTACGCGCAACCCTTGGACGACCCGTGCAGGGCGAGCCACCTCAGCCACGAAGACGAATATACCGTCTCGCCATAGAAATGGCTCGATAAATCACCGGACAGGATCTCTCACTTAATAAGTGAGCGAGGTGATGCTCCCATTATAAGCGCTCGGACAATCAACCTGCGAAGCCAAGCTCCGCGCTCGCGATTATGATTGTTGGTTGCACGACTTTGAACGGGAGGGCCTCAGGTCGACGGGCCCATCACTTCATCGCGTGTCGGACAATTCCATGGCAAAAACCAGATCAGTTTCCGTAATTTACCGTAACGTACATGCAGCCGGATCTGATTGCTGCTAGCCTGTCTTCATGGCGTTGCGAGGGGGCCTCCGCATCCGCAAGTATTTTTCGCTCGACCGGCGGCTGCATTTTCTGCGGGTGCAAGCGAGGTTGCCCCAGACGTCCAGTGGAGACGATGATCCGTCTTCCACCAAAGAAAGAAAAGGTGCGATCATGACAAGGTTTCTTGCTTGGTGTGCAACTTGGCTGGCGGCGGTGTCCTGGCTCGTCATTCCGACAG
>NZ_KB897891.1:0-7219 GCF_000377185.1 Rhizobium sp. 42MFCr.1
TCTGGTGCGGTTACCGAAACTGATGGCGGTATCGTCATGAGTGGGGCGGCTTCAAACTGCAGGCTGATAGGTCGTTGGCGGATTGTAGCCGCCGACATCTGGGATCGGGATTATCTCGACCTGGTCGAGCCGGCGGTGATCACCATCACGCCAGATGGCTCCGGAGAAATTGCCTTCGGTGCCATGCAAGCCAACCTCGATATCGGCTATAGCGGATCATCCGTTTCCTTCACATGGTATGGATTTGACGAGATGGACGAAGTCTCGGGCGACGGTCATGCTGAACTACTCGACGACGGCTCGGTCGAGATCACGTTCGCATACCACAACGGCGACGAGGCCATCCTCAAGGCCAAACCGCAGACTTTTTCAACAGCCTGCTAGTCGTGTGATCGGAAGGCGCGCGGGCTCCCCTACCGTCGCATTGACAAGTGGAAAGCCGAGAGAACATCAGCAAGATGGTTGGCGGCTAGAAGCAAATCTCTGGCGGCAGGGCACAATAATTGGCGACGCAAAGCGGAGACCGGAGAGCGCTAGCGGCGCTCACTCTGGTAGATTTAGCGGCGACGAACCACATTAGATATCGTGGGACGTTGTTGGGAGATGTGCCGTGACAGAGAAGTCTATTCTTTTCGAAGCGGTCACTGTCGCAGCGGTCGCAACGTTACCGCCACGGGATTGAAAGAAGACTGTCGACGCATTGCTATCGCGAATGGCCTTGTAGAAGTCCGCGATGTCATCAGAGCTTTCGAACTCGCTACCTACGACAAGGAAATGTGCCCCCGTGGACTGAGATCGCACCGCGGGCTGGAAATTCCGAAGAAGGAATGAGGTCGAAACGTTCTACGGAGGGCGCTACTGTCACGTGCCGCGCAGCGGATGAGTATCACGGAGTTCAATGAGTTAGCTGACTCGAATGTAGCGTTCGGCGTCAAACGCTGACTTCCGTTTCTAGTTTTTCTAAAGAGTCGCAGGTGCGGAGATTTGGGCCTGCCGCCGCGAGATCGCCATGACCCAGTCGCGAAACTCCGAGCCATAAGGCTTTTGCAGCGCGGAGCGGTCCCAAGCAAGGAAGTAACTCTCGCGCAACGGCATTCTGATATCGACCGGTATCACCAATGTCTGCGCTTCCAATTCGTCGGCGATCATCGACATCTGGGCGAGCACGATTCCGCGCTTGTTGATGGCGGCGTCGATGGCGCTGCTCGAGAGGGTAAAGGACAAGCCGGAGGGAGCACCTTTGAAGCTCGCCCCGATCTTCTCAGCGAATTCCGCCCAGCTGGGATAGGGTGTGAAATGCCGTTCCCACTCGACATGCAGCAGCGGGTAGGACAAGAGATCGACGGCGGTCAAATTCCTGCCGTCGGTCAGGGCAGGGGAGCACACTGGAACAACCCAGTCGCGAAACAGCTCGGCATAGTGGTCGTGCTGCAGAACGTCCGACCCGTAACTGACCCGGAAATCAACCTCATCGAAGCCCATCCGCGGCTCCCTGTCGCGGCCGGTCAGCCTGACGTGAGCGTCTGGATGCAGCACTTGCCAGTCAAAAATGCGCCTGCCGATCCATTTGTTGACAACCGACGACAGCGCGCTGAGAACGAGCGAATTTTCGTTGCGTGCCCGCTCGAGCACCTGCTGGGCGAGCGCAAACTGCTCAAAGCCCTTCGATATTTCCCGGTGATAGAGCCGGCCCCACTGCGTTAGCTCCACTGTCCGTCCACTCCGCTCCACCAGGGTGATGCCGAGAAAGCTCTCAACTTTGCGTATCTGCTGGCTGATGGCGCCCGCAGACACGTTCAGTTCCGCGGCAGCCGCCATCACGCTCCCGCAGCGCCCGACCGCTTCGAATGCCTGCAGACCTTTCAGCGGAATTCCCCGAAACTTCTGTTCCTCGCTCACCACACTTCCCCATGGCTCCCGACGTTACGCAGGTTTTTCGGCCGGATGAAAGATGCCGGCAAACTGAAAGCGATCTCCGGGATGCGTGATCTCGACATAGGTCACCATGCGATCATTCTGCCACGTTTGACGAATGAGGTTCAGGCAGGGCTCGCCACGATCGATCTCAAGAATGCGGGCAGTCGCAGCATCGGCCAAGACCGCCCGTATCACATGCTTGGCCCTGGACCATGGCACTTGGGAGAGGAGCCATTTTGCCGGAGGCGCGGTCGCGAAGCTCTCGTCTCTTGCGAGCGGTACTGTGTCCAGCAGTATGATACGACGCTCGACTGCGGTGGGCTTCCCATCGACGATATGCAGACATTGGATCCTGAGGATTTCGGCTCCCGACGTACTGTCCAACTGCGCGGCCTCGACCGAGCCCAGGGTCTCGATCTTTCGTGTCAGTATCTCGTAGCGATGCTCATAGCCCGCCAAAGTCGCCTCGGTGCCGATATCCTGGATATCCATGACCGTGCGGTCAATCTGCGGCGAGGCGACAAATGAGCCGGCTTTGCGCTTGCGTACGACAAGCCCGCGGTCGACGAGTGCCGTCATCGCCTTGCTTACCGTCATGCGCGAACAGCCGTAGTCGTCGACGAGGTCATGCTCTCTCGGGATCCGATGGCCGGGACGCCAGTCCCCGGCCAGGATCTTCGCCTCTATATCCTTGAATATCCTGAGATAAATTGGCTCCAAGACGCGACCCCATCTTGCCGCTGGCGAAACGATATGGACGCGAAGCTCGCGCCCCAAAGAACCCGGTCGGCACAAAAATTGCGTCCGTCGACTTTGACGTTGACACCTTAGGCTAGCGCATATCTATTTGTATAGTCAAAAGCGGATCATAGAAGTCCGTGTCACGGGACTAAATCGGGAACTCGAACGCATCCACGGGTGCGAAAACTGGAGAGATGACAATCATGATCGCACGTTCACTGCTGAAGGGCCTCGTCGGCGCTGCCTTTCTGGTTGGGGCGACCCTGTCGGCGCACGCCGCCGATACGCTTGCCGCCGTCAAGGAGGCCGGCACGCTGAAGGTCGGTACGGAAACCGCCTTTGCACCCTTTGATTTTATCGATGCCGGCGAACATGCTGGCCTGAACGTTGATCTTTTTGCCGAGATCGGCAAGGAGCTGGGCGTCAAGATTGAGTGGGTAGCGCTTCCTTGGGATGGCGTATTCCCGGCGCTCGAAGCCGGCAAGTTCGATGTCGTGGCCGGTCCTGCAACCATCACCAAGAAGCGCATGGAGCGTTACCGCTTCACGCCGCCGATTGCCGAAGCGACCATCGCAATCCTGAAGAAAGCCGGTGACACGACCATCAGCAAGCCGGACGATATCGCAGGGAAGACGATCGGTGTCGGCAAGGCCACCTCGCAGCTCGATCAGTTGAAGGAATTCTCGGCAACGCTGTCTTCCAAGGTGGATATACGCGAATACCCCGCTTTCACTGAATCCTATGCCGATCTCGCCGCCGGTCGTATTGCCGGTGTCGCCAACTCGCTGCCGAACATCGCCTTCGTCGCCAAGCAGCGCGAGGGAACGTTTGAAGTCGTGCTGCCACCATTCGGCAAGAAGTCCTACTTCGGCTTCATTGGCCTGAAGGATGCCGACCATGCGCCGCTGATGGACGCGATCGATGCAGCACTGCTGAAGATCAAGGCTGACGGCCGTATGGCCGAGCTCCAGAAGAAGTGGTTTGGCGCCACCTTCGAAACGCCCGATGCTGTCAAGGACCCTGCGTTCTGATAGCAGACGATCGTTGATTGCGCCCCTTCCCGGGCGCAATCAAAGACGCCATCGTGCCTCCATGACAGCCAGGCGGGCAAAAGCCGGACATGTCCATCAAACTCTTTGAACTGCTTCTCTACGCGTCGATCTACACGGTGCTGATAAGCGTCGTGTCTATTTTGATCGGCTTTGCCATCGCGATCTTTCTTTCGGGCATGCTGCTGTCGAGGAAGGCTATCTTCGTCGTTCCTGCACAAATCTTCATCAGTTTCTTTCGCGGCGTGCCGCTGCTTGTGCAACTGCTGCTTATCTACAATATGTTGCCTGCAATTGGGCTGAACGTACCGAGCATCGTCGCAGCCATAATCGGACTGTCGCTTTGCACCGCGGCCTATCAGGCTGAAAACATGCGCGGCGGATTTGCCAGCGTCCCTATCGGTCTCGTGGAGTCGGCCGAGATGGTCGGCTTGACGCCGGGGCAGATCTTCCGCCGTATCAAGGCGCCCATCGCACTGAGGCTGACGTTCCCTGCGTTGGTCAACGAGGCGATCCTGATCCTCAAGGCCTCGTCGCTGGTTTCCGTCGTGGGCGTCGTCGAATTGACGCGCATGGCGCAGGATCTTGCAGGCAGCACCTTCCTGCCATTGCAGATCTTTGCTGCTGCGGGCCTCATCTATCTTGCGATCAATTGGCTGGTGGCCCTTGCCGGCGACCTCATCGAGCGCTCTCTTCCGGGATTACCGCGATGACCTTTGACATCAACGTCATCCTCGACCAATTGCCAGCGATCACAAGCGGCGCCGGCGTGACGATCCTGATTTGGGTTGTCGGCACGATTGCTGCGGCGATCCTGGGGTTCTTCGTGGCTGTGGGTCGGCGCTTCGGTGGAGTGCTTCTCGACAAGACCCTCGGCTTTGTCGTCGCGGTCTTGCGCGGGACGCCGTTCCTCATCCAGATCTTTCTGGTCTACTATGGAGGTCCCTTCATTGGCCTGTCTCTCGATCCCCTGCCGGCGGGCCTGATCGGCATCTCGATCTACGGCGCCGCCTACTATAGCGAGATCTTTCGATCCGGCTTCATGGCGGTTCCCAGGGGCCACATCGAGGCCGGCGAATGCGTGGGCCTGACACAGGGGCAGATCATCCGGCGTATCCTGTTGCCTGAGATGACCATGCTCGTGCTGCCTCCGTCTTTGAACATGGCAGTTCTTCTGATGAAGGAAACGGCCGTCCTTTCGATCATCACCGTTCCCGAGTTGACAGCAACACTGAGCGCGATCGGAGCACAGCAATATGCCTTCGTCGAAGCACTCTCGGTGCTGGCACTCTTCTATTGGGTGCTCGTCGAGATAACCGGCCGGCTTGGCCGCCTCGTAGAAACGAAATTCACCAGATTCAGGTTTTCCAACGCATGAGCCTCCCAGCGATCGCAGTCAAGAATCTCGTCAAGAAGTTTGGGGAGACGACAGTCCTCCAGAACATCGACCTCGAGATCCCGCAAGGCCAGGTCTCCTGCCTGATCGGCCCCTCAGGCTCCGGCAAGAGCACGCTTCTTCGTTGCATGGCCTTTCTCGAAGAAGCAACGTCTGGAACCATCACAATCAATGGCGAGGTCCTGGGTTTCACCGAAAATGCCAAGGGCCTACGGGAGCGCGTCGCTCCTGCCGCCAACCGTGCGATCCGCGCCCAGATCGGCATGGTGTTCCAGCAGTTTAATCTCTGGCCGCACATGACTGCGCTCGGAAATGTGAGCGAGGCACTGAAGACCGTCCAGAAGATGAGCCGCAAGGATGCTGAAGAACGAGCCATGGCGCAACTTGTGAAAGTCGGTCTTGAGGCCCGGGCAGGGCACTATCCGTCGCAGCTTTCCGGTGGACAGCAACAGCGCGTGGCCATCGCCCGAGCGCTTGCCCTCAAGCCGAAGATCATGCTTTTCGACGAGCCGACATCCTCCCTCGACCCGGAACTGACCGGCGAAGTGCTGAACGTCATGCGCGATCTCGCCGCCGAGGGAATGACGATGGTCGTCGTGTCGCACGAGATCGGCTTTGCGGCTACCGTCGGGCAGCAGATCACGTTCCTCGACCACGGTAGAATCGTCTTCACAGGGCCCCCGCAGGAGGTCTTCAGGAAGCCGCGCAATGCGCGGCTTGAGCAGTTCCTCGACACCTATCTTGATCGCGGAGCGTCGATGTTGCTGTGAAGGCGCCGAGCCTACGTTCACTCATTTGATGTCATCTACGTGAATGCCCACCCAACGGCCCCATGCCAGCAGGCAGGCACCGACGATATCGTCGGCATCGCACGGTCGCGGGCAAGGCGCGGCTGACAGCATAGCCTAACCGGGTGCCAGGGACGGTCGGTGCCGGGCGCGATATCTTGGGTAGCACGCCGAGGCGCCGATCGTGTGGGTGTTTACCGCCTGAACCTGTGGATCCGCTTGAACCCGCGTCCCCCGCGTCCTGCTGCGGCTTTCGGTCCTGCCAGGCTCGCTCTGGCCGCAACGGCGTTGCCGTCCTCCACTGGCGTTTCGGCCCTTCGGGTGCCGGCCAGCGCTTGAAGCCCGGCTTTTGGACCGCCGTAGCAGGTCGCGATGGTCGCGACCCCAAAGCGGAGGTTCCAACATGACAAGGCAGCAAAGCAGCCAACGATCCGACATCCACGGCCGCATCACCAACAAGATCATTGCCGCTCTCGAACAGGGTGTCCGTCCCTGGATCCAACCCTGGCATAACGCTTATCCGTCCGATCCGGTCTCACGACCGCTGCGCTTCAATGGCGCACCCTATTCCGGGATCAACGTCATTCTGCTCTGGTCGGAGGCAATCGCCCGCGGCTTCTCGTCCTCGACCTGGATGACATTCCGCCAGGCGCTCGAACTTGGCGGCGCGGTTCGCAAGGGCGAAAGCGGAACGACCGTCGTCTTTGCCAGCTCGATCATCCGTACCGAAACCGCTGATGGCGGCGATGACGTCGAGCGTTCCATCCCCTTCATGAAAGCCTACACCGTCTTCAATGCCGATCAGATCGATGGCCTCGATGCCCGGGTCCAACCAACAGCAAGCCTGTCGGATCCATTCGACCGCATCGGTGAGGCCGGTCGCTTCTTTGCCAACACCGGCGCCATGATCCGTCATGGCGGCACATCGGCCTACTATGCCGCAGCCCACGACTATATTCAGATGCCGCACTGCGACGCCTTCCGGGACGACGTCTGTTACTTTGCCATCCTCAGCCATGAATTGACGCACTGGACATCGGCCAAGGGACGGCTCGATCGCGATCTCAGCCGCTATGGGACGGATCGCAGTGAGCGCGCCCGGGAAGAACTGATTGCCGAACTCGGCAGCGCATTCTTATGCGCCGATCTCGCGATCGTTCCGGAACTTGAACCGCGTCCCGATCATGCAAGCTACATCGATAGCTGGCTGACATTATGATGAGGTGAGCATAACGTCAGTTATCCGCAGCAGCCCATAATGTGAAGGAACGCGGCTACAACGCTTGAAATCCGCGGGATCCAGCTTTCGTAGACGGGATTTGCTCAGC
>NZ_KB897892.1:0-6935 GCF_000377185.1 Rhizobium sp. 42MFCr.1
AAAGGCCAGATCGCAAAGCTGGTCGGTGTTGCCCCTATCAATCGCGACAGTGGCCTGATGCGTGGCAAGAGGATGATTGCCGGCGGCCGCAAACCAGTGCGCGACGCCCTTTACATCGCCGCCTTGCCCGCCATCCGCTTCGATCCAGCCATGAAGGCCGTCTTCGAACGACTGAAAGCGAAAGGAAAGCCCGGAAAGGTCGCTCTCGTCGCGGTCATGCGAAGGATGATCATAATCCTCAATGCCAAAATGAGAGACTATCGAGCAACGGTGATTGACGCCTAACACCGTTGCTTTTTTATTGCCTGGAAGTAGTCATCGCTGGAGCCGGTTCCTTCGCTCTAGAAGTAGCTCATGCGCGACCAAATGCTTGCCTGCCGGACTGAGACTGATTCCGTCTAGCACTTCCTCAGTGACGCCCGCTTCTTTAAATCTACGGATCAGGTCGTTCGGGATATCAGCGGTTTCGTGGCGATAGAGATGCAAGAGACAGCTCCATTCTTCGTATGTAAAGTCTCTCCGAGCGATCATGCTAGTGTCCTCCCACCTAACAGTCCAAGCGATAGCACAATTATATCTTTGAAGGTGTGGAGAGCGAGAAATGACCGAAACCAAGCCCCCGCAACCGATCTTCGCCCTGAGTGTCGCACGCGACATGGCGGAACAGGAGGGCTCGCCCGCCGGCATGTTGGTCTTTCTTTTTGACCAGGCACTGAAGGAAGCTAGGGACAAGGCGCTGCGGCGCGGCATTGTCGTAGATATCAACGGGGATTCGGAGCTTCCAGTGAGGAGCGGCCCGCGTGCCGGGGGCTGGCGGACCGCCGTGCTCAAAAGCACAAGGCCTGTCAACAACAACATCTTTGTTCGTGGCGAGTATCGTTACAATCACTACGGTGATAAGGACATCTTTGATGTGAACGTCGAACTTGATCAACACGAGGTCAAGGTGCCCTAGCGGGGCGACCTACTGGTTGAGTTGTGAATTGAAGGAACAGAGGATACCGGAACGGCTGGCTTATGACCTTTCTTGTGAATGTATCGGGCGCAATTTGGCGGCCAATCGCGATTAGATTGGCCGCAGTCGGCATCGCCCTTTGCTTTGTAGGATGGGCAGTTCTGATGCTCCTTTGCCTCTTCCTAGTTTCGTTGACCGACTCGCCAACCGAGGAGGTCCAACAATCGTCAGATGGCTACGAAAAGACCCCGCCTGGGCACAAGCGGGGGTCAGGACTTGATATGAAAGAAAACGGCAGAGAAAAGACAAGCCGCCGTTTCACCTGATCAACGATGGCTCGCATTGTTTGTTTCAGCTCAACCAAATAGGAGCCCCGCCGGCGTGGAGGCCAAGCGGGGCCCTTAGGCAGTGCAGTTACAGAAGGAAACGGCAAGGAGGGGCAAAGCCGTTCCCGTGCGATTGGACCCAGCTTGGGTCCAGCAAAGCGACTTGTCGGTATCGACGGCGTCAAAAACATCATATAGAGGCGTTCGTGTTGGTCGCGTCCACAAGCAACTAATCAACACCTTCACTATTCTGGGCCGATAACAAAAAGGCGAGAACTCATCATTGATTATTTTTGATGCCTTTCTTCTTTGGAAGCAGATTAGTCACTCGATACGCCGATCGATTATTGGGAAAAAGAATCTGAAGGCGCAGAATTACAACCCGCGTTACGATTCTTTCCCGAAGAAGATGCCAAAGATAATCTGGTTCTATTGGCATGAGCCAATTGAGCAAGCACCGGAAGCTGTCCGATTGGGCATAGAGAGCTGGTGTAGAAATAATCCGAACTGGACCGTCAACGTTCTCTCAGAAAATACCGTCAAAGAACATATTACCCTCGAGGAGCCGCCGCGGGATCGCAAGATACAATGGCGTGCCGATGTGATCCGCATCGCACTCCTCGCCAAGTACGGCGGCGTCTGGATAGATGCGACCACATTTTGCACCCGTAAGCTCGATGATTGGTTGCCTCAACTGATGGAATCCGGTTTCTTCGCATTTCCCGACAGCTACCCCGGCAGGATGATGTCGAATAGTTTCATAGCAGCGGTGCCCGGGAATTATCTCGTAACCAAATGGTCGAAATTGATGAATCGATATTGGCAGAAGAATGGAAAGCTTCTGCATTATTTCTGGTGCATGCATCTTTTTGAGTTCATCGTCACGACCGACAGGAAAGCAGCGAAGATATGGAATGACACTCCGAAGCTTCATTCGAAAGCGCACATGCTGCTCAAGCGGTATGTGACACAGAACGAATTTTTCACGCCCATTCCAGTCGATGTCGAGGTCGCGAGCACACCATTTCAAAAAATGAGCACCAGCTCCGCATTGAAAGACGGAACTTGGCTCGCAGGTCCACGCCAGGGCAAAAACATCGATATTGGCGAGCTTACGTCAGTGCGAAAGGATTAGCGTCCCGTCCCGGATTCGTCAGCTATTCCTCGCCACACCAGTCGTTGTAGTGTCCGGGGCGCCATTCTCGCCCCAATCTTCCATTAGCAAGGTCTGCTCGCCACCGGTATATAGGCACATACTCGCTTGTCATCGCGGATCAAAGCTAGGCGGCTTTTGTGGAGATTCGATGCCCTTGATAATCGATAGGCGATATCAAGCCGAGTTCGCGAAGCTGGTTCGGCCCTTGGAACCTGGTGGTGTGCTCAAAGACGAAATCGATTTTTCCATTCTTTCGAAGCGCCTCTGCTATGGCGCGATAGTGCATCGAACCGTTGAAGTGCTGGCCGTCCGCGACTGCCGCTTCAATCTTCGTTCCGTAGTCTCCAAAGAATTTGAAATGCAGCAAGGCGCCCCAAATCGGAGAGAAGTTGCGCGTGTACGGTAGCGGCTGATGGATGCTGACTCCCAAGCTGCAAGCCTCATCCCAATAAATGAGCGGGTACTTCATGAGTTCGTTCTTCTCGCCGAAAATTCTCCGGCGTGGCCCGCCCTTGATCGATATCCCGCGCTTTGTAAGCTCGGCGGTATAGCCGGCAGCATCAAAGAGATGTGGAGCCTTCCATGGATCGCCGCCAACGGCTGCCCCATCATCGGAATGATAGATGTCAATCATCGGTGCCGGCAAGCGCTTGATGCCCGACTTGTTCAGAACCTCGACAACATCAAACAGCGAGTGGCCGCCGCATCCGTCATAAAACAGGAATTCGTCGGCATCGACGTTCAGATACCATCTGTCCAGGCCGTACTCATTGAATAAGGCCTCGCGCCATAGCTTGCCACGCTTTGCGTCAACATACCTGACTGGAGATGTCCAAACATCGACGTCGTTTTCGGCAAGCAAAAGTTCCCTTGTGCCGTCCGTTGACGCGTCGTCGAGAAAAATGAATCGCGTTACCCCAAGGCGTCGGTAATGCTTGAGAAATTCAGGCAGGGTAGCGACTTCGTTTCGCGACAAGCATACGGCCGCAATCTCTGATGGTCTCGTAGGCCATGCGCGAAGCGGTTCCACCTTGATGGTGTTCCGCTGCCGCGCTCGCCGCATCGAGACTTTAGCACTCTCAAGCCAAGTCCCGGCCCGTGCCCCCAACGAGCGGCTAATTTCTTGCGCCGGTGATTTAAAGGGATATTCCATTTTCATTGAATCCTGTCCCGCCTTGCAAGGCTTTTCACCTCCATATCGCGGAACATACTCGCTTGTCATCACGCCGAGGTTAGGGCCAAATTGATCTGTTTTGAAAAAGGCAACTTGCGGCACGCTTCATATAAGGGTCTTCGCGAGGTGCAGGACAATGCGGCAGTCTACGAGTTAGACAGTCCGCCGTCTTAACGGCTCATCGGCCTGATCTTTTCCCGCGATACGTTTCAGGCGGCGGCGAAGCCTCGTGGGCTTCTGCGAGTGTTTCCAGCCAAACAGCCAAACCTGTAGGAATTTCCTCGTTTCCAGCTTCGAGGGATTCGATCCAGGATAGCTCGCACTGCAGCGCTGATGCGATATTGATCGGGGTCCATCGGATGTGGAGCAGACATTCGCTAAAACGTTCAGGGCTCATGGTTTGCAGCTCCCGTGGTGGTATCTCGGAGCTAGCCTGTTCATATAGGTTGGCGGAGTCAATCGGAGCATTTGTTAGCTGCCGCCCTTTTGCGTTACTGCTGCAATCACCAGAGCGTCGGGCCGCACCTATGGCGCCATGTGGTCTCTTGGAGCGTCGTCACTAGCTTGGCACAATTCCTCAACGTAATTGGCCAGCACCGGATCATTTAAGAGGTGCAGTTGAAACTCTTCGTCGTCCATTTGTCCCGAACGATATGCATCAATCAATGCCTGCTGCTCTTCGCTTGGAACACCTGTGTTGGGCCAGATGGCATCTAGTACGGCCAGTTGGCATTTCAATCTGCTAGGGCTGTCGGTGCTATAGGTCGGCATGCGGCTCTCCTTTGATGAGAAAACGGATCAA
Organism: Rhizobium sp. 42MFCr.1; assembly: GCF_000377185.1. Classification (NCBI taxonomy): domain Bacteria; kingdom Pseudomonadati; phylum Pseudomonadota; class Alphaproteobacteria; order Hyphomicrobiales; family Rhizobiaceae; genus Rhizobium; species Rhizobium sp. 42MFCr.1. The sequence continues at coordinate 4,414 of NZ_KB897892.1, forward strand.
AGGCCTTCGTGTTCCCAGTGCTTCGATGCTCATCGTGACAGGTGCCTCACCCAATAGCGGCGGGCATGGCGTCAATCTTCATCGGAGCACCCGCTGTTGGCTTCGTAGGCCGCGAGGAGGCGTCAGCATGAAGGCGTATCGCGATGTGGTCGAAGCCGCCACGAACTGGCTCAGTCAGACCAGAGGTGTGAAGATCGGTGACACTGCCACAATGGACGAATGCAAGACTATGCTCGGTGACGCGCTCGTCGAGTTGGAAGGGATATGCGCGCCTGTCTCAATGTTCCCGTTTGCCACGCTGCGTGTGCGACGGCGACTATGACGGGCGGGATTTCGTTACGCCCGACTCCGCTGGACACGGAAATACGACGGATACCGTCATGGCCACCGGGTGGTGCGATACAGGAAAGTTGATCAGGGCTGGACACTGCCCGATGGCGTCGAGCTCTTCGATGGCAACGAATCGCATGCGAGTGTCCGAGCCGAGCCGAGCCGAGCCGGGCCGATCAGGGCAGGTCCGCCGGTCCCCAATGTCTCGCAGGTAGATCGCAGCGTGGTCCACCTCAGAGGTTTTAGAGCGCCGCCGGTGTGCCGCCAGGATCGAGGCGCCTCATTTCGAGCATCGCTTCGCAGGACGCACCGGCCAACAGAGATAACTGTTCTGGATCACGTACTCCCTGGCGGTAAATCTCAATGACAATGGCTGCGAGATGGACTCTGTCGTTCTGATCGTTGATCAAATGTTTTTGCGCGACGTCCTTCAGGATTTCATCACAGATGGACAAATCGTTCGATGTAAGCGCTTCGTCGCGTTGTCGCATTGTGTGGTCCCATGCCGTTAAAAATCGCGGTACTCAAACATGAAAAGGGCTTTCCGGGTCGGCGGGACCGGGAAAGCCCTCGATCTTTCGCCGCTCGACGAGGTCTCGGGCTCGTGCGACTCGGATCAACCACAGATTGCCTTTTGTTCTTCACGGAAGAAATAGGACTGAAGCCTGATCCTCATTTGGACCTTAGTCTGACCAGGTGGCAAGCAAGACTGAATGCGCCTATCCTGGTGAGGCTGTCCGTCGAACGCGCTCAGAGACGCGGCCAGGCGGAAAGGCAAGGCTGAAAAAGCTATTGAGCCGAAGATGCCTTTAGTGTGTTCCGCATTGTATTCGATACGGCGTCGCAGCGCCTGATCCTGCGCTTCCTTCAATGTCTTGTCGACGAGGAACGTGAGAAGAGCGGCGGGTCGAGCCTCCGTTTGCATCCATATGTGCGACCTTCGTGTGCGGTCGCACAGAACCGCTGGCCAAGATGGCTTCCTGACCGAATGCCAGGGACGGTCGGTGCCGGGCGCGATATCTTGGGTAGCACGCTAAGGCGCCGATCGCGTTGGTGTTTGCCGCCTGAACCTGTGGATCCGCTTGAACCCGCGTCCCCCGCGTCCTGCTGCGGCTTTCGGTCCTGCCAGGCTCGCTCTGGCCGCAACGGCGTTGCCGTCCTCCACTGGCGTTTCGGCCCTTCGGGTGCCGGCCAGTGCTTGAAGCCCGGCTTTTGGACCGCCGTAGCAGGTCGCGATGGTCGCGACCCCAAAGCGGAGGTTCCAACATGACAAGGCAGCAAACCAGCCAACGATCCGACATCCACGGCCGCATCACCGACAAGATCATTGCCGCTCTCGAACGCGGTGTCCGTCCCTGGATCCAACCCTGGCATAACGCTTGTCCGTCCGATCCGGTCTCGCGACCGCTGCGCTTCAATGGCGCACCCTATTCCGGGATCAACGTCATCCTCCTCTGGTCGGAGGCAATTGCCCGCGGCTTCTCGTCCTCGACCTGGATGACCTTCCGCCAGGCGCTCGAACTTGGCGGCGCGGTTCGCAAGGGCGAAAGCGGAACGACCGTCGTCTTTGCCAGCTCGATCATCCGTACCGAAACGGCTGATGGCGGCGACGACGTCGAACGATCCATCCCCTTCATGAAAGCCTACACCGTCTTCAATGGCGATCAGATCGATGGCCTCGGTGCCCGGGCTGACAAGCCAGCAAGCCCGTCGGATCCATTCGACCGCATCGCTGAGGCCGGTCGCTTCTTTGCCAACACCGGCGCCATGATCCGTCATGGCGGTTCGTCGGCCTATTATGCCGCGGCCCACGACTATATTCAGATGCCGCACTACGACGCCTTTAGGGACGACGCCTGTTACTTGGCCATCATCTGTCACGAATTGACCCATTGGACATCGGCAAAGGGACGGCTCGATCGCGATCTCAGCCGCTATGGGACGGATCGCAGTGAGCGCGCCCGGGAAGAACTGATTGCCGAACTGGGCAGCGCATTCTTATGCGCCGATCTTGGAATCGTTCCGGAACTTGAACTGCGTCCCGATCATGCAAGCTATATCGATAGCTGGCTGACCTTATGCTCACCTCATCATAATGTCAGTTATCCGCAGCAGCCCATAATGTGAAGGAATGCGACCAGATTGGCTGAAGGCCAGGGTTTCTGACCACATTCCTCCGCATTATTTCAGAG
>NZ_KB897893.1:0-5809 GCF_000377185.1 Rhizobium sp. 42MFCr.1
AGGCTGCAGCGAACCCTCGGGCACGTCCAGCTCTTGATCCTCGACGACTGGGGCCTGGAGCCGCTCAATGAGCAGGCGCGCCACGACCTTCTGGAGATCCTCGAGGATCGTTACGGCCGCCGCTCGACAATCATTACCAGTCAGCTTCCGGTATCAGCCTGGCACGAGATCATCGGCAATCCAACCTATGCTGATGCCATCCTTGATCGCCTCGTTCATAACGCCCACCGCATCGACCTATCCGGGGAAAGCTTGCGGCGAAATCAGCGCCGGAAATCTTGACTCGTTACACGAATGAACTGACAACAATCACTGCCAGCAGGACCCCAACCTCAAGGGGGCGAGATTATCCCGGAATCCGGGGGCGCAATCATCTCGGAACAAAGGGGCGGCTTCATCGGAATCGGCATTTCTGGGCGCTCATTCGACCTACCGGAGGGTCTGCGGATGAGGTTTCGCATCGGGATCAATCTTGGGGACGTGATTGTCGACGGAGGAAATCTCTTCGGTGATGGTGTGATGTCGCAGTCCGCCTTGAGGCACTCGCGGAGCCGGGTGGGATCTGCCTTTCTAGCGCTGTCTATGAGCAGGTGGAACAGAAGCTGCCTCTCGGCTACGAGGACATCGGACCTCAGGCGCTAAAGAACATCGTGCGGCCGGTGAAAGCCTATCGGGTGTCTCTTCGCCGGGGGGCGGAGACGGTCCTTTCGATCACCGCAACGAGCACTTTCTCATCCAACTGGCTGGTTCCGCGATTGGGCGGCTTCCGAAATGCCAACCCCGATCTCGACATTGAACTGAAAGCGATGAGCCGAGTGGTCGATTTCAGTCGAGAGCCGTTCGATGTGGGAATCCGGGAGGGGCATGGCAAATGGCCTGGCCTTAAGGCTCACCCCTTAATGGATCGGGAGTTCGCCCCGTTTTGTAGTCCGGCTTTCCTGGAGGCGGCGGGTGAAATTAGGGTCCCTTCTGACGTTCTGAAACACCCATTGCTCGACTGGAGGGATGATTGGTGGCTGGACTGGTTTAATGCAGCGGGCGTCGACAGCCCAAAACCGTCATTTTCTCAGAACTTCCAATTTGATACGCAACTTGCGATTAGCCAGGCCGTAATTTCCGGGCAGGGGATAGCCCTTCTTACGCCTATGTTCTTTCAGACCGAAATTCAGTCAGGTCGCTTGGTGCAATTGTTTGATTTGACCGGCCGCCATGGGAAGTTCTGGCTCGTCTATTCGGAAACACGGCAAAACTCTCGCAAAATAGTCGCCTTTCGGGACTGGCTCCTCGGAGAAGTCTAGCGGGCGCTCTAGACAATCGACGGTTCCCAAGAGATGGATGCTCGCGTCTTTCATGTGCGATTTTCGCCCAAAGCATAGGCAGAGCTACGTGGCGTGACCATACGAGAGCCGCTCTGGCTCTTTCCTTTGCCGGGGCAAAACAAAAGCGCCCGCCAGGTAGGACGAGCGCTTCAAACTGCACATTGTTTTCGCGGACTTAGCGAGCGCCAGCTCTTGCGATCCGCTCGATTTCGCCGCGATTGATGCCAAGGTCGTGGAGTGAGCGATTGCTCATACGGCCCAGTTCGGAGACCGTCTGACGATACTTGCGCCAATTGTTAAAAGTGCGTGCGATGTTCATGATAAATCCCCTTTCCTGGGTTTTCGAAGTCAGCTGCCAGTCCGTGGCGCTTCGATTACTTCGATGTCGCTTATATATGATTGGTCGGACCAATTTTGCAGCGCGAAGACTGGACCTCAGCTATGCGTAGATTGCATGTCGTGCGCAGTGGTGAATGCGGCAAGTCGATGCTCAATGCGATCCGTACGGTTCGCATTGATGCCTGGAACTCGACTGCAGCCAGAAACGGAACGGGCGATGATCTGCGAAGTCCATATGGCCACACTTGGCAGCTGCTATAGCAAATGACTACGGTCTCCGTGATCTCGTGCGGAAAAGCCTGGTGCAATCAGCGCAGTAGCCGCATCTCAATGAGCCGCGAAAACGGGTGGGGTCGTTTCGTCCGGTACCACAATTCCAGCGTAGTGGATCGGATTGTCTTTGCGATCCCGAAAGCATCGGCCGAAGGCGGAAACCGAAACATAGGATCCATCTGCCTTTTGTGACCGATAGTGCTGCACCGTTGGGTGTTGCGCGACAATGGCGTCGCTGATTTGTTTAGCCAATACAGCCACGTCGTCGGGGTGCACACGATCAAGATAGGTTTGCACCGGCAATCCCCGTTCAGTTTCCGCGGGATCGAGACCGAACAACGCGGCGAGGGCACCGTCCGCGTACACGAGGTCCGCGTTCATGTCCCACGTAAACAGGCCGGGGTCAGGCATTCGTTCACCCGAGATATTCGTGACGAATAAGTGCTTTGCGTCCGGCACCGTTGGTCCTCTCGTTTGCCGTTTTGCATAGAATGTCCGTAGCTCGACGTGTCCGCAAGTTGGCCTTTTGGCCTTTGAGAGAAGAGTATGGCATCCAGAAGTTATGTTGACTTGGCAGCCGGACCGGCGTCCCGCGCAAAGATCTCTCCTACGGCTTCCAGGACCCTACGAATACTGTCGTCTGATGTCGAGTAGTAGATTGTCTGCGCCTTGCGTCGCGTGGTGACTACCCTTGCGGCACGAAATCTTGCGAGATGCTGGGAGAGGGCCGACTGCGAGAGGCCCACCTTGTCTGCGAGTTCATTCACACTGAGTTCGGCGCCGAGAAGATGGGAAGCAATAAGCAGCCGCTTTTCATTGGCGAGGAGAGTGAGCAGCTTAGCGTGCTCAACGAAAACCATTTCATCATGCATTTCAATTCACCATTTAACCAACTGCGGCTGACTTATACGTAAGATGGCGTCCAGGCTAGAGATCGCTACATTACATTTTTGAGATATTCGAGCGCAGCTCTGAGACGTGTTCAGTGAACAGCCCGGATTACTGGTATTCCCGCTTCGTCCGCAGCCCGAATGAGTGCTTCGCGTGCTTCCTGCGCCGATAGCTTACCATGGATTGCGTCAAGGCAGACCTTCACCGCCTCCATGTACTCCTCTCCGTCGTCGGATGGCCAGTCACCTATAAGGGCTTCCGCAACCTCTCTCAGGGACCCGACGAGCCTGTATTTTTCCCGACCACCCATCACCAGCATCAGGGGAGCGAAATGATCGCTTCTGTGCCACTTCATTACAAAACGCCTCCGCACGGTAAACACATCATTAACCGAGCAAGAAGTGTTCCATCTTCACGACCCTTGCTGGAGACTCGACCAGCAGAGGCAGCAACGAAAGACCGCGCTTTGAGCGGGTGCGGAGGCTAGCATTCACGATCTCGGTGCAAATGCTACGCGCAAGTTGATGACGCCCGGGCCGCATTGTCACGGCCGCCAATGAACATGGTCTTCGTATTTCACCGGATGATATCGCCGGGTTACGAAGAGCAAGCGGAAAAAAAGAGGCCCCAATAGGGTGGGGCCTAGATTGATGAGCAGTGCCCGAGAGTGGGCAGCGCTGCGGACAATACGCCTCACGATCGAGGCTCTCAAGCAAAACAACTCTCGTTTACATTTCGTGACGATGATGCCTAACCACACCTTCGCGCTCCGGGCCACTGCTAACCCAAGATAAGCCAGTGCGTTCGGATCCGCGCAAACCTCGTGATTCAGCTCAGGCGTCGTCCAGACGCTGCGGCGCCGTGTATGATGAGGCAGCGCGCAAGCTAATAAATCGTGCTGGCGGCGACGCGTTGGAAAGACGTTCTCTCGCTACGCGCGAATAGCTTCGTCCATTACAATGAAAGGGGTGGCCGGGCAGGGAACCCGGGCCACCCCTGGCATCCGACCGGAGGTCGACCCGATCAGAGACTTCCAAGTGCCTCGCCGCGCTGCCTTTCCCCGTGACTTTAACCGAGGAGAGAGGGAGAAACGCGGCGCGCCGTTCTTAACTAGAATGCCCGCTGGAGGCGGAAGTAGCCTGTCGTGACGTCGTCGATTTTATCGCCGTCGAGGTAGTTGACGGCTGCCTTGGCGTAGAGGTTGTCGGCGATCTGATAGTCGACCGTCACACCGACCTTCCAAGCGTCGTTGTCCGAGAAGTCAGCGTGGGTAGCGGCGTTAACGACGCCGTAGCTGCCGTAGTACTGGGCGGCTGGAGTGATCTTCAGCTTGTCAGTCGCCTTGATGGCGTATTCCGCAGCAATCGCCCATTCGGAAGTGGAATAGTAAGCACCCGGATCGGACGCCCAGACAGCTGCGAGGCCAAGGGTGCCCGGACCAATAGCAACGGTACCCATCGCACGGACTGCGCCGGCTTCGTTATCGGTGTCGTAACCAGCCGTGACTTGGTAGCTGAAGATGCCAGCCTTGCCGCCGATGCCGACTGCTACGCCGACGTTATCGGGGACCTCGCCGTTATAGAACGGGCTATCCTCCAACTCGTCAACGCTGACGCCAGCGTAGACGTTTTCGGCTTCGTACTGATAACGGATGGAGTTGTGCAGCGTGACCTTGCTGCCGATGTCGTCCGTTTCGCCCGAGAGACCATCGTCCCACCAGCTGTAGAACAGACCGGCGCGGAAGCCAGCGATGTCGATGTAAGCGGAGTCAAGTTTCACTTGCTGCGAGGAAGCGTTGTCGGCATTCGTCTGCAGGACGATAACACCAGTGAGCGGGCCGTATTCGGTGTCGCTCTTGGCGGTGAACTGAACCTGGCCACGGGTATAGGCGTCCCAGTCAGAGTCGTTGGCGACTGTGGTGCCATTGCCAGTTGTTACACTGGCGTTCGGGCCGGCGTTAACCTGGAAACGGATGTAACCGCTGATCTTCAGGCAGGTTTCGGTGCCCGGGATGTAGAAGTAGCCGCTGCCGTAAGCATCGCAAACGCGAACGTATTCAACCGGCTCCGGCTCCGCAGCGACGATGGCGTCAGCAGCCTGGGCGCTCGAGATGGCAGCCAAGGCCGCGGTCGTGCTCACAAGGATCATCTTAATGTTCATTCTCAGTCCAATCTTCTGTCGATTGGGCACAGGTCATCATTGCCGAGAAACGGCTCTACCTACCCAGTTTTGGTGAAGGACTCTGCGAAGCAATTTGCGTTAGCGCAGAAGCGTGTTGCTCATTCTACCTGAATGAAAAAACTACCAATGACATTGTCTATTTGAAAAATGCACGGATCCCCCTTGGTATCTATGATTGAGCATTGCCCCACGGCATCGCTTATGCCCGTGCTACCTATCGCGGTGTTGTTCTCGTCCGCAAACTTGAATTGCAAAGGATTTATAAGTTCCCGTTATAGATGGCTTGATCCTCACCATGATCTGACCTGAATCTCTCCTGACGCCGCAAAATTCCCTCGAGAGGAGGAGATCACGGGCGAGGTGCGTGAAATCGCTGTCACGGGCTACAGCAATGCCGAGGAGGGTTTGTCAGCAGCGGTTTTCGATCATCAGGCCCGACCGGTTTCCTTTTGAGGGAGCTACCGTCCTTCCTCCGTTTAAGGACCTCGGCGATCGTCCACTACATAGCAGTCTGTGACCGCCGAAGGACCGTTCAGAAAATTACCTCGTAAGTTCAATCAGTTGTTCGAATTGTCTCGAGATTCCAATAGTCCTGCTTGACGGCTCTCTGGTTGGGCATCTATAAGCCCCCTCACTGAACGAGGGCGGCGGCGCTGCTGGCGACGAAGTCCTTCGCTCTCAAGTTTCTTTTAAGATTGGCTTTGGTGCTGATTGGTTCCTTGGACTTTTGGGTTTGAGGCGAGGAAATTCGACCGGGGTATCTGGTCTGTTATTTGACAATTGAAGATGAGAAGAAAGAGAAACGT
>NZ_KB897894.1:0-5670 GCF_000377185.1 Rhizobium sp. 42MFCr.1
TTACTCGACGATCGAGGCGACGATGCCGGCGCCGACGGTACGGCCGCCTTCGCGGATAGCGAAGCGCAGCTTTTCTTCCATCGCGATCGGAACGATCAGCTCGACGTCTACAGTGACGTTGTCGCCAGGCATAACCATTTCCGTGCCTTCCGGCAGGGTGACGATGCCGGTGACGTCCGTCGTGCGGAAGTAGAACTGCGGACGGTAGTTGGTGAAGAACGGCGTATGACGGCCGCCTTCTTCCTTCGTCAGGATGTAGGCTTCAGCCTTGAACTTCTTGTGCGGCTTGACAGAGCCCGGCTTGCACAGGATCTGACCACGCTCGACGCCGTCACGGTTCACACCGCGAACCAGAGCACCGATGTTGTCGCCAGCCTGGCCCTGGTCGAGCAGCTTACGGAACATTTCAACGCCGGTAACCGTCGTCTTCGAGGTCGGGCGGATGCCGACGATTTCGACTTCTTCGCCAACCTTGACGATACCGCGCTCGACGCGGCCGGTCACAACCGTACCACGGCCGGAGATCGAGAACACGTCTTCGATCGGCATCAGGAACGGCTGGTCGATCGGACGCTCAGGCGTTGGGATGTAGGCGTCAACAGCTGCCATCAGCTCGCGGATCGCGTCTTCGCCGATCTTCTTGTCGGAGTCTTCGAGAGCGGCAAGAGCCGAGCCCTTGATGACCGGAATGTCGTCGCCCGGGAAGTCGTAGGACGACAGAAGTTCGCGAACTTCGAGCTCGACGAGTTCGAGAAGCTCGGCGTCGTCAACCTGGTCGACCTTGTTGAGGAACACGACGATCGCCGGAACGCCAACCTGGCGAGCAAGCAGGATGTGCTCGCGGGTCTGCGGCATCGGGCCGTCGGCAGCCGAGCAAACCAGGATCGCGCCGTCCATCTGCGCAGCACCGGTGATCATGTTCTTGACGTAGTCGGCGTGGCCGGGGCAGTCAACGTGGGCATAGTGGCGGTTCGGGGTCTCGTATTCGACGTGTGCCGTCGAAATGGTGATGCCGCGAGCCTTTTCTTCCGGAGCCGCGTCGATCTGGTCGTACGCCTTGAACTCGCCGAAGTACTTCGTGATCGCTGCCGTCAGAGACGTCTTGCCGTGGTCAACGTGGCCGATCGTGCCGATGTTAACGTGCGGCTTGTTGCGCTCAAACTTACTCTTTGCCATTTGGGCTCTCCACTCTTTTAAGGTCCCGTGAGGGATCTAATTCTTGTTATCGGTCAATTGGTATTCCGGTCACTTCTGACCGGAATACTTTGCCTGGATTTCCGTTGCGACGTTCGACGGGACCGGCGCGTAGTGATCGAAGGTCATCGTGTACTGAGCACGGCCCTGTGACATGGAGCGCAGGTTATCGACGTACTTGAACATGTTCGCCAGCGGAACGTTGGCGGCGATGACGACGGCGATACCACGGCTTTCCTGGCCTTGGATCTGACCACGGCGGGAGTTCAGGTCACCGATAACGTCACCGACGTAATCTTCCGGCGTGACGACTTCGACCTTCATCATCGGCTCGAGGAGCTGAGCGCCGGCCTTCTTGGCTGCTTCACGGAAGCAAGCACGCGAAGCGATTTCGAACGCCAGAACCGACGAGTCGACGTCGTGGAAGGCACCGTCGATGAGCGTCGCCTTGACGCCGAGCATCGGGAAGCCAGCCAGCGGACCGGAAGACAGAACGCTTTCGATACCTTTCTGAACGCCCGGAATGTATTCCTTCGGAACTGCACCACCGACGATCTTGGACTCGAACTTGAAGTCTTCGCCATCCGGGTTCGGTTCGAAGACGATCTTGACGCGCGCGAACTGACCGGTACCACCGGACTGCTTCTTGTGCGTGTAGTCTTCTTCGTGCTGGCGCGTGATGGTTTCGCGGTAGGCAACCTGCGGAGCACCGACGTTTGCTTCAACCTTGAATTCGCGACGCATGCGGTCGACGATGATGTCGAGGTGAAGTTCGCCCATGCCGGCGATGATCGTCTGGCCGGATTCCTGGTCGGTCTTGACGCGGAAGGACGGGTCTTCAGCAGCCAGGCGGTTGAGCGCGAGGCCCATCTTTTCCTGGTCGCCCTTGGACTTCGGCTCGATCGCGATCTGGATGACCGGCTCGGGGAATTCCATGCGCTCGAGAATAACAGGCTTCAGCGGATCGCAGAGCGTGTCACCCGTGGTGGTTTCCTTGAGACCAGCGAGAGCAACGATATCACCTGCGAAGGCTTCTTCGATGTCTTCACGCGAGTTCGAGTGCATCTGCAGCATACGGCCGACGCGCTCGCGCTTGTCCTTGACCGTGTTCAGAACCGACGAACCCTTTTCGAGCTTGCCGGAATAGATGCGTGCGAAGGTCAGCGAACCGACGAACGGGTCGTTCATGATCTTGAATGCGAGCATCGAAAGCGGCTCGGAGTCGTCAGCGTGACGCTCGATTTCGGCTTCCGTCTTGAAGTCGATGCCCTTGATCGCCGGAATATCGAGCGGCGACGGCAGGTAATCGACAACGGCGTCGAGCAGCGGCTGAACGCCCTTGTTCTTGAAGGCGGTACCGCAGAACATCGGGTGGAACTTGACGTCGATCGTGCCGCGACGGACGAGCGCGCGGATCTGATCGTTGTCGGGCATGGTGCCTTCGAGGTAGGCTTCCATCGCGGCTTCGTCGATCTCGACAACGGTCTCGATCAGCTTTTCGCGATATTCTTCAGCCTTGACCTTCATGTCTTCCGGGATTTCGACGACATCCCACTGGGCGCCGAGCGATTCATCGCGCCAGACGAGAGCGTTCATCTCGATCAGGTCGACAACGCCCTTGAAGTCGCTTTCTGCGCCGATCGGCAGCTGCATGACGACAGCCGTTGCGCCGAGACGGGTCTTGATCATCTCGACGGAGCGGTAGAAGTCCGCACCGGTCTTGTCCATCTTGTTGCAGAAGATCATGCGCGGAACATTGTACTTCTCAGCCTGGCGCCAGACGGTTTCCGTCTGCGGCTCAACACCGGCGTTGGCGTCGAGAAGAGCAATCGCACCGTCGAGAACGCGCAGCGAACGCTCGACTTCGATGGTGAAGTCGACGTGGCCGGGGGTGTCGATGATGTTGAAGCGGCGCATCTTGCCGTCACGGCCCTTCCAGAAGGTCGTGGTGGCAGCGGAGGTGATCGTGATACCACGCTCCTGCTCCTGCTCCATCCAGTCCATCGTGGCCGCGCCATCGTGCACTTCGCCGATCTTGTGCGACTTGCCGGTGTAGTAAAGGATACGCTCAGTCGTCGTCGTCTTGCCGGCGTCGATGTGCGCCATGATACCGAAATTTCGGTAGTCTTCAATTTTATATTCGCGAGCCATTGTGGACTGCCTTTCGAACCCGTTCGGGATTACCAGCGATAATGCGAGAACGCACGGTTGGCGTCAGCCATCTTGTGCGTGTCTTCGCGCTTCTTGACCGCGGAACCACGGTTGTTGGATGCATCGAGAAGCTCGCCCGACAGTCGGTCGATCATGGTCGTTTCGTTGCGCTTGCGCGCGGCAGCGATAAGCCAGCGGATGGCCAGGGCCTGACGGCGCTCCGGACGAACATCAACCGGAACCTGGTAGGTTGCACCACCAACACGGCGCGAACGGACTTCAACGTGCGGAGCAACGTTGTCCAGAGCCTGATGGAACACGCCGAGCGGCTCCTGCTTGGACTTGCCCTGTACGGAGTCAAATGCGCCGTAGACAATGCTTTCAGCGACGGACTTCTTGCCGTCAAGCATGATTGCATTCATGAACTTGGTAACAACCAGATCGCCGAACTTCGGGTCCGGGTTGATCTCGCGCTTTTCTGCTCTGTGACGTCTGGACATACTTCTCGTCTCTTCAATTGTTAAAGGCGCTCTACCACGCGGAGGACCTCGCGCAGCGCCGGGATTTCAAAGCCGAATTACTTCGGACGCTTCGCACCGTACTTCGAACGGCGCTGCTTGCGGTTCTTGACACCCTGGGTATCGAGAACGCCGCGGATGATGTGGTAACGAACACCCGGAAGGTCCTTAACACGGCCGCCGCGGATCATGACGACAGAGTGTTCCTGAAGGTTGTGGCCCTCACCGGGGATGTAACCAATGACTTCGAAGCCGTTGGTCAGGCGGATCTTTGCGACCTTACGCAGAGCCGAGTTCGGCTTCTTCGGCGTCGTCGTGTAGACGCGGGTGCAAACGCCGCGCTTCTGCGGGTTCTCCTGCAGGGCAGGAACCTTATTACGCTTTACGTTCGCCTGACGCGGCTTGCGGATAAGCTGGTTTACGGTAGGCATTCAACCATCCCTTACGTTTATATCTCAATCCCTTGCGGGCGTAACTCGCGCCGTCTCCGGCAAGATCACACGCTTGTCTCAATGCGCAAAACGTGGCCCGATCCGCTTTCGCAGATGGACCACTGAGAGCAGAGGACGCAAAAGACATGCGTCATGCGTGCAGGCATCATATCTTCAACGTGCGTTTCGAACCTTGTTTGAGGTGATCTCCGGGGCGCGTCGCCCCGAATGGCCATGCCTCACATGGGTCCGGATGGCGCGGGTACTACTGGTTTCCCGTCGTCTCGTCAAGGCCGTTAAGAAATAAACTTCGGCCAAACGCCTTGAAACCCGGCCACTACGCGCTCTTTTGGAGCTTCTAGGCGCATTCGCTGCTGCACAGCAAGATAAACTTGAGCATTGCAGTAAAAAGCGGCTATGGAATCACCGATTGCAGACGCTAAACGCATGAAATCAGATTCAAATCTCGAATCGAAGGACATCCGATGATCACCGCCCCCCACAACGACAACATTTCCGAAGGCCCGATGGTCTTCATCATCATCGGCAAGGGCTATGAGTCCGACAACAGCGAGGGCGTCGATCTCCATATCATGCTCAAGGCCGCCGACGACGACAGCGCCGTGCGCGAGGCTCTGAATGCGCTTGCGGAAGAAGGTTTCATCGAGGCCGACCTCGACCAGATCGGCATGCTGACCGAAGTGCCGTCCGAGGAGCCTCACGCCTCCGCCTATCAGGGCGCCGTCGACGGCGAAGTCGCGATCATCCGCTTCAGCTGAGGCAACGATGAAGCCGGATGCGCTCAAGGTGCTGATCTATGCAACCTGGCGCGACCGGCTGCTGGTTTTCGATGAGCCGGACTTTCCGGAGATCGAGCTTCAGGTTCCGGGCGGCACGGTAGAAGCTGGCGAAGATATCGCCACGGCAGCCCTTCGAGAGTTTTCGGAAGAAACGGGAATCCTGTCTAAGACTCCCCTCGCCCCGCTGGTTGTCAATGACTACCGTTTCTACAAGGATGGCAGCGACGTCTGCCACCGGCGACATTACTTCCACATTCCGCTTGAAGGTGAGCAGCCCTCCACCTGGCTGCATCGCGAAATGACGCCGTTCAGCGGCGGGGGGCCAATCCTGTTCCGTTTCTTCTGGCTCAGCTTCGACGATGCCCACGTTCGGCTGGGCTACGGTATGGAGCAAGGCCTACCGCTGCTGAGCTGAGCCCTTGCAAAATCGAATTCAATCGGCATAGGGGGCGCTCGATGTGATCGCACCCCTGCCACACCACCGGCATGCGGGTCCGCACCGGGCGGTTCGAGAGATTGAGGTTAGACGAGCCTGGGCATTCCAAGTTGGTCAGCCCATCTAATGGTGAGGGTGGC
>NZ_KB897895.1:0-4977 GCF_000377185.1 Rhizobium sp. 42MFCr.1
CCGACGAGATTCATGCGGCCGACGTGCAAGCGTCGCAGGTCTGGCTGGAGGTGACGGAGCGCGGCTTCATTCACGCCGACATTGCCCGAACCACCCTGGCAAAAGCGCGCGACGCCGGCCATGTGATCGCGATCGATGATTTCGGGACGGGATACTCCAGTCTGTCATTGCTTTGCCCATCACGGTGCTCAAGATCGACAAGTCCTTCGTCGATGCCATCGGCCGGAATGCCGCGATAAGCCTGGTGACGCCTCATATCATCGAGATGGCCCATAGCCTGAAACTCAAGATGGTCGCGGAAGGGATCGAAACAGCGGAACCGGAGACGATCCTGCGTCAGTCCGGCGTTCAGTTCGGGCAAGGGTGGCTATACTCGAAAGCCCTCCCGTTCGAGGAATCCATGGCATTCTATGAGAAGCGCAATGCGGGATAAAGGATGGTGAGGAGATATGTCACACGCGGTCGAGCGCACTTCGGCAGTAGGACGTTCAGAGTAGGTTCCCAAAAGTGGTCTCATCAAAGAATAACAATCAACGTACCAATCGACACTTGCTCGTACAGTCGATGATCGAATGCAGTCGATGAAGCCCAATCGGCATGGCAGTGGAATGTCTCCACGCAGCATTGGCGGGACCACATCGCCGCCGCTCATTATCTGGCGATCTGGGAAAGCTACGGGAGAGCGAACTTTACTGAGCTTTGATCCGCGCTTCAATTAAGCTCAATTCGAAGCGGTGATAGCGTTGCCGAGCAAAATACCCGTCCAACTCTTGTCGAGCTAGTGAGGTGGGTTCGCCTCGAAGCCTCGCGCCTGAAATCCCAGCCTCTTGGGCCGCAATTTGGATAGCATCGTCTGTCAGGTATTTTCGCGTTCGCGCCAAATCGGCCTGCAATTGATCCTTCCGTGAAGAGACAGGCTTCTGGGGCGCAGTACCTTGGAGCGTGGGGGCTGGATGAGTGTCATTTGCAGTTCTGGTCGTCACCATGCCCTGAGTAGCTTTGCGATGTCTGACAGGTTGGAGCGTTTCGACCGGCACATACCCGAAGTGCTTTCTAAGTTCCCCGGACACGGCACCACTGTCCGTAACACCCGCCCTGAACAACTTCACAAGCAGTCGCGCGGCCACATCGAACTGGTGACTATCCATGGCTGTAAGCTGTCCGGTATATCCGGCCTCTTTCAGCGCGATTTGAATAAACCTGGCCTCTTCGCTCGCTTGGCCGGATTTCCTTTGATCGTTAGGCAAACTGGCTCCTATTCCGCGGTCCGATATGCCGCTACGTTGGGGTGGCTTGTTTTCTTGAGCTTGGATGGCTGCTGAACGGAGAGGTAGCGAGGGCAAATAGCCGCGTCGGCCGCACGATCCGCTCAGTATCGCCAATCTCGAGATACATGAGGCGCCACCCCCGGCGCATTCGATCTTGATCTCATGTACGCCGACAGACGTTGAAGGGTCTCCCATTTTTGGCACATGATCCATCGCATCGTCTCCAACCATAAATGGCGTTGCTTCAGCAGCAATACAATAGAGACCGGAAATACGTCGTCCTTGCACCAATGACTTTGTACAGCCGAGCAACAGGCCGGCTCCGAAAGCCGCCCCGCCAGCGAGAGCAATATCGGTGACAGGGCCGGTTAGCCTCTTTAGTTCGACAATAAATGCAGGAGCATCGTTAGTAAGGTTCTCCCAGTAAGCAGCCACGCTCTCCCCAACAATCGGCAGGCCGCGCACCCAGTTTGGCGGCGCTGAAGGACCCTGCTCCAGAACGCGCGTTATTCCCCCGGCTAATTTGGTGATGTCGTCGGCGAGCGCCGTTACGAGGACAGTCAGCGGCGCGATTACAACAAAAATCACCAATATCGTCATAGCTGCGGCAGCCGGCGCTCGATAGCCCCCTACAGCACGCTCGCATTGGCGGTAGATTGGCCAGGTCGAGAAACAAATCACTGCGGCCCACAGGATTGCTGACAGGAAAGGCCAAAGCACAAGTGTGCAACCAACGGTCAGTAGCAGAAGGGCACCGACGCTAAGAGCGGGTTCAATCAGTCGGCTAGGTGTCACCATGATCGGTTCGCTGCTCCGCTTTCGAGCGCCGTTCCATCTGCAACACCAGGCGCGATCATATGCGCGGCGCTAGCATGGAACTGGCGAACGGGTGGCCGACATGCCGGCCGGAAATTATCTTGCTCTCCCGTTTAGGGTTGTCAATTTCAGCTTCTGGCAGGATTGTGTTGGAAAACTCGGCGTTGCTGGCGCTTGAGAGCCGTGATTCAATCTTGTGAGTGATGCGCAGGGGATCAGGCGGAGGATAGGATGTCAGGCGGCTCCGGCGCAGCTTCTACGACTTCTGCCTTGATGATTACCCCTCACAGTGCGTCCAGGATCCCGTCGCAATTTTGCATTATGAATGGGGCAGTCCGCTCGCTCTGGCTCGCCGCGCGCTTCATGCCTATGCCAGGTCTATCTCCCTGGAGCCGGCTGGACCGAGCTCGATCCGACGAACCGCTCGTAGGCAATCGCGATCTTATTCGCGTGGCAGTCGCACGTTCCCCTAGCCAGGCGTGCCCGTTGAGCGGCATCTATGATGGGAGCCCTTCCGACTGCGATGGCATGTAGGTGCAGGTCAACGTTACGACCGAATGACCTGTACCAAGGAGACTCGCGGGAACTCCCCTGTGCCGTCGACGTTTGCCAATTGCGTTCTGTGCATGACCGACCTCTCCAACAGGGAATGTAGGATGAAAATACGGGCTGGATTCCATATAGGCTACGAGTGTGGGCAGCCGACCCCGATGCTCATGGTGTTGAACATTCATCCCTCCCGCCGTGTCGATCTGCTGACCGATCAGATACTGACTTTCGACAGGCAAATCGAGGCTTGGTACTATACCGATGTCTTCGGCAATGCCTGCAGTCGCATTGTCGCTCCGCCGGGGCTGACGACGATTTCCACGGAGTTCGAGATTTATGACAACGGGCAGCCGGACATTGTCCCGGAAGGCGCGTTTCAACATGCGATTAACGACTTGCCGAACGAGGTGCTGGTCTTCTTGCTCGGCAGCCGCTACTGCGATACCGACAGGCTCGCCGATTTTGCCTGGGGACGGTTTTCGTCGACCCCACTCGGATGGCAGCGCGTCCGGGCTATCTGCGACTTCGTCCACAATCACATCAGTTTCAATTACCTGAAGGCGGATCCTCTCCGAACGGCGTATGGCGGGTTTACCGACAGGACTGGTGTCTGCCGGGATTTTGCGCATCTTGCCATTACGCTGTGCCGTTGCATGAACATCCCGGCGCGATATTGCACCGGCTATCTGGGAGATATCGGCGTGCCGGTCGATCCCAATCCGATGGACTTCAGCGCCTGGTTCCAGGTCTATCTCGGCGGTCACTGGCATACGGCGGACGCTCGCCACAACACGCCGCGCATCGGGCGTATCCTTATGGCGACCGGCCGCGATGCGACGGATGTTGCCCTGTCGACAGCGTTCGGGCCTGCAAAGCTCTCCCGTTTCGAGGTGATCACGCAAGAAGTGCAGCAACGCTGATCTGCTGGCCGGTGCTGGCCACCGGGGTCGCGGCCATGAATTGCTTGATTGGGCATTTCGAGACGGAACGGACTCAATGCAGTCCTCTGGCGATTTGCATTAACCCCATCAAGGCGGCAACGGACCCAGCCGTTCCGGATCTCTTGACCGACGTGCCGGCGGGTGAAAGACGGATTGACCGCGATTTCGCGCATACTCTTTCGAACGGACATTCAACGACTGCGCGTGTCGGCGCCTGTTTCACTAGCGATCAGCGTCGCCATTTGGACTCGAAGCTCTTTCTCGTTCAGAATGCGACCGGCGGCTCGAACGTCTGCGAGAATCTTTGCTATAACGCCCTCATCGCCCGCGGCTGTCGTCCGAACATCGATGATTTCTGCAACGTAGGCTTCAACATCGGTAGCGCCGACTAGGGCCGCAACCCAATGAGCCAATACCCGATCTCGTCGGGACTGAATCTTGAAGGCCATTTCAGAAGCCAGAAAATACATCTGCTCCATCGCCTTTTCGCGTTTCTCGAACGCGTTCATGGCGATGGTCTCCCTGCAGAATTCGCCGTCGACAGCAGGTGCTGGAGAAGACCGGGATCGATCTTGATGATCCGCCGCTCCCGGCTTCCAGCGGCAATCGACGGCAGACAGATAAATGTTGCCACACGCCGATGAGACGGTCGGGATAGGTCGGTTGGCTCCTCGTCCTGCACGATCTTGTAGTCTCCTGCAGGATGCATTTCATCGAGGTCGGGCAAAGTGAACGGAGCCGAGAAATGAACTATAGTGTTCATGATGCGCGTTGACATGGCGACAAACTCCAAGTGAAGGCGCTGAACTGCCACACAGGTACAAGCCTTCATCTGACCGGTGGTATCGGCATAGCCAATCGGGATTTGGGAGGATGGCGTTCAAGGGATCTGACGCCGCAAGGAGCCATATGGCCAAATGACGATTGGATTACCCTACGTTCAAATTAAGTCGTGAAGAGGGCATAAATAGAAAAAGGAAATATAAAACAGAATTTATTACAAATGATCAAAAATAATATTTCGAGAATTCCAAATAAAATGGATGGAAAAATAATATATTAGTCATGAATCACGTTTTGTGTTATTGTAGTTCTGCGCAATATTGCGCGTTTTCATTCAGATTGGATATGGACATGCTAGACATGACCTGGCTTCGCCCCGGCCTATGGGGAGCGGCATGCGGCGCGGCCGCACTTGCCATCGTCGGCTTCACATGGGGAGGTTGGGTGACCAATGGCAGTGCTCAAAAAGCCGCCGGGATCGAGCGAACCTCGGCCATCGCGGCTGCGCTGACGCCCTATTGCCTCGAGAGGGCCAAATCGGATCCAGCTTCGGCAGAGATCTTGGCCGCACTCAAAGCAGCCGGCACCTACGGGCGTAGCGACGTTATCAAAAAGGCCGG
>NZ_KB897896.1:0-4484 GCF_000377185.1 Rhizobium sp. 42MFCr.1
CCACCACGATGGCCTCCTCAGCCGGCGTCAGCACCGTGCTCTTGGGAGACTTAGGCCCCATCGGTGCATCGGCCGTCGTGGTCCGCTCGCGCCATTTGGCCACCGTCTTCGAGTTCAGGCCGTAGCGGGCGGCAAGGGACCGGGTACTTTCATGCGACGCTTGGAGTTCGGCTCGAAGACGCGGCGTCGTGCGGGCGCTGCCGTGAAGAATACTTCCCATAATGCATCCTCTTCCTGACGACTCAGGTTCAATGATGCACCATCACACTCAGGGACTACACACCTAGAGCCTTTCAGGCTTAATACAGGCCGTAAGGGAAGTAGCGCAGGTAGATTTCCTGCAGGCGGCCACTGCGCGACAGCGCTGCCAGCGCGTGATCGAGCGCTGCCGTAAGGACATCGTCCTTCTGACGGAGCATGATCGTCATACCTTCGCCGAGAAACTGCTCGGAGAGATAAGGCCCGTCGAACAGCGCGCAGCATTTCGCCGAGGCCTCCGACGAAACCCAGAAGGAGAGCTGGAGGGAATCCGCGAAGACGGCCTCCAGCTTGCCATCCTTGAGTGCTGCAAGAAGGGCGTCCTTGCTGTCGAAGGGTACGGCCTTCACCTTCGGGAAATAGGCCGCCAGCATGGCTTCGTGCGCCGTCGCCTTGACGACGCCGACCGGATGATCGGCCAGAGCGCTGGCATTCTCGCCCTTGATGGAAGCCTTTAAGTTTCGAACGAAGCGGGCGGGCAGCATGAGATAGGGGCGCGAAAAGGCGAACTGTCGCCGCAGCTCCTCGCTGACGGCGACGCCGGCAATCACGGCATCGCCCTGCGAGGCCGCGAGCGCGGCATTCAGGTCAGCGAACGGCAGCGCCTGGATCTGGCATTTGCTGGCAATCTCCAGCTCGTTACAGATCTCGCGGGCGAGATCGACGTTGAAACCGGAAAGCTTGCCATTCTGATCGGTAAAATTGAACGGTGGAAAGTCGATCGTCGTCAGGAAACGCAGGCGGACGAGCGACGAAAGATCCGGTTTGGCAAGGCGCTCCCTGGAATCGAAAAGCAGCGGCAAGCCTGGCATCGCCTCCTGCGCCGACAACGAGAGCGGGCAGAAAAACACAATCAAAGACAGCCAAAAGCTGCATAGCCCCTTAAGATTCAGGGATGCTAGTTTAAATTGCATCATTATGATCGACCTCGAGGAAAGCATGCACTGCCATTCTGGAAACGGTGTATCAGAGTCATGCGTGTCGGGGAATATGCGTCGGGCGGGATCGAAGACCGCACGCTCTTGGATGATGGTTCAATACGCCACGGCGCGCCGCCTGCGCGCGCGGTAAACGATTCCTACCAGAGGTTCTGCTGCAACTCGGCATCGGCAGGCCGACAATCGCCCGCCCGATGCAGGTCGCACGCCGCAACGGCGCGAGCATCGAACAGGAACTCATTGCAAGCGGCTCCATCGATGCCGACAGCTACTACGCATCCCTGGCGCGCGGGCTCCGGCTTCCCTTCCTTTAGGCAATCGACAGCTCCCTCGTCAACGATGACAAGACAGCCAGCTTCTGCAGGCTCGCTGCGTCCGGCTGAACTACATCAGCAAAGGCATGCTGGCGATCGTGCCGGAAGCCCGAAACCTGGTGATGCGCGAGCCAGCGCGCCTCCCGCGCGAGATGGGCGTGGGCGGCTTTCTGGTGTTCCAGTTGCTGATCGGAGGAATGCTGTTTTCCTCTCTCACCCATCCCTGGCTGATCATGCTCCTTGTCACCACCGCCGGCTACCTAGCGCTCGGCTTTCCGCCCGCCGGCAGCAGCGAAGGCGCGCTCTTGCTCCTCGATCTTGCCAATATGGCGGCAAGCTACGGCCTCTTTCTGCTGCTCGGCAGGGTCGCGATGCTGCGTGAGGAAAAACGCAGCATCGGCTGGCGCTGGATCTATGTCCCGCTCTATTGCCTGATGATCTCGGTGGCGGCATGGCGCGCCCTTCTCGAGCTGCCGAGAAAGCCCTTCTTCTGGGACAAGACGCCTCATGTCCCTGTCAGCACCAGTGAGAAGTTGCGCCCCGCTTAGCATGACTCGTCCCTAGGCGGCGGGACCCGAAATTTTTTCCGGGGACAGATCCCAAGCGTTAGGGCCACATTAAGCAATGTCCCATTCTATTCGCCAGGACGACGCCGGCTCACGGGCCGAATGCATGATGCGCATGTCGAGCCTTCCGGGCATCCCACCATGCCGTATCCCGCGACATGAAATGCTTCAATAGTCGGCCCGCCCGCGGTCGGGTCAAGCGACTGGACATAGCCATGCTGAAGAACTTGAAAATCCGGACGAAGATCATTTCTGTCGTCGCGCTTCTCGGGGCGATCGCGCTCGGGGGCCTCGTTTATGTCATCACCGAATTCCGCGGTGCCGATGCCACCTACAGCGCCTTCATCGATAACGAGGCACTGGCAGCCATGCAGGCATCCCGCGCCAGCGCCTCGGCAACCGCTGCCGTGCTGCAGGTCACGCTTATCGCCGGCCTCAAGCCGGAGACGCCGGCTTTCAATACGGCGCTCACGACGCCAAGCAAGATGCCTCAAGCGCGCGAACGCCTGGAACAGGCGGCGGCCTTGGTACCTAGCCGCAAGCCGGCGATTGACGACATCCTCGTCGGCATCGCCGAGATGGAAGCGCTTTCCAGCAAGGTCATCGACCTCGCCAAGGCAAAGGACAGTGCCGGCGCGCAGCTTGCAGCAAGCATGCTCAATGCGAAGCTGAACACGGTCACTCCGAAAATGATCGCCAACAATGATGCGCTGATGGCATTGCTGAACGATGGCGGCGACGCGCTCTCCATTAGCGTCAACCAGCGCATCACTCTCAGTTTCGTACTGATCGGGCTCGCTGTCATGGGCGCGATCGGCCTTTCTGTGTGGGTCGCGCAATCGGGGATCACCACGCCCATGGTTCGTCTGCGTGACCGGATGGCTCAGCTTGCCGAGGGAGATACGCACGGCGCCATCGACGGCCTCGACCGTCGTGACGAGGTTGGCCAGATGGCCGGCGCCGTTGCCGTCTTCCGCGACAATGCCGTCGATCGTATCCGGCTTGAGGGCGAGGCCGAAAAGAGCCGCAATCTCAGCGACAGCGAACGCCGAGAACGTGAAGCTCAGCGCGCAACCGAGGCTGCCGATCTCTCGCGCGCGGTCAGCGCGCTTGGCGACGGCTTACGCCGGCTGGCCGCAGGCGACCTCGCATCTCGGATCGATACGGCGTTTGTCGGCGACCTCGATAGTCTGCGGCAGGATTTCAACAACTCGATCCTGCGCTTGAACGACACTATGCAGACGGTCGGCGCCAACGCCCGCGCCATCACTGCCGGCGCAACCGAGATCCGCGCCTCGGCGGACGAGCTTTCGAAGCGCACCGAGCAGCAGGCAGCGTCCGTCGAGGAGACGGCAGCGGCCCTCGAGGAGATCACCACCACCGTGAAGGATGCCGCCAAGCGTGCCGAGGAAGCACGTGGGCTCGTGGCACGCACGCGCGCCGGTGCAGAAAAGTCCGGCGAAGTGGTCAGCAAGGCCGTCAACGCCATGCAGCAGATCGCGCAATCCTCCGCGGAGATCGGCAACATCATCGGCGTCATCGACGACATCGCCTTCCAGACCAATCTTCTGGCCCTCAACGCCGGCGTCGAGGCCGCGCGCGCCGGTGAAGCCGGCAAGGGCTTTGCCGTCGTTGCCCAGGAGGTGCGTGAACTTGCACAGCGCTCGGCCAATGCCGCCAGGGAGATCAAGTCGCTGATCACCACATCGGGCGACCATGTGCAGACGGGCGTGTCGCTTGTCGGCGAAACCGGCAAGGCGCTTGATGCGATCGTTCACGAGGTTCAGGAGATCAACCAGCACGTCGACGCGATCGCCGAGGCCGCCCGCGAGCAATCGACCGGCCTGCAGGAGATCAACACGGCGGTGAACTCGATGGACCAGGGAACGCAGAAGAATGCGGCCATGGTCGAGGAAAGCACGGCGGCGAGCCACAAGCTCGCGACGGAAGCGGCGACACTCAACAACCTGCTCGACCAGTTCAAGCTGACCGGCACTGGCAGTTTCAGCGCTAACATTGCCGCGGCAGCGCCGCTGCAGGGCACTCACATCCATTCGGCGCCACGGCCGGCCGCGCCGCCGGTCGCAGCCAGAAAGGCACCCGTCCGCATCGCCACTCCGGGTGTCAGCCGCCCCTCTAGCTCGCCGGCTCGGGCGCTTGGGCAGAAACTTGCAAGCGCATTTGGTGCAAGCAGCGCCTCTTCGAGCCCACGCGACGACGCCGATTGGACGGAATTCTGATCCCAGCAAAACGGTACAAAAGCAAAGGGCGGCTCAATGCCGCCCTCAGACTGCTGACAAACCCGTCGATATTTTCGGCGGGTTTGTTTTTTGGACGTTGGTTGTTTTAGTTGGGTTCTGAGGCGGGGCGAAGTTGGCGGCCTCTGGCCCTCATGCGATGGCTGGTCT
>NZ_KB897897.1:0-3239 GCF_000377185.1 Rhizobium sp. 42MFCr.1
CATCGCCGCCACGCATCCATCAGCTCCAAATCGCAATAAAGCGAGTGAATCACGACAGGAGCCTTGCGCCAATGCCTTTTTCAACAGCCTGCTAGGTCAGAACCGTTCAAGAACCTTGATGAAGGCGTCGGCGAAGCGGATGAGGTGGGCCGTCGCAGGATCCGGCGCTTCCATGCGGATTTCCGTGCCGCTGTGATCCAGCACGGCAAGAACGACACGCATCTGTTCGCTCATGGACGGGATGCGCAGCACTGCAATGCGCTTGCAATCGTCCATCAATCCCTCGGCGGGAAGATCAAACAGGAATTCTCCGCCAGCCTTGGCGGATGCTACGCGGACGGTTTCGCAGAAGTCGGATTTGCCATCGTATCCGTCGAGCGACAATTCCAGTTCCAGAAGCTCTATCGGCAGAAGCGGATCTGCATGATCGGCTGCGCCCAGCGTCGGCGACTGGGTTCCCGATGCGGGCTCCGGTGCAATCATTGCCCTTCTCCTGTTGGTCGGTTGCGACCCAAACCATACAACTGCAAATCAAGGAATATCAGAAAATGCTTACGCACGCCATTGTCGTCTTCCCCGTGGATTGCGCCCATCGGAATGACACAACAGTTTCAATTTAGGCGAATCTTGCACTAAACAAGTGGAGGGCGATTTTGCGCGTTCATGCGGGACGCGCCGCTTGCGAGTAACCGGTAAGTTTGATGGCAATCCGTTTCGACCGCCCTGTTTCAAATGCTGCCCGCTTCTCGCGGCGCTTCGCAGCGTTTGCCCTGGTTCTCTGCCTTGCGGCTCTGGTTGGTCATCGCTTCGCCGGCCTTTCTACGCCATACCTTGTGCTGGTTCTGCTCGTCTCCGCGGGCTTCGCGCTGCTTGGGACCTTGCTTGCCGTTGCCGGGCTGCGCAGCCTCTGGCTGACGGGTGCCGAAGGCGGGCTCGATGCCTTGAAAGCCTTGATTTATGTGGCCCTTCCGCTCGCCATCGGCGGGATTGCCGCCGAACGCTATTTCGCGCTGCCGGCGATCTACGACGTGTCAACCGATATCGTCTCGGCGCCGGACTGGCTGAAGACGCCGAACGCAGATCAGATCTGGCTGAAGCGAGAGCCGGCGGTCACGCCTGAGGACCGCGAAAAGCAGCTCGAAGCCTACCCGGAACTCACAGGCCGTCGCTACGACGGCGCTATCGACCGCGTGCTCGAAGCCGTCAAGAAGGTCGCCAAGGAGAATGGCATCCGCATTACCCGCGCCGACGGTGACAGCGAGCCAAGCCCCGATCTCGAGAAGCGACCGGCGAAGCCGCAGCCAGATGACGCCGCGGTTGCTGAGGCGCCAGAAGCCGTGCCGGTCCCGACGCCACGGCCCTACGACGACGACGTTGCGCAGCTGATTCGCCGGGCCAATGGCGTAACGCTGCAGGGCGAAACCCGCACCTTGGTTCTCGGCCTGCGTTTCGACATCGTCATCCGCTTGCGGGAGGAAGCGGAAACCACCTTCGTCGACGTCAGGGTCGCCTCGCGCTACGGCCCCCATGATCTCGGCCTCAGCGCCGATATCGCGGAGAACTACCTCAAGGCGCTCGATTCCGAATTGCTCGGCATCGCTGGCAGCTAGCCTCGTTCGCCTCAATATCTGCCATCGAAGACGATGACAGGCTTGTCGTCGGCAAATACAGGCGCCGACGTAAGCTATTTCCGTGTTGCAGGTCGGTAGGAGCCGAAAAGGGCAGGCGGTCCATCCGTTTCGATCTCACCCCGCTCCACCAGATCCTCGATATGGGCAAGAACCGAAAGCGCGGCAGCGCCATGCAGGCGCGGATCCGTCTCGCGATAGATCACCTTCACCATGTCGGGGATGTTCGTATCGCCAGCGCGGATGCGGCCGAGCACGGCGCGTTCGCGCATCCGCCGATGCGTCTTCAGGGCTCGCATGAAAGAGATCGGCTTGCGGACGGGGCCGCCATGTCCGGGAAGCAGCAGGCGGTCGTGCCTCTCGATCAGCTTGTCGAGGGAGGCCATGTAGTCGGCCATCGAGCCATCGGGCGGCGCGACGATGGAGGTAGCCCACCCCATGACATGATCGGCGGAAAACAGGATCCCGGTTCCCTCGAGCGCGAAGGCCGCGTGATTGGCGGTATGCCCGGGCGTCAACACGCCCGTCAGCCCCCAGCCGTCGCCCTCGATCGTCTCGCCGTCGCCGATTGTGACGTCGGGCCGGAATTCCAGGTCCGAGCTTTCGGCGAAGGGATTGATCTCGCCCTGATGCAGTGGCCGGGCAGCGCGGTGTGGTCCCTCGGCGACGATCCGCGCCCCGGTCGCCGCCTGCAGGCGCCGAGACAGCGGGGAGTGGTCGCGATGGGTATGACTGATGAAGATATGGGTGACCTCGCGTCCATCGAGCGCTGCCATCAATGCCTGCAAGTGTGCCTCGTCCTCCGGCCCAGGATCGATGACCGCCACGGAGCGATCCCCGACGATGTAGCTGTTCGTGCCGTGAAACGTGAAGGCGCTCGGATTGTTGACCGTAATGCGCTGCACGTCTGAGGCAACAGGCACGGCCTGGCCATAGGCGGGCTCGAAGGCCAAATTGAACTCGGGACTTGCCATTTACTTGTATTCGATCTCGATGAAGGACATCGGCTGATCGCCGGCATTGACGACATTGTGCTCGATTCCGGCGTCGCGGCGGTAGGCAGCGCCCTTGGCAATATCGACCCTGCGGCTGCCGTCCTTTTCCTCCAGCAGGAACTGGCAATCGGTCATCGGCACGACGACATAGCCCATCCCATGTGTATGGATGCCCGTATCGGCTCCCGGCTCGAAGTCCCAGCGCGTGATCCGAACCACGGCATCGTCGAGCAGCAGCGTTGCGAGGGCAGGCGGGCGGGCGCGGTACTGGCTCATCGTTACTCCATCGTCCTGGACGGCTGACGCGAGACCTAGCATGGTGACGCAAAATGCGCACAGAAATATGCAATGGCCCGAAACTTAATGATTGTGACGTCAAGCGAGCTTTGCTAAGCAGGCGTCGATTTGGCAAGCGGGTCTCCGCTTTCAAGCTCTGGTGGGGCGTCGCCAAGCGGTAAGGCACCGGTTTTTGGTACCGGCATTCCCAGGTTCGAATCCTGGCGCCCCAGCCATTGAATTCCGGTCCGTTCTGGACACATAGGTTACGTTTTATTCCTGAGACATAGGTAACACTTTTGGACCGAAAGGGTTCGGCAAAGGTTCAAGCCTGCATGTC
>NZ_KB897898.1:0-2893 GCF_000377185.1 Rhizobium sp. 42MFCr.1
CAGCCTTCCTTCGGAACGTGGTCGAGGTTTTCCCCTACAAGATCCACACCGTGCTTACCGACAATGGTATGGCCTTCGCCGACCTGCCCAAAAACGTATGCGACGTCCACGCCCCATCGATTTCTCAATCAGTTGCAGCGATCTGAGGTTGATCTACGGGCCGTCAAATGAGCTCACCGACGAGTACCTGACGAGCTCATTGTGAGGCCTTGATGCGGGCGGCATAGGCCCATGGCATCAGGGCATCGATGTCTTTGGCGAGGTGGCCATTTGCGAGGCGGGTGAAGAGGTCGCACAGATAGGCGTAGGGTTCAACGCCGTTCATTTTGCAAGTGCCGATCAGACTGGCAAACCGGGCCCAATTACGGCCCCCTTCATCGTGCCCCGCAAAGAGGGCATTGCGGCGGTTCATGGCCGGACGGCGGATCGCGTTTTCCACCAGGTTGGAGTCGATATCGACGTGGCCGTCGTCCAGGAACAGCCGGAAGCCGTCCTGCCGTGTCAGCATATAGGCCAGGGCTTTTCCGAGGTCAGACTTGCGTGAGAGACGCTTGGCTTGCGCTGCCAGCCAGGTGAAGAACGCGTCCACCAGCGGGAGGGACAGGTCCTGTCGAACTGCCCGCCGATGATCGGGATCTGAGCCCCGGATACTGTCTTCGATCTTGTAGAGCGCGGCGATCCGCAGCAGCGCCTCGTCGACGATGGGCGATCCACTCTTTGGCGTGGCCTTGATCAGCTTTCTGCGTCCGTGCGCCCAACAGAAAGCCAGTTTCAACGGGTCGCCGCCCACCCGGTCCGACGTGGCGAGGTGAGAGTAACCACCGTAGGCATCGACCTGGATTGTCCCGTTAAACCCTTCGAGGATTTCAGCGGCATATTCGCCTTTACGCCCAGGTCGATAATGGAACACCACGCCCGGCGGCGCGGAGCCATTCCAGCCGCGATCGTCACGCAACACGGCCCAGAGATAACCGGTCTTCGTCTTGCCTCGCCCCGGATCCAACACCGGAGCCGTGGTCTCATCGACATAGAGCCGCGTGCTTTCCCACAGTAGCCGTTTTGCCATGTGGTCGACCACCGGTGCGATTTCGCTGCCCGTGCGCCCCATCCAATCGGCCAGGACCGTGCGGTCTATCGGCACCCCGTGTCGCGCCATAACCTCAGCCTGCCGGTTGAGCGGCATATGTTCGGAATGCTTGGAGACGGCAATCTCAGCCAGAAGGGCTTCGGTCGGCCAGCTCCCTTCCAAAAGATGTGCCGGCGCTCTCGCCTGGACGACGCCCGTTCGACCCTTGGGGCATGCGTATTTCGGGCGGATCGTGACGATCACCTCGTAGCGCGCCGGAATCCGGTCGAGCCGTTCCGTCCGATCCTCGCCAATCCGGACCATGTTGCCGCAACCGCAGGGACAAACGATGCTCTCGGGCTCGATCACTCTCTCGACCCGCGGCAGGTGTTCGGGCAGTGCACGGGCCTCACGCTCCTTGCGAGGAACCGCCTTGCCCGGATCGGATGCGCTGGCTTCGATCTTTTTCTCGACGGCGGCGATCCGCGCCTGTGTTTCGGCAATCGCCGTTTCAAGGTCTTCCAGCGCCAGTTCCATCTGCGCCGGATCGAGCTTTTCCGATTTCGGTCCGAACTTCGTGCGCCGATAGTCGTGAACCTGCCCCTCAAGCTTCTCGATCAGTTCCTTCAGCTCGGCGATGAAGGCGTCCTTTTCGGCCACCACAGCCTGCTCATGCTGACGTGCAGCACGCTCGACCGACAGCTCGAACTGCATCGCCGCAAAGGCTTTGACAACCTCTGGCGGAAGGTCCGGAAACAGGCTGAGATCAAGGGGCGACGACATGCGGCCTTATAGCAAGGCAGCATAAAAAAGCCCAACAAAACAACGCCAAAATCAGGCCGGTGAGTCATCCTGCCGCAGTCGGCGGCGCGACCCGTCGCACCATCACCCGTCGCCAGTCCAGCCCCTCGAACAAAGCCTCATATTGCCCTCTGGAAAGACGCATCGTTCCATCCTGCACCTTGGGCCAGGCAAAGCTTCCGTGTTCAAGAATTTTGTAGGTTAGTACCATTCCGGTGCCATCCCACACCAGGATTTTCACGCGATCCCCGCGCTTCGACCGGAAGATCACCGTCACCCCGGAATGCGGGTCGAGCTTCAACTCGGTCTGCACCATCAGAGCCAGCGCCTGATGCCCACAGCGGAAGTCCACCGGCCGCGTTGCAATCAGGATCGGCAGCCGTTGGCCCGCGACGATCATGCCGTCCCTCGCATCGCTCGCACCAGAGCCGCCACACGTTCAACCGGCACGTCACCGGGAACCTGCATCACAACGTCTGAGCCGATCGTGAGCGTCAAGACCGACGAAACCGCCTCCGGCAGTTTCGGCAGTGCCAAAACACTCACAGCCTCGCTCGGCTCTGCTGTAATCGCCAAAGGCACAAATGAAGGTTCGGCATCGCCGCTCTCCGCCAGCCCCGGCATAGCCTCAAAAGGCAGGGCCAGAATGCCCTCCCGCACTTGCCGGCGCCATAAAGAAAGCTGGTGCGGAACAACGTCATGACGGCGCGCGACATCAACAACACGAACACCAGGCTCAAGGCTTTCTGCCACGAGCCGCGCCTTCACATCATTCGGCCAACGCCGGTTTCCGCGGCGCGGCTCGACAACTTCGTAGCGCCCAACAAATCCATCATCTGCCATGCAAATCTCCAGATAGTCCTGGAAACCTTCTCGCACGCCCAGCCAGCCTCAAAATACAGCCTATCCAATGGGGCGGAGACGGCGCTTACCCAAAAACCGCACCGGCCCCAGCCGCCGCTTCCTAGGCCCGCATATCTTCGACCGCGTCTGCATCGCTAACAGCATCGAGCATCGGCTGACCAA
>NZ_KB897899.1:0-2430 GCF_000377185.1 Rhizobium sp. 42MFCr.1
AAAACAACCAACGTCCAAAAAACAAACCCGCCGAAAATATCGACGGGTTCGTCAGCAGTCTGAATGGCGGCCCCGGGCCGCCATTTTTGATGGACGCTACTTGCTTGCCACTTGTGGCGGCGGCTGGTTGCCGAGGAGGGTGTCGATGCGCTGCCGCTCGTCCTCGAATTTTGCCAACGCCTCACCCTTCAACGACTTGCCGCCTGGCAGGCGCACGCGCAGCGGATCGACCTTGGTGCCGTTGACGATCATCTCGTAGTGCAGATGCGGACCGGTGGATTCGCCGGTCGTTCCAACCCAGCCGATTACCTGGCCCTGACGTACCTTGGAGCCGGGAACGACGCCCTTGGCGATGGCGCTCTGGTGATTGTAGGAGGATTCGTAACCGTTGGCGTGGCGGACGATGGTCTGGTTGCCATAACCGCCGGAATCCCAGCCGGCCTTCTCGACCGTTCCGTTGCCGACTGCGATAATCGCCGTGCCGCGCGGTGCCGCCCAATCGACGCCCGTATGCATGCGGGCAAAGCCCAGGATCGGGTGCCGGCGCATGCCGAAGCCTGACTTGAAGATGCCGTTCGGAACGGGATTGCGCAGCAGGAATTGCCGAATGCTCTTGCCGTCCTGATCGAAGTAGTCGATCGACCCATCTTCCGCATCCTGGAAGCGGTAGAAGCGGGTCTGTGTGTCGCCGAAACGCGCGTTCACATAGAGAAGCTCGGAATCCTCCGTTGCCTGACCGCTGGAATCGGCGACGGAAAAGAAGGCTTCCAGCGTGTCGGTCGGCCGCAGCTCCGCCTGGAAATCGACGCTGCTTGCCAGCAGCTTGATGATCAGGGCGGTCATGTCCTTGGTCATGCCGTAGGACAGTGCGGCACGATAAATGCCGTCATAGACGCGTGGCAGATTCTGGTTGGACGGGACCGATGTCGAATTGTCGTCGAAGGCGGTAGTGACTGCGTCGATCTCAGGTGGTTCACGGCCGGCCACGAACCGATCGTGGTCGTCAAGCGCCACGGTGACAAGATGGCGCGTGCCGCGATAGATGCTGGCGCGGATGATCTTTGCTTGTTCGCCTTTCTGCAGGATGCCGATGCGCAACACATCGCCCTTGGAGAGGTCGTCCGATCCGATCATCGGTGAGAGGTAGCCTGCCAGCCCCTTGGCCTGCAGTTCGGGATAGCCCGAGTCCGTCATCGCCTTGATGATCGAGGTCGACTGGCGCACCGGGATGATGTCGTCGGCGAATTCCTCGGTCTGCGGCGTGATCGATTCCGGTGCGGAGACCGTCATGTTCTGCTCGAGGACGCGCGCCGTCAGGCCGGCTGTCAGGTCAACGTCGTTATCGTCGTTGGAGAAGCGGCGTGGGTCGACATAGTAGAGTGCTGCCACTTGGGCGGCGCCGTCGGTCAGGATTGAGCCGTTGGAGCGCACATTCTCCTCGATCTCGTCGAGCGTCATGCCGGGCGCCACCTGGAGATCGGATCTCGTCGTGGGATAGGCCACGGTCTTCAAGCTGACTTCGGACTCCACGTCTGAACCGTAGATCTGCCCGGTGCGAACGGTCGGCTGCGCGTCCGGCTCGTCCGCCGAGAAGATCGTCAGCGGATTGAAGCTCGGATAGTCCTCCGTCGCGACGTGGTTGGCGGCAAGCGTCATCTTCACACGCGCGAAGGGCTGCCGGCGGACGACCTCCTTGTCGCCCTCGTGCACGACGGTCGAGACTTCCATGATCTTGCGGTCCGACGGCTTGGCGGCAATCGCGGCTGCAATCAAACGGCTGCCGCGCGTTACATCAGTATCTGCGTTGGCTTCGGCATTGATATTGGCGTAGGCCTCGGCGGGAATCGCCAACTGCTGGCGGCCGTCGAGTGCCGCAAACAGCGCCACGCCCATCAGCACGCTCGAGGTAATGCCGGTGAGGAACGTACCCGAAAGCCAACGCAATGAAACCTCGCGGCGGTCGGGCGCGCGTCTGCCATCAGCGAGAAGCGGCGGCTCGTTGCCGAACGAGCGGATCATCATCTTCTCCGTCATCATGGCAGGTGGATCCGCGTCCTTTCGGTAGGCTTTCTCGGGCAGCTCTAGCTGGCGCCGAAAAGTGCATAGTTTGCCAATAGAAGTCAAATGGGACGCCTGCGCGCACCCAAATGATCAGCCCTTGAGACCATCCGATTGTGAAGATGTGAGGGCGAAGGATCTCGTCATCGGATTTTTGCGCGCTATTTCCCGACAAATGACCCGGCTATCGGCGCGATCCAAGGGGACAAAAGCGCCACTTGGAAAATCGCTCTTAGAATTCAATGCGATGCAAGAATTCTCGTTTTTTTTGAAAACGGCTGTTGACTTAGAAAAGGGGTAGGATCTATAAGCCCCCTCACTGAACGAGGGCGGCGGCGCTGCTGGCGACGAAGTCCTTCGCTCTCAAGTTTC
>NZ_KB897900.1:0-1889 GCF_000377185.1 Rhizobium sp. 42MFCr.1
GGCGGCCCCGGCGGCTCGGCCTGGCTGCCGTCCAACTTCATGTACGAATACACCTTCAAGCGCAACGAGATGGCCGTCGGCTCGGCGAGCGCGGTGATCATGCTGATGACGATTTCGGCGATCATCGTTCCCTATCTCTATTCGGAACTCAGGGAGAAATCGCGATGAGCGCCGTCACCTCGACCCTGCCGAGTGCGGCCAGCGCCTCGCGCAACAGACTGTTCAGCCGGATCTTCATCTACGGGCTGCTTGTCATCTTCGCGATCATCTACCTGATGCCGCTGTTCGTCATGCTGGTGACCTCGTTCAAGACGATGGACGAGATCCAGAACGGCAACATGCTGGCGCTGCCGCAGTCGCCGACCATCGAGCCCTGGTTCAAGGCCTGGGGGCAGGCCTGCGTCGGGCTGACCTGCGCCGGCATCAAGGGCTACTTCTGGAACTCGATCAAGATGGTCGTTCCGGCCGTGGCGATCTCGACGATCATGGGCGCGCTGAATGGCTACATCCTGACCAAGTGGCGCTTCCCCGGCCACACGCTGGTGTTCGGCCTGATGCTGTTTGCCTGCTTCATCCCGTTCCAGTCGGTGCTCTTGCCGATGGCGACCATCCTTGGCAGCCTCGGCCGCTTCGGGGCGACGCTGCGCGACCAGATCGGCATGTCGCTCGGCTTCGGCAATCCGACCGTCAACCTCGTCACCGTTCACGTCGTCTACGGCCTCGGCTTCACGACGCTGTTCTTTCGCAACTATTACGAGGCCTTTCCGACCGAACTGGTGAAGGCGGCGCAGGTCGACGGTGCCAGCTTCTTCCAGATCTTCCGCCGCATCATGCTGCCGAACTCGCTGCCGATCATCGTCGTCACCGTCATCTACCAGTTCACCAACATCTGGAACGACTTCCTGTTTGCCTCGGCCTATGCCGGCACGGGCGATTCCATGCCGATGACGGTGGCGCTGAACAACGTCGTCAACACCTCCACCGGTGTCGTCGAATACAACGTCAACATGGCGGCGGCGATGATCGCAGCGCTTCCGACCCTCCTCGTCTACATTCTCGCCGGCCGCTACTTCGTGCGTGGCCTGATGGCGGGCGCTGTCAAAGGATAATCCAATGGCTTTCCTCGAAATCTCAGGTCTCAAGAAGCGCTTCGGCTCGCTGGAGATCCTCAAGGGCATCAACCTTGACCTGGAAAAGGGCGGCTTCCTCGTGCTCGTCGGCCCGTCCGGCTGCGGCAAGTCGACCTTGCTCAACACCATTGCCGGCCTGGAATCGATCACCGAGGGCGACATTCGCGTCGATGGCCGCAGCATTGCCGACCTGCATCCGTCGAAGCGCGACATCGCCATGGTGTTCCAGAGCTACGCGCTCTACCCGAACATGACGGTGGCCGGAAACATCGCCTTCGGCATGGAGATGCGCGGCGTGCCGGTCGAGGAGCGCAACAAGGCGATCGACAAGGTCGCCAAGGTGCTGCAGATCGGCCACCTGCTCAATCGCAAGCCGAGCCAGCTGTCGGGCGGCCAGCGCCAGCGCGTCGCCATGGGCCGCGCCCTGGTGCGCGACCCGAAGCTGTTCCTGTTCGACGAACCGCTCTCCAACCTCGACGCCAAGCTGCGCGTCGACATGCGCATCGAGATCAAGCGGCTGCACCAGGCGACCGGCACGACGATCGTCTATGTGACCCACGACCAGATCGAGGCGATGACGCTGGCCACCAAGATCGCCGTCATGCGCGACGGCGAGGTGCAGCAGTTCGGCACGCCGGCCGAGATCTACAACAACCCGGCCAACATGTTCGTCGCCGACTTCATGGGCTCGCCGGCGATGAACCTCCTCGCGGGGACGATCGAGAAGGGGGCGTCCGGCCTGACCGTGTCGCTTTCGCG
>NZ_KB897901.1:0-1700 GCF_000377185.1 Rhizobium sp. 42MFCr.1
ATCTGCATCGAGGCCGGCGCGACGTTTTTCGATTGCCGGGATCTCGAAGGCGAACCGGTCCCGCTCGGGCTGTTTCGTGGTGATCGGGAAAAACAGCACCAGGTCACCATCGGCACGCGCTATCCGCACGCCGACCGCGACGGGGCGCTCCTTGCGTCCCTCCCTCTCGCCTTTTCCTGCTTCTCGATGCCAGAGATGTTGGTGTGGACGGCCCCCGAACGGCATCGAAACGTGCCAGAGTGAGTCGTTAAGATCTCAAACAAAGGAAGCCGCCCATGGAAAAGATTATTCGCATCGGCATGGATACGTCAAAGCATGTTTTTCAGCTGCATGGCGTGGATGCCGCTGAGAAACCGGTCTTGCGCAAAAAGCTGCGCCGCAAGGAAATGATCGACTTCTTCAGGATCTGTCCGCCAACCGTGATCGCCATCGAAGCCTGTGGCGGCTCCCATCACTGGGCTCGGCTGCTGACCGACCTCGGGCATGAGGTGAAGTTGATCGCGCCGCAACTCGTGAAGCCTTATGTCAAGCGGAGCAAGAACGACGCTGCGGACGCTGAGGCGTTATGCGAGGCGATGAGCCGCCCGACGATGCGGTTCGTACCGGTCAAGGCAGCCGATGAGCAGGCCGCCACCATGTTGGTCGGCGTCAGGGATCGCTTGATCCGCAATCGCACCCAACTCGCTAATGCAATCCGAGGTTACGCCGCTGAATTCGGCATTTCCGTCGCCAAGGGACTGGCGCATATTCCCTTGCTGCTTGAACGAACACAGTCCGACGAGACCGTGCCGGAGCTGGCACGGGCATTGTTCGCGAGCCAGGCGGAGGAATACGCCCAGTTGCAAGAAAAGATTACGGATGTGGATGCCAGGCTCATGGCGTGGCAGCGAGCTGACGAACGCTGCAAATGTCTCAATACTATTCCTGGCATTGGTCCGATCGGCGCAGCGCTTCTGATCATGAAGACACCGGCGCCAGAACTCTTCCGATCCGGCCGCCAATTCGCGGCGTGGATTGGGCTGACGCCAAAGGATCACTCGACCGGCGGCAAGCTGCGACTCGGACGCATCACGAAGGCAGGCGATGAGGCATTGAGAGCGGTGCTGGTGGCCGGGGCGACGACTGTCATTCAGCATGCTCGCCGACACGGCAAGACTTCTCCGTGGCTGGCCGAATTGCTCAACCGCAAGCCGTCGAAGCTGGCAGCCGTCGCCCTCGCCAACAAGATGGCGCGTATCGCCTGGAAGCTCATGGTGACCGGGGAAAGTTACAACGCAAAATATGCGTCAGCCCTGATGGTTGGCGCCACATGAAAATCAGCACGATACGGAAAGTTCTAACTTAAGATTCACGTTGGGTTGCTGACAACCGAACTTGCAAGATAGGAGATTAGATGGTGTGATCGATCGATCCAAGACGTGAGACACTCCGTCCTATCCTTTGGCCTTCTGCAAGGTCGTAGAGATGTTTGGAACTCACGCTGCGGAAACCATCTTGGCCAGCGCTCATGTGCGAGCACAACAAAAGGCCGGACATATGGGCGCAAGCGATCGGATCAAATCCGTCTCAGAATATCTTGCGAGCAGGGGGCCGTCCACATAAAGGATAGCGAAGACGGCTGCGGTCTGGATGTCGTCGTAAACACTCATCGCCCGACCTCGTCGTCCTCAGCATATTGTTCGACCGCGCGCTCCATGTCG
>NZ_KB897902.1:0-1393 GCF_000377185.1 Rhizobium sp. 42MFCr.1
AGATGGGGTGGTTGCCGCCCTCTCCAAGTGGCATCGTTAGACGCTATCATTTTAGAGCGTGTTTGGACCAGTAGCGGAGAGGACTACACATGACGGAAGTGATGATCGGGGTGGATCTTGCAAAGAGCGTCATTCAGATTCACGGTGCATCGATGTCGGGCCGGTTGCTCTTTCGCAAGAAGCTGTCGCGGGGACAGTTCTTGCGTTTCATGGAAAGCCAGTCCGGGGCTGTCGTGGTGATGGAAGCTTGCAGCAGCGCTCACTACTGGGCACGGGAATTGGCGACGCTGGGGCATGAGGTCAAGCTGATCGCTCCGCAATATGTGCGACCTTTCGTGAAGCGTCAGAAGAACGATGCCGCTGATGCCGAGGCCATTGTTGTCGCGGCACAGCGACCCGAGATGCGCTTCGTAGAACCCAAGTCCGAAGATCAACAAGCGAAAGCGGTGTTATTCCGAGCGCGGGAGCGTATCGTGCGCCAGCGGACGGAACTGGTGAATGCGCTGCGCGCTGTACTTTACGAGTATGGCCACGTCGTTCCGCTCGGGTTAGGCCACATCAAGCGCATGGAGGCATTAGTCGATGATGCGGATAGCGCCCTGCCGAAACTCGTGAGGGAGGAATGCAGCGATCTTCTGGCCCAGATTAGCGAAAAGACCGCAAGAATCGAGGACAAGACGAAGAAGATTGCCGGACTTGCACAGCAGAGCAATGTTGCGCGACGTCTCAAGACCATGCCAGGCGTAGGCCCGATGGTAGCTCTTGCGGTAGAGGCTTTTGCCCCGGCAATGGACAGCTTCAAGTGCGGGCGAGATTTTGCGGCTTGGCTCGGTCTAGTCCCGCGACAATTCTCTTCAGGCGGCAAAGAAAGGCTCGGCCGAGTGTCCAAAGCCGGTCAGGCTGACATCCGCAGACTGCTGATCATCGGCGCAATGGCACGTGTAAGCTGGGCGAGCCGTCGATCGCCAGTGCAGGGCTCATGGCTAGCGCGGATGCTGGCTCGCAAGCCGAGAATGTTGGTGGCGATCGCGCTCGCAAACAAGATGGCTCGTAGGATGTGGGCCATGCTGACGAAGCAGGAAGATTTTTGTGATCCGACGTTGGCCGTAGCGGCATGAGCTGATGCTGAACGCTGAGGACTAACGCCGGTTAGGAGGTGTGAGAAGTCGATGACCTGAATGGGCGCATGATCGAACCGATCCGGATGGGGAAAACCAGGGACATTTCTGGAGCTCGCAAGCTCGGAAAGTAGATTTGGACCCGATCCGCTGATCACCATACCGGCCAGCGGCTTATGGAAGTGCCGCACAAAAAGGCCTGACAGAAGACCGCACTCGATCACATGTTCAAAAGGCCAAAAACTGCTTGCACTACGGGCGGCAACCACAGAAGA
>NZ_KB897903.1:0-1320 GCF_000377185.1 Rhizobium sp. 42MFCr.1
TGAAGAGATCGACTATCCCGCTCTGCGGCCGCTTGCCGTCGAACGATACGTCTTTGCTGAATGGAAGATACGCCGGGCCGGCCTCGATTATCATGTCGATATCGATAAGCACTATTACTCCGTGCCCTATCGTTTTGCCCGTGAGCAAGTCGAGGCACGCATCACCGCCAATACCATCGAGATCTTCCATAAGGGCGAGCGCATTGCCGCCCACCGGCGTTCGAGCGGCAATGGCAAGCACACGACAACGCCGGAGCACATGCCATCATCGCATCGCCGCTTTGCCGACTGGACGATCGAACGTATCAGCCGCGAAGCATCGGCAATCGGATCGGACGTTGCATTGCTCTGCGAGCGTATTCTCGCTGATCGGCCGCATCCAGAACAGGGCTACAGAGCCTGCCTGGGCATTATCCGCCTCGTCAAAGCGTTTGAGCGGGAGCGGGTCAACGCGGCCTGCGGCCGGGCTTTGGAAATCGGTGCGCGAACCTATGGCTCGGTGCGCTCCATTCTCGACAATCACCTCGACCGACCGTCGGCGTCATCAGCCGCATCATCATCTGAGCCGATCAATCACTCCAACATCCGCGGCCCCCGCTATTACCACTGAGGAGACGACATATGCTTGCACATCCCACCCTTGATAAATTGAATGCCATGGGCCTGACCGGCATGGCCAAGGCGTTCAACGAACTGATTGCCAACGGTGAGAGCGAACAACTCTCCCATGCCGAATGGCTCGGGCTGCTGCTCGAGCGAGAATGGAGCTCGCGTCACGATCGCAAGCTTGCCGCCCGTCTGCGGTTTGCCAAACTGCGCCACCATGCTGTGCCCGAGGATGTCGACTACCGCAGCGAGCGCGGTCTCGATCGGGCGCTGTTCATGAAGCTGATCGGCGGCGACTGGATCGATGCCCACGACAACCTCGCGATCTGCGGGCCATCTGGTGTCGGGAAAAGCTGGTTGGCCTGTGCTCTCGGGCACAAGGCCTGCCGCGACGATCGCTCGGTTCTCTATCAGCGCGTGCCACGGCTGTTTGCCAATCTCGCTCTTGCCCATGGCGACGGCCGCTATGCTAGGCTGCAGCGAACCCTCGGGCACGTCCAGCTCTTGATCCTCGACGACTGGGGCCTGGAGCCGCTCAATGAGCAGGCGCGCCACGACCTTCTGGAGATCCTCGAGGATCGTTACGGCCGCCGCTCGACAATCATTACCAGTCAGCTTCCGGTATCAGCCTGGCACGAGATCATCGGCAATCCAACCTATGCTGATGCCATCCTTGATCGCCTCGTTCATAACGCCCACCGCATCGACCTATCC
>NZ_KB897904.1:0-1197 GCF_000377185.1 Rhizobium sp. 42MFCr.1
CACACACGGCGAATTTAGTTCTGCAGCAGCAGCGCGTAACGGGTATGCCGACGTTCGCCCGTGCGCGTAAGGGCACCGATCTCTACGAGTTGCTGAAGATCGCGTGTGGCTGTGGCGCGGGATGTGGCTGTAATCGAAATGTAGTTCTCCGCGCTTAGGCCTCCCTTAAAACCCGCTATGCCCTCTTTGAAAATTCGCGCGATTACCTTTTCTTGCCGCTCGTTCAGGCGGTCTCTAAACCGATCGTAAAATTTTGCTTTCTGAATGAAGAAATCTATGCGCTCAAGCGTCGCCTGTTGGGCGGCGAGGATCGTTTCTGAGAAAAAGAGGACCCAACCAGTGATATCGAGTGTGCGCTGGTGGCGCTCAAGTTCGGAATAATAGGCCTTTCGGTTTTTCTCGATTGTGAAGGCAAGTGAGATCAGGCTGGGCTGCCCTATGTTTTGAGCCAGCGACTTCTCGGCGAGCGCGCGCCCAATGCGGCCGTTGCCATCTTCAAATGGATGTATGCTTTCAAAGTAAAGATGGCCGACCGAGGCGCGCGTTAAAGCCTGAAGTGGTGTTTGACCGCTTGGTCCGAATTGATTGAACCATGCGGTGAAGCCTTCCATCTCAGCGGCAACTTGGCGAGATGGGGGAGCCTCAAAATGTACTGTCGGTTTGTCCAGTCTGCCTGAGACGATCTGCATGGCGTCGGCATGCTGGCGGTAAGCGCCCACCGTTTCAATGTATCGATTTCCTGCAATCAGCATTGAGTGCCAATGGAACAGCTCCTCATGATGCAGCGGCTGATGCCAGTTTCGATAGACATCCGCCATCATCTCGGCGATCCCCCGCTCTTGGGGGCGAACCTGTCGGTCATCTGTATTGAGCCCGAACTGTCGGCGGAGTGATGATTGGACGCTTGCCCGGTCGAGAAACTCTCCCTCGATCTCTGAGGTTTTGATCGCCTCGTCACTCAGCAGTTCAATACGAAGCTGACTACTGTCATCCTCATTGAAATGCCGAACAGCACCGATGACCTCGCCGGCGGATTGCAGAAATTTCTGCTCCAACGGGATCAAGCTTGCAGTGTCGTACCTGAAACGCGGCCAATCTGCGTTCTGCCAGTTCCATTGCATGAGCTATAGACCACCCTTCTATAACTCATGATTATCTGTATTGATGAGCTATGGCAAGCTTGGCTATCGCTCAGCC